>CALQZC010000001.1 GCA_943349045.1 Candidatus Peribacteria bacterium
ATGTGGCGTCGCAAGTTTCTTGGACTTCTTCCAGAAGTGCACAAAAGAAAACTGTATGAACAAAAAGGATTCACCTCCGTGTTTCATTTTGCAAAAGTTATGGCAGGCGTGAGTGAAGAGCAAGTTTCTCGAGCACTAAACCTCGATCAAGCCTTTGAGCAAATGCCCGCCCTGAAAACGATCCTCAACAACGGCGAGGCCAGCATGCATAAAATCGCAAGAATCGCCTCCATCGCAACTCCAGAAAATCAGGAAGAACTCGCGGAGATGGTGAAAATACTGCCGATGTCAGCGCTCAAAACATTTGTAAAAGATATTCGAGCAGAAGAAAGTGTGGTCGACCACAAGCCAGAAAATAATCAGCTATTTAAACAAGACACCCTGGAACTCGAGAGCGATATAACATCTGAGCTTCTGAAACTTCAGCAATCGGGTATTAACATCAATGAAATAATTCGAGAAGCGCTTATACAAAGAAAACAAACTATCGAACAAGAAAAAGAAACGATCAGTAACGAGTGTCAGCCAACCAATTCTCGATACATCCCAGCCAGAACGAGAAAAATTCTCAAAAAAGAGTACGGCACCAAGTGCTCGATAAAGACCTGCAACAAACCATCAGAAGAGCTCCATCACACACAACGTTTCTCCGTCGCAAAAACCCACGACCCAAAGTATCTCGCCCCGCTCTGTAAGGGACATCACGTGCTCGCACATACCATGGATGTGAAGTATCACGAAAAACGCCAGATAACTTCGTAAGCAACTCGCCGAAACAACCTCTGGACTCCGCTCCAAACCCGCGGTAGTATTCCGGAGCTATGGCAATCGTACCTGTACAACTCGGAGACATCTCGGAAGGCGAGACAACGCAGAAACCAGCGATGAAAATCGTCGTTGATCGCAAACTCTGCATCGGCGCCGCACCTTGTGTGGCGGTGGCACCAGGTGTCTTTCAACTCGACGAAGAAGAGGGCAAGGCCTACCTCGTCGACCCCGACGCATCCGACGAAGAAACCATCATGATGGCTGCAGAAGCCTGTCCAGTGCTCGCAATCAAACTCTTCAAAGAGGCAAAACAGATCTACCCACAACAGTAGTCACCGAAAGTCAATTCAGACTCGTAACTCCCTCTTCACATTTCTCCGCAAGGGTGTATGCTTTTATGAACCTACATACTACATGTAGTGGCATAAAAAATTGAACAACACTACATATTCGAAGAGCGGCAAGAAAATCGTAAGACATTCCATTGATAACGGAAACCCACCCACCTAAGATAAACCTTACAAGAAGGTAACAAATTCTTAACTCAAATTTCTTGCGCGGACATACCTAGATGAGGATGTCACCGCATGTCATTGGTCTTCTTGTTCCGTTGCTTACCCTTCTCTTTTTACCCCCACCCCTATGGCACAGATACAAAGTATCAAAAAACGCGATGGCCGAGTCGCGGAGTTCAATCAATCGAAGATTGCTGAGGCAATCTGGAAGGCCGCTGAGTCCGTTGGGGGCTCCGACCGATCCATTGCTGACAAAATCGCCAATCAGGTCACTGCGGTGATCGAGGTTTTTTTCAAAGGCCCAGACGCGATTCCAAACGTCGAGCAGATCCAGGATCTCGTTGAAAAAATACTCATCGAGGGTGGTCATGCAAAAACGGCAAAAGCCTACATCCTCTATAGAGCACGACAGGCCCAGGAGCGTGAACAGACAGAGTCGATTATTGGCAAGGGTAATGCCGATGAACGTCTCAACTTCTCAAACAACGCTCTCGAGGTTCTCAAGCGACGCTATCTTCTGAAGGATGAGGATGGAAACATTAAAGAAACTCCAAAGCAGCTCATCGAACGTATTGCCAATAATATCGCCCTCGCCGACAAAAACTATGGCGCCAGCGAAGAAGAGTACCAGGCCACCGCAAAAAAATTCTACGACGTCATGGCAAACCTCGAGTTCATGCCAAACACACCGACGATTATGAATGCAGGAACCGAAATTCAGCAGCTCTCTGCCTGTTTCGTGCTACCAGTTCCAGACTCGATCGAGGGCATCTTCGACTCGCTCAAGTACCAGGCCATCATTCATAAATCAGGTGGTGGAACCGGTTTCGCCTTCTCACGACTCCGACCAGCCAACGATATGGTGAAGTCCACCGCGGGAGTTTCATCAGGTCCGGTCTCATTCATGAAAATCTTCGACGCCGCAACACAGGAAATCAAACAGGGAGGCAAACGACGAGGGGCCAATATGGGGATCCTCCGAGTCGATCACCCGGATGTCCTCGACTTCATCGTCTGCAAAGCCGACATGAAAACCCTCACCAACTTCAATATCTCCGTAGCAATTACGGCGAAGTTTATGGAGGCGCTCAAGAAAGATACCACCTACGATCTCATTAACCCACGAACGAAAAACGCCTGTGGCCAACTTCGTGCTCGGGAAGTATTCAATCTTATTATTCAGAACGCATGGCTCAACGGCGACCCAGGTCTCGTCTTCATCGACAACATGAACGCCACCAACCCAGTTCCACACCTCGGTGATATCGAGGCAACGAACCCATGTGGCGAGCAGGATCTCCTCGCATTCGACTCATGCAACCTCGGCTCCATCGCCGTCAACCGATTCGTCACCGCCGACAAAAAAGATTTTGATTGGAACCGTCTCAAAGAAGCCGTCTACACCACGACCCAGTTCCTCGACAACGTTATCGACATGAACAGCTATCCGATTCCACAGATTGCCGAGATGTCAAAAAACACTCGACGCATCGGTCTCGGTGTCATGGGCTTCGCCGACGCACTCTACCAGATGATGATTCCATACGACGCAGAAGAAGGCCTCGCAAAAGGCGAACAGCTGATGAAATTCATCCGTGATATGTCGATCGAAAAATCGATCGAGCTCGCAAAGGTTCGTGGAACATTCGGCGCCTACAAAGGCTCAACGTGGGAGAAAAAGGGCATCAAGATCCGAAACTCCTACACGACCACCGTCGCTCCAACCGGAACAATCGGTATGATCGCTGAGGCAAGTGGTGGTCTCGAACCGAACTTCGCCATCTGTTTCATCAAGAACGTCATGGACGGAACCGAGCTCATCTATACCAATAGCTACTTTGAAGAAATCGCGAAGGAACGGGGATTCTACTCGAAAGAGCTCATGGCAGAAATTGCCAAGATTGGAACCGTCCAAGGATTTACGGAAGAAATTCCAGAAGACGTTCGACGAGTCTTCGTCACCGCTCAGGATATCTCTCCAGAAAATCATATCCGTATGCAGGCCGCCTTCCAGAGACACGTCTGCGCATCAGTTTCAAAGACGATCAACTTCCCACACTCTGCCTCAATGCAGGATGTCGAAAAGGCCTACATTCTCGCCTACGATCTCAACTGCAAGGGTGTCACAATCTACCGAGACGGCTCACGAGACGCTCAGGTCCTGAACATTGGAAAGGTCAGACGAAGCGCAGCGGAGTCCGTTCCCGTTCTCTCCCCCGCACCCGCACCCCTTATAGAAAAGCGAGTCGCCGAGTTCATCCTTCCTCCAGTACGCGAACACCAGAAGGTTGAGAAAATGAAGTCAAAGCATGAACTGATCGCTGACAAAGAGTGCCCAGAGTGCCAAGGCCAGGTTCAAATCGCCGAAGGCTGTATGCTCTGCCTCAGCTGTGGCTTTTCAGCTTGCAGCGTATAGCACCAAACCCTTGCATTTTCTAGAAAACATGATACAATAACAAACCTCGGGCATAAAACTCGAGTATTATGGCCCGAAACGCACCCTCAAAATTAGGAGAAGAAGACGATCTGTCCCCAGCAGACAAGCAGATTGAAGATCTCGAAAATCGAAAAAAAGACGCTGATACCGTCCTCCATGAAAATAAAGCCTTCCAGGGCATCTACGCTGATGCCCGGAAGCAGCTTCAGAAAAATGGTACCGCCCTCAGTGAAAAAGAGCGTAAGGATTTTGAGGACAAGCTCGTGATCGCCAATCAGGATCGCGACCCAAAAAAAATTGCCGCCATTCAGAAACACATCGACGATACCATCAGCGAAACGCACAAACTCACCGCAGAGTACTTCGCCGGTCTCGACAAAAACAAGGAGCTCTTTGGAAAAGATACCGCGCGTCGCCTCGACACGCTTCAGGAGTATAAGGACGAGTTCGGAAAACAGACGATCGACAAGAAACGTGAGTGGCACGGAAAACTGGGTGAGGAGGTCAAGTCGCTGAAAGAAATTCGGGACCAGTTGGTCAAGACGATTGGAAGTGGCAAAGAGGCCGAGGGATATATGGAGCAGTTCAACAAACTTCGACGCACGGAGAAAAAGGACTATCTCAAAGAGGTAAAGACAAGTGTTGAGGGCTTCAAAAAAGCCGTCGACGCATTCAAGAAATCGGGCCTCTACAGCGATGAGGAGCTCAAGGATATGAGCGTCCGCTTCCGCGAGGCACCACTCGACAAGCAGAAGAAATTGCTGGCCGAATATGAAGAGGATGCCAAGAGTGATTCGATCAAATCCGTACAGACGACCTTCAAAAAATTCTCACCAGAAACCCAGAAGCGCTACGAAGAGACGCTCAAAAAAGCACGAGGCCTCAAGGCAAAAAAGGAGGTCATCGAGCAGATGAAACAGGGTCTTCGCGACAAGCTCATCAAGATGACGCAGGACTCCAAGTATCAGAGTACCGAAGAAAAAAGCCAGGTGCTCAGCATTGAAAAAGAAGATCGACCCGAGATGCTCGAGATGTTCGTGAAGGGATTTCCAGCGGCAGAAAAGAAACTCATGGAGTTCGCAAAGGTCTATGAATCGATGCCAGTGAACGTTCAGGCACAATATGACTTCAAAAACTCGCACTACGGTGACAAGGAAAAGATCGCCGAAGACTGTAAGAAGCATGGCGAAAAAATTAAGCAGTGGAATAAAAAGCTCGAGGATAAGGTAAAGGCCAGACATATCAGCGAGGCGAGTGCCGAGAAATACAAGCCGCGATTTGAGAAGCTCAGCCTGAGAGACAAAGATGCCACACTCAGACAATCAACGCTTGATGATCCACGTCGCGCAAAAGTTCTGCAGCGCTTCGAGAATGAAAACATCATTCCAAAAGAGATGCAGGAGAAGCACAAACAGTTCTACAACATGCGACTCGAAGATCGACTCAAGCTCGTCGACGAACTCGAGAAGGGTATCGAAAAGACCGATATGATCAAGCATGACTGGAGCGCAAAACTCAACGATCTCGTCGAGCGACACCTCCTCTCGCCAGAAAGCGTCGACTCGTATCAAAAGTGGTTCTCTGAACTCGAGAACCCAAAGGAGATGGAAAAGGCGCTGGAAAAATCAGACATCGACAATCCACAACGAGAAAAAGTACTGGAGACCTTCCAGAAACTGCCCGATGACGTACGAGCCAAGCATGAAAATATGTTTTACCAGCAAGATCTCACTGGTCGTATTGAGACCCTTCGTACCCTCCTTCCAGACGGTGGCGCACAACTCGAACTTGCGCTCTCAAGCATGGCAGAGGCTCAGAAGTTAACCGAAAACCTGGAGAATCACACGAAACTTCAAACCTATCGCGACCTCGCAAACGACTTCAAAAAAGATGGAAATCGCAAGGCGGAGATCGAGATTCGAGGAAAAATTGCGGAGATTGAAGAAGATGATGAAGCAAACAACGAGCGACTCGAAGAGCTGAAGATGCTCGAAAATCCGGACAGCCAGTTTATTGGAAATATGCTGACGCAGGTTCGGGATCAGGCAGGTATGCAGGATGAACTCATGGCGAACAAAATCATGTTTGAGATCGCCGATCGTGCACACGCGCATGAGATTCACAGTAAGCGACGAGGGATGGAATCCCGAGTCGCGGCCAATGATAATGTGGAGTATGCAAACTTATCGGAAGCCATATATGAGCACAGCGAAGGTGAAAAAATGCTCGATGCAGAAACAGGAAAAGCAATCGACATGCAGGTCTTTGACGAGGCAGACATGCTCCAGAATCACAACGTCGCCAGCATCCAGAAACACCGAAACCGTTTCAAGGCCGATGGCGAGCGAATGACCGATACACCTTCACGTCTGGGCCAGTATGGCGTTCGGGACAAGTCAGGCAAGGAGCTCGTGGGCGATGAACTCGTCAGGTACAAGATAGAAAACGCCACCAAGCTCGCGGAAAAAATTCTCAGTATTGGTTCAAAAGGCCAGATTAAGGGCAAACCAAGTCCCGAGGCCGTCGCCGAAGTTCTCAAGGCGATGGACGAAAACGAAGGTCTACGGCTCGCCGCCTAAAGTCCCAGCATGTTATCAAAACCGCATAGTACGCCACCGCGACAAGGCCGCTCATTGATGGTACCTGAACCACAGCAAACGGCAGATGTGCAAACAGGTGGATACCCTGGAAATAGAGGTCAATGAGGATGGAGCCGAGCCGCCCGATGAGGGCGGCGAGGGGAAAGAATATCCAGCTCATGAAAAATACCGACACACCCAGAATCATAAAAAAGGGAATAAACGGCACAAAGACAATATTCGTCACGAGTCCAATAAGCGAAAACTGCTCGAACGAAAACAGCACTGGTAAGGTACAGAGATAGACCGCAAGGGTTGAGAAAAATGCCAAAAAAATAAAGTTTTTTCCCGTGTAGAGGAGTGGTGCCACATACGAAACCCCAATCGTCGCCAAAAACGAAAGTTGGAATCCGCGATCCTCAAGTAAAACTGTAGGATCATAGAGCACCATAAAAAATCCACTCCAGAGAATCGCCAGAAAAAGGCCTCGCTTGCGACCCGACACCAACGCAAAAACCGTAAGAAAACCCATCAGCGCCGCCCTCACCGCCGAGGCACTCGCCCCGACAAACAGCACAAAGATCACCAAAAAGATCGTCATAGGAATGAGCTTATGGCGGCGCGACACCCGTGCCCAAGTCATCACAAACATCAATACCTGCAGCACCAACGCCACATTGTACCCCGACACGGCCACAATATGCGTCAGCCCCGTTGCCCGCACATCCTGCGAGACTTCCCGACTCAGCCCCCGAGTTCCGCCCGCGATAATTCCCACGAGAAACCCACCCACACTCCCCGGAAACAGCCGCTGCATCTGCTCAACCACAGCCTTCCGCGCATCAAAAATCACCCCCAGCACCCCATCCGGATCACGCACCGCCACGACAACAGGCCGATCAATAAAGACGCTTCCCGTCTCAAAACTCTGCTCATCAACCACCACCCTCCCCTTGGCGATCATGAGCTGGCCCCGCCAATACTCCGGGTATCGTGCGACCTTCATCCGCACCTCCCCACCCCGCGCATCATCCCAGATCGTCACAAAACTCGCCGTCTCACGCATCACCGGGTCGTTCACAATTTCACCACTCACCACCACCTGCCCCTCTCCCACAAACGATCTCACAAAATCCTGCCGCTCTTCATACACATAATCCGCACGCATCCATCCACCACCGAACAACACCAGGCACACCACGAAACTCAACCACGAAACCCGCTCCCCGCGAGCTCTAGCAAGAGTTTCCCTTGGGGACTCCCGAAAAACCCAGTATCCACAGCCAAAAACCGCAATCACCGAAAACCAAGCATGACCAGCGCCGCCCACGACGCCACACAAAAAAGATAGGAGTACAAGTTCAAGATGTATCTTGCTCATACCCCTACCCTATCAATTCCATCTAACATCCATATAAAATTTTCCTTACATCACCTACTTTTTTATCTTTTCGCCCGTGGAAGGATCCTTCCCTGCTTCAACCGGATCCTGTAGCTCAGGCATACCTCCCATCATACTTCCGAGCATTCCGAAGAGGTCAAACTCCTCAGCAACAGCCGGCTCTTTCACAACCACGACTTTTCCAAAATTAAAGTAGGTAAGATCAATAGTTGCCGAACCCTTACCAACTGATTTACCCGCGTCTCCAATCAGCTTATTGAGTTTGAAATCAAGTTTTACCTGATTCAATGTCTGCGTATCCATTGTGATCCAATAATCGATATCGACCGTCGCATTGGCAAAGGACTCATTGAGATCCTGTTTCTCCTGTGCCGTCATCTCATTTCCCTGCTCAGCAAGATACTTTTCAAGCTCAGCCTTCACCTTCACACGGTCAATCTGCGCACGATAGTGGTAGCTTTTCAAACCACGAATCGCATCAACGCCTTTGTAGGAAATATCAGTAAGATAGAGAGCCGCATCTTTCATCGCCTGCTGAATTTTGGCGGTATAAGGGACGCCGGCCGCACCAGAAAGCTCGTCGGCATAATTTTCCGGAAGGGGAATTTTCCACCACTTGCCAATGACACCAGAAACCATCTCCTGAGGAATTTCCTTTCCACTCAATACCTGAAGAGCCACAAAAAGATTCTTCTGATTTCCTCGAATTTCAGCACCAAAATCATATTTATCCTGATTCATGATTAAACTTGCAGTAATCAATGAGTTAACATCAAATGTCTTCTTCGTAAGATCCGAGCTTGAATCTCCAGTCATTTTCATATCAAATCGAATATTTTGTGCCTTGCCAGTCTCATCTTTTCCGTTCAAATGAAGATTCATCTTCGTTTCAGACTCATGTGATGGAGCGGCCATAAGGTTCGAAGCACCCGCCTGAAGCATCGCAACTGCCTCCATCGGAGGTTTCGGAGCGAACCAAGCGCAACCAGAAGAAAGTGCCAACACCCCAACTAAACTCAAACCCGCTATCTGTCGATTAAAAGACATACAACATATTTAAAAAATATAGCTTCACCATGGTATCATGTATACTTGCCCATGCAAAGCACTACCTATTTACAACATTTCTATGGATCTCAAAGAACGCATTCAACAAGATCTCATCACCGCCATGAAGGCAAAAAACGAGGTTGCAACCTCCGCAATCCGTCTCCTGAAAACCGCCATCATGCGCTTCGAAACCACGGGTGATAAAAAAATCGCCACCGACGCCGATATCATTCAGCTCGCTGGAAAAGAGCTCAAACAGCGCCGCGACTCCATCGAGCAGTTCGAAAAAGGTGGCCGCCCAGAACTCGCCGCCAGAGAAAAAGAAGAAATCACCGTCCTCGAAACCTACCTCCCAACCCAACTCTCCGAAGATGAGGTCCGCACGATCGTGAAAGAGGTCATCGCCTCAACCGGTGCATCCGGAAAATCAGACCTCGGAAAAGTCATGGGCGCCCTCATGCCAAAAACAAAAGGCAAAGCCGACGGCGGCATGGTCAACCGCATCGTCCAAGAATTGCTCAGCTAAAAAAGTTACACACCCACGGATCCATCCCGAATATCAACAATTCCACGATCAGACGGAGGTGCTTCCGGTGTTCCAAGGGTATGAACCGCGGCAAGTCATCTTCCAAGTGCCGCTCGAATAGGACCAGGCGTGGCTTTTTGATCAGAAAAGCGAAGAACATTTGTTGGTTCAAGCAGTTCGCTCTCACTCAGAACACCAGAAATAGTCGCATTATCCTTAGGATCATACATAATTTGATTACCAGTCTCGCTATTATCAACTTTATACACAACATTAAAAACCGGACCAGCAGACTTACGTTTTCCCAAATCGTCACGTAAAAAATAGGAAACCTCTAAATTATTAGCAGCATCAAGAAGACACTCAACCTGCCATCGATGATCACGTCCATCTTTGAGATCGCGATCGAGGACAGGATCACTCCTAATGTGACGCGCACTAACATCATATTTATGGGCATCCATATAACCCCAAATAAGATGAAGCGTATGATGAAAATCAGCCAGAACTTGATCATGCTGTGTCGACTCATCTGGACGATGCTTCTGAAGACTCCGAAGAAGAGCATCAATTGACGGCTTCTGGAGACCTCCCAAAATTTCTGGGTTGAGTCCGGCTACCGGCGCATCATAGCCATGCACCACCCCTCGCTGATGATGATCTCTCTGTAGATCACGAGCTTCATAAGCTCTTGGTGATATTACCCTTGGATCATTCCTATAATCTCGCGATTGATGAGCATCAAGAGGCATAAGAACAAGAGTAAATGATTAGGAGCAGCTGCATTAAAAACCTTTACATCAGCATGGTCAATTTTTTCCAACATTCCATTCAAAAAGGAGCCATTTATGGCTCCCTGTTGAGAAAAAAAATGTGTAGAGAAGTATCGAACGGTTATTAGTACATATCCGCCATGCCTCCCATTCCGCCGCCATGTCCACCACCGGCTGCACCAGCAGCTTCTTTCGGCTCTGGAAGTTCAACGACTGCCGCCTCCATAGTCAAAAATGTTGCGGCAATAGAGACCGCATTCTGCAAAGCAGAACGAGTCACTTTCTTCGGATCGATGATACCCGCCTTAATCATATCCGTGTACTCACCCGTCATCACGTTATAACCAATCGCCTCTTTTTCAGAGAGAACTTTATTCACGACGACCTTTCCATCCTGACCAGCATTCTGGACGATGTGCATCAAAGGCTCCATGAGCGAAGCCTTTACCAACTCGACACCCGTCTTCTCGTCACCCTCGAGCTTGATACTATTAAGCGCCCGAAGTGCGTGCAATAACGCCACGCCACCACCAGGCACGATACCCTCTTCCACGGCAGCCTTCGTTGCCTGAACCGCATCTTCGAGACGATGCTTTTTTTCCTTAAGTTCAATCTCCGTCGATGCGCCAACCTTGATCACACCAACACCACCAGCGAGTTTTGCGAGTCGTTCAGCAAATTTATCTCGATCAAAATCAGACTTCGTCTTATCCATGAGCGTTCGAAGTTCAGAAACTCGGGCCTCAATATCAGCCTTATCGCCCTTTCCACCAATGATCGTCGTCTTCTCTTTATCCGAAACCACACGGTTTGCACGACCGAGATCAGCGAGTGTCGCATCTTCAAGTTTCAAACCAACCTCTTCACTGATCACCCGTCCACCCGTGAGGGCCGCAATATCCTTGAGCATCTCTTTTCGTCGCTCACCGAAGGCTGGAGCCTTGACCGCAAGAACGCTAAACGCCCCACGCAACTTATTCAAGACGAGCGTGGCCAGTGCCTCACCATCGATATCTTCCGCAATAATCACAATCTCCTTTTTACCACTCTGAACCACCTTTTCGAGAATAGGAAGAATTTCCTGAATCGAAGAAATTTTCTTATCAGTAATCAAGATGCGCGCATCTTCATAGGAAGCCTCCATACGAGCCGGGTCCGTCACGAAGTAGGCCGAGATATAGCCATTATCAAACTGCATTCCCTCGACGACCTCTTTCGTGAGTCCCATCGTCTGAGCCTCTTCAACCGTAATCACGCCATCGCTTCCAACCATAGAAAGCACCTCGGCAATAAGCTCACCCATCTCTTCGTTCTGTGCGGAAACGGTCGCCACCTGCGCGATCTTTTCTTTCGAGTCACCGATCTGTACGGCCATCTTCTCAAGCTCCGCAACCACGCATTCCATAGCAATATTCATACCACTTCGTAGCTGCATCGGATTCGCACCAGCCGTGATATTTCGAATACCACCCTCAATCATCTTCCACGCGAGAAGCGTCGCGGTCGTCGTGCCATCACCAGCAACATCATTCGTCTTGGTCGCCGCCTCTTTCACGAGCTGCGCACCCATATTCTCAAACGGGTCTTTGAGTTCGATCTCTTTCGCGATCGTCACACCATCGTGGGTGATGACTGCTGAGCCATATTTTTTATCGAGACCGACATTACGGCCTTTTGGGCCAAGCGTAATGCAGACCGTTGAAGCGAGCTTTCTGACACCAGCGAGAAGTTTTGTTCGCGCCTCATCACCGAAGAGAATTTGCTTTGCCATAGAATTGAGAAATTAAATAGTGAAAATAAAATACAACACAGAAATTATCCGATGATCGCCAAAACATCACCCTGATTAAGGATGAGCAACTCCTGCCCCTCAATCTTCACCTCACTCGGACCGTACTTGGAAAAGAGAATCTTGTCCCCTACTTTCACGTCCATCGCAAGCCGTGTACCAGCATCGGTCATCTTTCCAGGTCCAACCGCCACCACTTCACCCATCTGTGGCCGCTCCTTCGACGCCGTCGACGGAATATAAATTCCCGAACTCGTCTGCGTCTCCTGCTCCTCCGCCTTTACCACAATATGATCATCGGTCGGATTAAGTTTGATATGTCCTGACATAGGTATGAAAATTAAAGAATTAGCACTGGGTATTGTAGAGTGCTAACCGTAGACGATCAAGAGAAAAACACGAGCTACCGAAAGTTATATATCATAAAAATCCCAGCTTCAAATTCCTCCGCGCGAAGGAATCCAGCTTTATTTTTCACACAGACACTTTTTCAATTTGATTTACATATACCGCTGCAACGTGTGAATCAGGTCCGCGTTTCGTTCAGCGACAGGCTTTTGAGTTTCGCTGCCATGGAGCCACTGGATGTAGCCGCGATCGGTACCGCGAACTTCATCGAAGGTTTTTCCTTTGTATTTTCCGAAGGTGAACACACTCAAAGACACGGGTTCGTAGGTAAGCTCGAGCATTTTGGCGACGATATCATCGTCGGTCTCGCAACCAAATTTTTCACGAATAATACCAGCCAGGTGCATGAACAGTGCCTCGAGCACGAGAACATCACCAATCGCATCATGGGCTCGGGCCTCACGCGTGACGAGGCCAAGTGAGTATCGCAGGTACTGCAAACTATGGGAGTCGCTCGTCAGAAGATGTTTGGCAACTCGCAAGGTGTCGATAGAGGTACTGATCTCGATACCTTCATTTCGTAAAATACCAACATCGAATGAAGCATTGTGGGCCACGCAAATCGTATCGGCAAGCATGCTAATCAATTTTTCCTGATGCTCGCTACCGGCGAAGACCGGCTTATCGGCAACCATCTCATTCGTAATGTGATGAACCGCCATCGCCCCGTAGGAAATCACGACGGGCGGTTTGAAAAACTCATTCACCTCTTCTCCGGTCAGCGCGTTTTTATAGGCGAGCTGGATGAGGCGCGCATCGCGATCAATACCGGTTGTTTCTGTGTCGAGGAAAAGCGTTCGCATACGTGGAGTTTACGGCAAATAAGATACAGTACGCAATACATACCATGAACTTCTCAGTGGAATAGAAGCATCGATAATAAGTTTTGTTTTATTGACCATCACGAATCTCACGAAGGGTTTTAGCAATAGTGCCACTCTTCAGATAATTTTCTTTCGAAATCACGCTCCGCCCCAACTCCTTCTCGGTCAATTCTCTCGCTCCACCAGCCACTCCTCCTCCACGCTTCGCAACTTTCTTATGCTCAATCATTTCTTTTGGCTTTTCCTGCTGCGAAATTTCTGTCGTCACTTTCTCTCCAAGCATGGTAAAAATCAGCTCCAAATCGGTCATATTATCCCGTAAATTCGCCCCGGACCTATCTGGTATATTTTTATGCTTTCTATACTCGCTCGGCGTCATGCCAAATGTCGCCTTCGAAATCTCCGCTGTCAGAATAGCAAAATCTCGCCCATGCTCCACGCCACGCTCTCTCCATTCATCCGTGAGATCCTGCCGTATCGCCATACCCCGCAACCGCTTATCAATCCAATCCTTCGGATATCCCTTCTTCTCATACAGCGCCTTCATCCGCTCCTGCGCCAACTCCGGATTCTCGATCTCATCCAGCCTCTCCTTCCCAACCTCAGCCAGCCACATCTTGAAGGGCTCGGCCTTCTTGCTGGGAATCGACTGGATCAAACGAAATGCATTCTTGGTATTTACACAGTCCGTAAGCCTTTCCTTGCCATCAGGAGCCACAAGTTTGAACTGTACCCAAATTGGGGACAGTTGAAGTTCAATAAATTCCCTCTCCTTAACCTTCCCCCAATACTGCCTCGGCGTCGGACTCTCCGTAAGCGCCTCAATGATATCCACCACCGAATAAAACCACTCCTCCTCATGCCAAATCCGCCGAATCTTTTTCGATTCGAAAAGTACAAGCCTGTTTTCTTGATTATTCATACTATAATCTTAAAAAGTATTGGTCGAATTATAGGTGAGCAAATACTCACCGTCAAGACGGCAGTAAAAAAATCGTGTTGCCCGAAGAGAATATTTACTTTGAAATATTTTTTCAAAAAACGGACATACCAAAATCCAGCTTCAACTTCCTTCATATGAAAGTTCGGCTTTATTTTTCACTTTCACCGTAAAATCGAGCGGATTCAATCATCGTGTCAAAAATAGCTGCGTCAGATTGAAAATGATCTTTGTCAGATTCTAACAGCAATTGAACATGTTGGCGATTATCATATTCGCCAGTTGCCACTATTGCCGTCCTATTGTGGTATATACGTGCTACTGTCCTACTGTCACCGTAGTGGATGATGCTATCGTATATAAGCCAATCTTTACCGTGTATTTTTTTAATTTGCTCATGTATTTTTTCAAATTTTATTATGAGAGGTTCTTGTTTAAGCGCCTGTTCCGTAAAAAACTTTGAGGTATACGTTTTTAGATCAATATTTTCCTCATCCTCCCAGTAAAAAAAACTCGCCGTTATTCCTCTCTCTTTATCAGGCGACTCAAAGAGTGTCTCATACTCATCATAGTACTCCTCCACTGTCCAATTATTTGGATAGGTGAGAGCACTGAATACTGTTTTGGGATTTTTGTATACTTGATAGCCCTGTGGAACTCGATAACCCTCCTCTACATTTGTTTTAGAATATATATTTCCACCAAAAAAACCAGCTAAGGCCATAGCCAGCGCCATAGCTATGATGAAGCTTATTATAACTCCGCCAACACAATACAAAACCGAATAAACTATCTTTTTATTTTTTGAATAGTTGCTGTTTTCAATGGTCTTTTTCAAACCATAACAAATGATAGCGCTTCCTATCACGCCTGCGATACCAACCAGCTTCCAGCCAAACGCCACAAGAGAAATGGATAAGTACGAATAAAAATTCTTTTTTATTTCCGTTAAAATAAGGCTCTTCATAATAAGAAATAAGCTTCTAGAAAACACAGGACTAATCCGCCGTGGCGTCCTTTCGGATTTCACGAATAACGTTTACTTTAATAGGGTTTGGATGCTGGAAGTCGCGCTCGATCTTTCGGGCTACATCATGAGTAAGACGCTTGCTCGCAAGGTCATCCAACTCATCAGCATTAACGAAGATTCGAACTTCATTACCTGTCTGCACCGCGTAGGCTTTCTTCACCCCACCAAATGACATACAGAGATTTTCAAGTTCCTGCATACGTCGGATAAAGGTATCGAGATTTTCTTTGGTTGCACCTGGGCGACCGTTGGCGATCAAATTTGCCGCCTCCACAAGCATCGCCTCGACCGTCCGTGGCTCAACATCGCCGTCATGTGCCTCGATCGCATGAACAATATCCGGAGTAAGACCGAACTTCTTCGCGATCTCGGCCCCAATCTTCACGTGATTTCCCTGGATTTCATGGTCCACCGCCTTACCAATGTCATGGAGCAAGCCAGCTTTTTTACAGACGTTGACGTCGGCCCCGAGTTCTCCCGCAAGAGCACCAGCGATAAAAGCCACCTCCATCGAGTGTTTGAGAACGTTCTGTCCATAACTCAAACGGAACTTCAGACGTCCAAGCAACTTCACGAGATTTGGGTGAAGTCCGGTGACACCACACTCGTAGACCGCCTTTTCACCAAGTTCTTTAATGATATTGTTGATTTCCTCTTTAACCTTCTCATAGGTCTCTTCAATGCGGGCTGGGTGAATTCGACCATCAACGATCAAACGCTCAAGCGTCATCTTCGCAATATATCGACGAATCATATCAAAACCAGAGATGACAATTGAGCCCGGCGTATCATCCACGATGACATCGATACCGGTAATCTGTTCAAATGTATTGATGTTTCGTCCTTCACGTCCGATGATACGACCCTTCAAATCGTC
This sequence comes from Candidatus Peribacteria bacterium, assembly GCA_943349045.1. Classification (GTDB taxonomy): domain Bacteria; phylum Patescibacteriota; class Gracilibacteria; order UBA1369; family UBA12463; genus CALREA01. The sequence continues at coordinate 15,919 of CALQZC010000001.1, forward strand.
GCTCGGCAAATTCACAATTGTCGTCGTCGACTCAGCCGTCACATCAGCCGCCACACGCTGGATCGCATCCGCGATGAGGTATCGAGCTTTTTCTTTAGCGCTTTCTTTTAACTCCTTTTCAGCCTTCACGATCTGGGCCAAAAGATCCTCTTTCGCCTCCTCCTCCACCTGCTTCAAAAGCGTCTCGCGAGCCTGCTCAGGAGTGAGCCCCGCAATTTTCTGAAGCTGCGCCGCCTGCGCGTTATACATTTTTTCAACCTCCTCTCGAAGTGACTTCACTGACTGAGCCTTCTGCTCGAGGTCAGCCTTCATCTTTTCTGAGTCATCGAGTCGCTTGTCGAGGGTCTCTTCCTTTTTTGTCAGACGCTCCTCCATCTTTTCAAGCTGCTCATGCTTCTGTCGCTCCTCTCGCTTGACCTCCTCCTGCATGCGAAGCGAATCATTTTTCGCGTCCATGACGATCTCCTTTGCTTTCATGGAGGCATCATCTACGGCTCGTTGCGCCTGGTCGAGGGCCTCTCGATCATGCTTGCTGAGAAAAACTTTTCGTACGGCGTAGCCCGCAGCGGCTCCGACGGCGAGTCCAATGAGGACCAATAACAGTGATAATGCATCCATAATAATTCAGAACGTTAGATCATATAATCTTCGTTCACCAAAACCTCCTGTATGGACGCACAACCCTATAGATGGAGCTCGCCAAAGCTACATTTCTTCGAAACCATCAAAATATGTGAAGCTAATTGATGAATAGGTGTCATGAATTCAGAACGGATAGAGGTAAGACGGTGAAACAGGACAAAAATAGCAAAATTTCTCGAATGCGTCAATGAAGTGGTCTTCTCAGCTTCACAATTAAACAATTTTTTAGAAATTTTTCAACAAAATGTTAGAGATCGGTAATGTCGAGGGGGTAGGGTGTGGATTATCAATACTTTATAACACCCGTATCTATGAAGCACCCACATCGCCTTATCGTCAGTACCATAGCCACGCTGAGCCTCCACCTTACGGCGCTCGCCGCGCCCCTCATTCCATGTGAACTTCCCTCGTTCACCATGCAAATTTCGAAATTCAGCTTCAATAACGCCACCGATTTCCTCGAACTCACCGTCATCGACGATGGAAACAGTGGAAAAGGTATACATCTGACCAATTGGAAGGTCACCACGATCGACACCACCCTCACAACCCTGAATCAACAGGTCACAACCGGACAAAAAATTCATCTCCCGGAAATCGGAAATCTCACGGCCACAACCGACCAGCTCGCTCTGATCGACGACCAGGGCCAGATCCACGACGCCGTCTGCTGGGTAAATTCGAAACCAACCACCCAGGAACAACAGGACTTCACGAAGCTCGCCACCAGCTGGACTGGCGACCTCTCCACCTGCCTTTCAAGCACCACCTTGGAAAAAAACACGATCTTTGAACGAGCGAGCACCGTCGACACCGACTCTCGGGCAGACTGGAAAATCAGCGAACCGCAAACACAGGCACAAGCGCAGATACAAACTCCACAGCCAACAGCACCCGTACTCACACCAACAAGCCATGACCCCATCGCCACCAACGAACTCACCCTCAGCGAGCTTCTCCCCGACCCGGAAGGAAATGACGAAAACAACGAGTGGATCGAACTTCACAACACGAGCGACCACACGGTCCGACTCACGGGCTGGCAGCTCGACGACGCGGAAGGCGGGAGCAAACCGTTTACCTTCACCACGCAGACTATCGGACCAGAAAGTTTTCTTCTCCTGAAAAACTCGACCACCAATATCACCCTCAACAACTCGCAGGATAGCGTCCGCCTCCTGAATCCAGAAAAAAAGATCATCTCCGAGTTCACCTACGAAAAAACCGAGTCCAATCAGAGTTGGGCCATCACCAAGTCCAACATCTGGAAACTGACAACTCGATCGACTCCTGAGGAAGAAAATATATTTACAGAAGAGGTCTCGGAAAAATCGGAAAAAGATGAGGAACCCACAAAACCAAAGATACCGACAGAGTTAACCGAACCCGCCACGGTAGAAATATCCGAGCTCCTTCCAAATCCAGCCGGCGCCGACACCGGAAAAGAGTGGATCGAAATTCACAATAAGACCAGCGAACCAATCTCGCTCGCAAACTGGAAGATACAGAATAAAGAGGGAAAAGTATTCACACTTCCCACATCGGCGTCTATCCCGGGAAACGGCTATCTGATTCTCACCGACGAGACGACAAAGATCAGAATGAAAAACAGTGACGACGAAATTCAGCTCATCGATGCAGAACATATGATTCAGGATCAGGTCGAGTTTGAAGAAGCACCGGAAAACACCTCATTCGCCGAAATCGAGACTATCCCGGTAATACATACAAAACCAACAGAAAACTCTGCCACCACCTTTCTTCAAAAATTCATCGGAGTCGCACATGCGCAGACACATGCGGATATACCGGAAGAAACCTCATGGGAATGGACTCGAAACATCACCCAGGGGAAACCAAATCCCAAGCACTACACGATCGAGGGAAATATCACACAGAGCCTGAACGACGCTCAGATATTTACCATCACAGCGCAAAACAAAGAGTTCTCGATTCGCATTCCAGAAGAGATGCTGACGCCCGGACTCGCAAAAAATATATTTCAGGCAGGTGAGCTCATGAAAGTCACAGCACAAAAAAACGGCGAGTCATACATTCTGGAATCATACGCGACAGACGAGAAAAGCATGGCAATGGCAAAACCTAAAGAGAAAGAGTCATCCCCTCTCATACTGATACTCGTACTTATCGCCGCTACAGGCGGTGCCGTCTATTACAAATTTATACGTCGTGATTATCGAGCTTCTTCAAAATTGGACGATATTCTTCTTCATAAATCTCCACCAGAGCCACAACTAAGGTGAGAATAAGTGGTCCAAAAATAATGCCGGAGAAGCCCCAGACGATGACGCCGCCAAGAACACAGAGAAAAGTCAGTAATGAATTCGCTTTCGTCTTGGTTCCAATAAAATACGGTCGAACAAAGTTGTCGAGAAGTCCAACAATAATAGATCCCCAGAGAAGAAGAAAAATCCCCTGTCCTATATTCCCCTGAGCGAGAAGAATAATTGCCGCAGGAACCCAGACGAGAGCCGTTCCAATGAAAGGAATGAGCGCAAAAAATGCCATAATGGTTCCCCAAAGAATTGGCTGACCCACGCCTGCAATCGCGAAACCGACACCTCCGACAAATCCTTGAAGAATCGCCGTCATAAAGGTTCCATAAATCGTAGCACGCATCATCAACTTAACGTGGTGAAGCAAACGCTTCTCGTAAACATTCGGGAGAGGGCTGAGGGCCATAATCTTATCAGAAATCATCTCACCATCTTTGAAAAAGTAGAAGAGTGTGACACCGAGAATCAAGAAGCCCATAAAAAAACCGGCGATACCCGAGAGGAAATTCTGAGTCTGAGAAAGAAGAAATGAACTCACCTGTTGGGCAACCGAGGTAATCTGACCTGTAAGATCAACGTCCTGCAAGTTCAGACCTGGGAGATAGCGCTGATAGATATCATAGAAAAATCCACCACTCCTCCATTGGAGAACTGGGTCAAGAAATCCAGAATTAATCTTCATCTGTATAGCGACATACGCATTCACCGCCTCACTCGCGAGCATGAAAAAAAGAATAATAATCGGAATGATAATCACCAGCGTCACAAGCGCACAGCAGATGACTGAAGCCAAAGAACGGCTCTTCATAGAGCGCTGAACGCGGGTATAGACTGGATGAAAAACAGTGGCAAGTACACCAGCATAAATAATAACCGTAAAGAACGGCGTGAGTACTTGGAATAAGAGATAAAAAGAAAAGAGGAGGCAGGCAATGAGAAAAAAGGCAGGAACGTGATGGAGCTTAAGAACTCTTTCATCAATATCAGGAGCCATACCGGTATACTTTTTTTCTTTCGCCATAAACAAGAGTTACAAAAATGATAATTAAAGTGAGTGAACGAGAATCCAGCCATTAAAGAAAAGTATAAACATCACCCACCAGAAATATGGTACGAGAAGGAGCGCTGCTGGTTTTGACCGACGCCACGCAAGCATAATAATCGCGAGCATGAGCGCCATAAGGGCAATACCATCAACAAAAGAAACTTCAACCAGGTGGAGTCCAAAGAAAAACATGTTCCACATAATGTGAAGCATCCCTGCAAGAATAAAGAGCCACATCATGAAAATTCTTCCGGGCTTTGGAATATTCCAAAGCATGACAATAGAGGCAGTGACAAGGGCGAAAACGCCAGTCAAGCCAAACTCAAAAAACCAATCAGTCGCCTCAACCTCTGGCTGGGGAAGTGACCAATACCAATCGCTAATATCAACAAAAAGGGTGTGAATAATAGAGATCGAAACCACGCAAAAACCAACCACAAGAATGGATGAGGGGGAAATAGTATTGAGCCAAGTCGTGAAACGCGAATGAAGCGTCGGCTTCTTTGCCCGAGAAGTACGACGAGCCGGTGCGCGTTTCGAAGAAGTACGAGACTTCGGCGTAGCCTTTTTTGAAGGCATAGACAATGTGAGTAATGTAAGTGAGGAGTTACGTGAGCATTGTATCACAAAGAACGGTATGGAGAAAAGAAAACACTACTGCAGGACGGTCAATCATGAAAAAATATCCTGGATGCACGAGAACGCCGTGCTTTCGGAGAAGATCAATCGTATACACATCCTCATCTCGATCACCAATAAATTTCACTCCATAAAATCCTCCATCGGGTACGATACTATAAAGATTCCAAGAACATTCCCAACGTCGTCGCAACTCTTTTTTATACTCCATGAGAAATTCCTGGCCGCGCTGGAATATCATCGGTACCGCAAACTGGGCCTGCTCGCTCGTCGCGAGAAAGGTATCCGCGATCGTCTCCAGCGCGGCCACCCCCTTCTCCACGAGATCACTCCGCCCCTCAAGACGAATCCAACCAATCTTCATTCCAGGCAACGCAAACATTTTTGAAAACCCATTCACGGTACATACCAGCGGGCAGTCAGCGAATCCAGTTCGCTGTGGCAAGACGTAATCAGCGCCCCAAGCGCCCCCAAACACGAATTCATAAAACACCTCATCAATGATCATGGGTAACCCTTTTTCTCTGGCAATAGCAGCGAGTCCTCGAACCTCTTCGCGAGACGCGACGTGTCCCGTCGGATTGTGAGGAGAAATAAGTACCACCGCCCGCGTCTTCGAGGTCACCGCGGCCGACACTGACGCAAGATCAATGCCCCATGCCCCATCCACCACCCGCAAATCATAGTAGGTCAGCGTGGCGTGACACAGCTTCGCAATGTAATCAAATAAAGGATAGCACGGTCGCGGAACAAGAATCTCGTCACCCGGATCAGCGAACAACGAAAAAAGATACCAGTATGATTGGCTCGTCCCTGGAGTCATGACGATCTGCTCTGGATTACCGCCGCCGTAATACTCAGCAACCGCCTTCCGCGCAACCAGTTGACCCTTGGAAATCGGCGCATACGAGCGACTCGCCACAAGCCCAGCATCGAGCGCATCCTTTAACACATTATCCGGGAAAAACAATCCCGCGTCATGAACACTCCCACTCGCGGCATCGTAAATAGCGCCACCCTCAGCCAATCTCTCAATCTTAGCCCGCGCAAGCGGATTGAACGAGCCGATAAAATCATCAATGAGTCGAGAAAACATAGTAACGATTCAGCGGTAATAATGGTAGACTCTATAGTACCATGATGTCCAAAAAAACACGACTCATCTCGGCACTTCTCACCCTCTCGATCTGTGCATCGACCATTCCGGCAGCACTCGCACAAAGTGTCGGATTTGACGAATATCAAATTCCCGAGCTCGCACTTGAGCAACTCGAAACCCCAGCCGAACCAGCAAAAGTAAAAACTATTCCAGAAAATCCAATCGGGATTACGACATTCGACTCAATACTCCTGGACACTCCAATTCCAAACATCCTCTATAGGGACGAAACGTACCTCATCTCCGGAAAAGTCACAAACAATCCGAAAAATGAGAAAGCCCTCTTTGCCTTTCTCAGTTACACCGACATCAATAATAAGGAGCAGTTTCTCAACTTCGAGTCGCCAATTACCAACAATACCTTTTCAATTCCCATTCGTCTCGAACTAGCCGGTAACTATCAACTCGGCATCATTCTTGGCAACGGTGGAAAAAGCAAGATTCGAGAAATTGCGGTGGTAGAGACATCAAGTCTCGGACAGGGAAAAGCAAGAGCCGCCACGATCAGAAACCGCATCGTCTTGGATTACCAAGACACAACCGACACCACGACCCTACAGTGGAAAAGAGTTGTAAACAGCGCGCACCGTATAACCTTTCAGCAAAAAAACAAAAAAGTAACGTACATCACGCGTCAACCCATCTCAACACTGCCACTTCGATACACCGATTTCAGAAGTTTCAAACCCGACGACGTCACCATCACCATCGCCGCACGACCGCTTACGAGCAGCTCCACAACTCCCTGGAGAAACGTAATCACCAAAAAAACAAAGATCACCTATCACGGATTCAGAAATATCGAGACCGATGTTGTGACGCTCAAAGAGCAGCCAGCCGCGATACAAAGCAGCGAATCCTCCATTGTAATTCAGGGAACCGCGAATCAGCCGCTCGACGCCGATGCCTACATCACCCTCCCTTCAGGAGTGACTGAAAAAATTACCCTCCAGGATAAGGATCCAATTCCGACAGGCACGCCATTCACATTCAACTACGCCACGAAAGAAACGGGTCGATACATCGTAGAAATCAATCAAACAACCGGTGCAGCGGCAATCAATATGCCTATCTATATCGCCACTGGAGTACCGCTCATTCCCGACTATCAAGATCTCATCAATACCCTCACTATACAAGAACGGGCTGTTCAGCTCGAAAAGGATCGAGAAAAAATGCTCACCATGATCAATGCCATCCGAAGCGCGCTTGGCCTCTCAACGATTGCCCTCAACGCCCAACTCTCCACGCTCGCCCAACAGCACAGTGACGACATGGTCGCAAGAAACTTCTTCGGACACGTAAATCTCGAAGGAAAAAGTCCGGAAGACCGACGAAAAAAAGCACAGTATCCGACAGAAGTTGGTGAAAATCTTGCGAACTCCTCGACCCTCAGCTCAGCAATGCAAGGACTGCTGCGAAGCCCCATTCACCGCGCCAATATCCTGACACCACACTGGACTCAAGTAGGCATCGGCATCGCACAATCAAGTGACGGAAGCCTAAAGGTCACGCAAGAGTTTTCAGGAGAAGCAATCACCGCAGAAAAACTCGATACCCTCAGACAACAGCTCCTTTCGGGTATCAATACCGAGAGGAACAAAACCTCGATAAACGCCATTACAGAAGATCAGGAGCTGACAAGCGTCGCGACACATTGGAGTAAAAAGCTGGCCGCAACCGACGAATTTGGATTTACAACAGCCGACGGCCAGAATCTGACGAACACGGTTCGTGCAGCCAACATAAAAAGCAGCATTCAAATGTTTGTTTTTTCTTCCAACACCACGAAAGATCTCATCGAAAGAGTTGCAAAACCATCCAATTCAATCGAGAGCCAGTGGACGAAAATTGGCATCGGCTTGGCAATCACGACGCTCGGCGAAATTAAAATCACGACGCTCTTGAGTAAGTAGGCCTGTTACGAGTAAAATATCCGGGCACATCCCCTCCCCTCCCTCATGAATTTTCAGCTCCGCCTCTTCACACCAAAAAAAACCATCGCCCTCAGTGCACTTGTGGCTTTTTTGATGATTATGATGGCGTATAGCATTATCAAAGGTATCAGTTTCAAGAATGTGATTTTCTTCCTCGGGGAAGATCTCCAGGAAGACAGCTACGGGCATACGAACATTTTGCTTCTTGGTACCGGAGGCGAGGGCCACGACGCCCCAGATCTCACCGACACACTCATGATCGCGAGCATTGATCAAACCAATAACAAGGTAAGTCTTCTATCCATTCCAAGAGACTTCTATATCACGGATTCAAAGGTTGGCGGCACACGCATCAATAATCTGTACCACCTTGGGAAAAATGACCTTGGAGACAAAGATATCGGCATCCGCATGCTGAAAGATCACATTGAAAAAATTACCAATCTTCCCATTCACTACTCCATGAAAGTCGACTTCAAAGGCTTCGAAAAAGTCGTCGATATTCTCGATGGTATCGATGTTCAGATTCCTGAGGCAATCTATGATCCGCAATACCCGCGAGGTGAGGACATTGGATATGAGATATTTTCACTGGCAGCCGGTCTCCAGCATCTTGATGGTAAAACAGCACTCAAATATGCGCGCAGTCGAAAAACAACTTCCGACTTCGACCGCTCAAAACGTCAGCAGCTTCTCATATTTGCATTAAAAGAAAAGGCTGAAAAAGAGGGACTTCTGACAGATACTGGTGCGCTGCAGGATCTGTACGGCACCGTCAAGGACTACGTAGAAACCGACCTGACGCTTCGCGAGATGATTACTCTGGGGAAAATTGGCTCACAGATCAAACGGGAAAATATCCTCGCGCATAGTATCCACGACGACCCTACCCAGTGTGGAGGTCTCCTCTATACACCAGCTCGTGATCTGTATGGCGGCGCCTCGGTACTCGTTCCAGCGACCAAAGACAATAAAGACATTCATATGTACACTGAACTCAACCTCAATCATCCTGAGATTCGTCAAAGTGGCATGAAGCTTCAAATTTTAAACGGAACCAAAAGTGTCGGACTTGCCGCCGAGACAAAAATTCTCCTCAATCGTCTCTGTATGAACATTGTCCGTTTCGGCAATGGACAGAGTAAGGACATCACCACAACGATGTACTATCTCAAACACGACGTTCCTGCATCCGTCACCGAAGCACTTCAAAAGCTCATACCGGGAACAACATCGATGGTTATCCCCCCGAAGTACCTCGAACCGCAATATGCGAGCGAGGCAGATATTATCATCGAAATCGGCCAAGATTACCTTCCGCGAAAGATGGTTGATCCATATGACTTCATTATTTCACTGACTCCAACAGCACCGGTGCTCTCGGGAGAAGCAACACCAGCGGTAACTCCAAAAAAACCATAAATATATGCCACTCCGACTTCAAAAATACCTTTCCGATTGCGGTGTCTGCTCACGAAGAAAAGCGGAAGAGCTCATTCTGGAAGGAAAGATTCTCGTGAATGGCGAGCCCTGCATCATACTCGGTACAAAAATCGACCCGACGAAAGATAAGGTCACCTACAACGGAAAAACAGTGAAACCCCGGGCAAAACACAGCTATATGATGCTCAATAAACCAGCGGGCGTCACCTGCACCCTCTCCGACTATCACGCCGAGCAAACTCTCGGCAGCATTCTTCCAAATATTCCACACCTCTATCCCGTTGGTCGCCTCGATAAAGACAGCGAAGGCTTACTGCTGCTCACAACCGACGGGGCATTTGCGCAAAAAATCATGCACCCAAGTTTCAAATGTGAAAAAGAGTATCTCGTCATCTGTATAGGCGATGTCACCGAAAAAAACATCGAGCTGATGAAAAAAGGATATATGCTCATGGATGAAGATACTGGAAAAGAAAAAATGGCGCGTATCGTCGCTGCAACCATCACCAAAAAAGAACACGGAAGAACCTATCTCGCCATCACGCTGGCAGAAGGTCAAAAACGACAAATACGAAGAATGTTTAAAAAATTCAATTTTACGGTACAATACCTTAAAAGAATTAGGATCGGAAACGCTGAGCTCGGGAAACTTCCGAAAGGCGAATGGCGAAATCTCACAGCGAAAGAAATCTCCTCTCTCACACCATCATCATGATTAGCGGCCTCATCTCCCTCTACGTCGCATCGCTCATAAAAACTATGCCTTATGTGAAAACAGAGGTACCAACACCCGTACCATTTCATCAAGTTCTCTCCGCCGCTCCCCTCCCTGAAGAAAAAAAAGAGGTCGCCGCAAAAAGTTCCCCAGGAATTCAGGCGAGTTCCTATATAGCTATGGATCTCCGAAGTGGAAAAATTCTCACCAGCAAAAATATAAAATCGCGTCGATCGATCGCCAGCATCACGAAGCTCATGACCGCGCTCATCATCCTCGATGAACATGATCTAAACGATATTGTAAAAGTTTCTGCAAACGGTATCAACATCGAAGGATCAAGAATATGGCTTGCGCAGGGTGAAAAAATAACCATCCGCGATTTGCTCTATGGACTCTTGATTCACTCGGGAAACGACGCTGCCTACACCCTCGCCATTCATAACGCGGGCACAATCGAAAAGTTCATTACAAAAATGAACGAAAAAGCAGGAAAACTTGGACTCACCGCCACGCACTTCGGCAATCCGGCAGGCCTCGACCGCGCGGATAACTACTCAACCGCGGAAGACATCGCCCTTCTCGGATCGTACGCATACCGCAACAGTTTTATCCGTCATGCCGTCAGTATTCCGAAAATTACCGTTATGTCTGTAAATGGTCAGTTCAAGCATGAGCTCAAAAGTACCAACACCCTCCTCGAGAAAGACTCACGCTTCCGTGGACTAAAGACCGGCCACACCGCAGAAGCTGGCTACTCCTTTGTCGGCGTCGCAACACTTCCAAATAATGCCCCAATACTCACGGTCGTCCTCGATAGTCCCGATCGATTCAAAGAGTCAATTGCCCTTCTGGACTGGACCAGAGAAAATTTTACATGGTAGAATTTTTTGCATAGCAAAAAATTGCTCCCGTTCCCGTATTCCGCATCATTCCCCTCTCATCTTAATCCTCTTCTATCCCCCCTATGAACGAACTCTCTCTCTTCTCCGGACCACTTCGACAAATAACCCTTATCATTGGTTCAGAAATATTTGCCTTCATCCTTGCCTTGCTCTTGGCACCAACGTTCATTCGTTTTCTTAATTATCACAAACTCGGTAAGCAGCTCCGTATCACCGCAACCACCGGAGAAAAAGCAACGATCTTCAATGAACTTCACGCAAAAAAAGCTGGAACACCAACCATGGGAGGCGTCCTCATTTGGGGCACCGTTCTCCTGACACTCCTCTTCTCACGCGTTCTCTCATTCTTTGGCGTGATCGATCACTCTCTCATTAATCGTAATGAAACCTGGCTGCCAATTTTCACGCTCGTGACTGCGGGCATCCTTGGACTCTTTGATGACTACATCAACATCAAGGGCCAGGCCAAAGGCCTGGCCGCCAAGCCAAAAATGTTCTGGCTCCTCTTATTTGCAGCCATGGGCGCCTGGTGGTTCTACTACAAACTCGGAGTCAACTCGATCCATATTCCTGGATTCGGAGACTATGCGATCGGCATCTGGTATATCCCCCTCTTTATTTTTGTCATCTCCGGAACCGCCAACGCCGTAAACTTCACCGACGGACTCGACGGACTCGCTGGCGGACTCCTCATTATTGCCTTCGGAAGCTTCGGCGTCATCGCCTTCGTCCAGGGACTCTTCATTCTCTCGGCCTTCTGTGCCATTATCGTTGGAGCCCTCCTCGCCTTTCTCTGGTACAACATCATGCCCGCCAAATTCTACATGGGTGACACCGGCGCCCTCGCCCTCGGCGCCACGCTTGGCGTGATCGCCATGATGACCGACTCTGCCATCGCCCTGATCATGATCGGCTTCGTCTTCGTCATCGAGACCTTCTCCGTCATCATCCAGCTCACCTCCAAAAAACTCTTCGGCCGCAAAGTCTTCCTCATCGCCCCCATCCACCACCACTTCGAAAAACTCGGCTGGAACGAAGCCACCGTCGTCATGCGCTTCTGGATCCTCGGCGGCATGTTCGCCGCCATCGGACTGATTCTCCGACTCACGGGCCGGTTCTAAAACTGGTCGCCTGTGGCGGCAGATTCTAAAATTTATACCCTGTGGGTGCCGGTTCTAAAACCTGGATCCAGCTTCGAAATATTGACAAAAATTAATTATAGCTGTATAATTAAAAAGTATTCATTCACCACTCATATATGACTCCAGATCAACAAGGACAGCTTCCTGAAAATATGTCACTCGAGGAAAAGGGTGCACATATAGAAAAATGGGCAACCGCCATACGCACCTACCTAACAGACACGCGCCTGATGCAAATTGATTTCGAAAAAGTTAAAGAAAACATAGCGGCACTCAAGACATATGGGGGCTGGCTTTCCTCATGATCCAAGTGGGCCAAAAACATTACACGACTCAAGAGATTATAGAGAAACAGCAGAATGCACACAGGAAGCCCTGTATGACCTGGTCGTAAAACCACTTGAAACTTTTGCAGCGCTTGCAGCATCCAAAATGCCAAACGGCCCTGAATATATGGATATGTCAGCAAATGGTATGTTTAAAGTTTTAGGCACCATTGCGCAAAAAGTGAGGAACGCGACAAATCTCTAAGCGTCCTCTGAAGGAGCCGGCGACCTTCCCAGAAAAATTCTACAAACCGGTTGGGTTTGATTGCACGATGAACTAAGGAATCTAATCCCGGCTCAACTGTAACTTCGGTGGAAGTTGTGGCGCCTCTTCTTCGATTGGAGCCGTGACCTCTTCGGCAATCGTCGCTGGAACACTCGTTCCGAGTCCCGTCGTCGCACGCGGAGTTTCGACCACTGGTGGTGTCACGACGATAACCGGGACAACAACTATTGGCAACGCAACCGGCGCAGGTGTCCTGAATGCCACATACAACTTTTCAAGAGCGGCACGTTTTTCGACAAGCTCTGGAGCGACGACGACACGCTGAGACGCATAGCGAGCAAAGAGCTGATCGGCCTCTTTTACGCGATCCTGATACTTGGCAACCGCCTTGCGCGCGACCTCAGCCTCGCCGTTTACCTGGAGATCCTGAGCCTCAGCCAAAAACTGTGAGGCCTGACTCAGGGCAACAACAAGCTTTTTATCATCAGCAGCGCCAGCAAAATCTTTATCTTCGAGAGTAATTTTTAAGTCATATAAATTCGAGTCAGGCTTGGCGGCGAGAAGCTCGCTTCGAGCCGAAAGAATGACAGCGCCTGCGAGTTTTTTGGCCTCTTCAGACTTCAAGCCAGCAGCACGATCCACGACACTCTGCAAAACCTCGAAGGCCACCCGAACCTCATCAACGGTCACACCGGCTCGTTTAAATAACTCATAAAAATTCTTTTCGGCGATACTCAGCTCAAGTCGGAATCGCTCATCTTCATTGAATGCGAGGAATAACGATGCATTCTCCTGAAGCTTACTGAGCGGTCCAGTCACAACACCCGACTTCTCTTTTTCAACTTCGCCGAGAAGCTGCTGATCACTGACAATATTCGCGGCAACCCAACGCCTGTCCTCTTCTTTAAGAGTGATAGGCTTCACGACTTGCTGCGCAACATCAGTCTTTGCAACCACCTCATATCCCTTCACGATCATCATTTCCTCAGACACACGAGTGGTACTCGTGGCACTTACGACATTATGGAACACCTGCAGCGAAGCCTCATCTTTTTCCGCAGAGACGAGAAAGGTCGCACGCTGAGAAGCAGAGGCGACGAGATCATTTGCCTTCACGGTAAATTCAGAGTTGGTCACATAGTCCATAATATTCGACCAAACACGTCCCCGATCGAGATTCAAAGAAACGAGATGATCAAATCCAAAGTTTTCAGATCGAAGTGACTCAAACGAGACATCAGTATTTTCAAAAAATCTCGTAATGCTTTTATCAAAATAGGTGACCACCGCTTTACCATTTTCACCGGTACGAACAGCATCACCTTCTTCAAGTTCAAATCCCTTCATCGCCGCCATCTCGCGTCCATCACGAACCACGGTCACGCTTCCCTCCACGTCTTGCATCACCGTAAGCTCACGTGCGAATGTGACCGGAACTTTCAAGGCATAGGCAAAGACCGCGAGTATAAAGACACCCGTCAGAGAGAAGCCAGCCACCGTACGCCGAAACGCCAGTGAGGAAAGAAGTTTTTCAATCAAGCTTCGTCGATCCGGCTCTGGAAGTTCATAGAGATGTTCACGAATAGTCGTCTTTTTAACTGAAGTGAGTCTGATGGCACTCGACGTCGAACGAATCCAACTAATTAAACGATCAATTAAATACGATTCAGTAGATAGTCCCGGGAGGGAGGACTCATTTTCTTCATCGTCACCCTCCTGAAGAACAGGCTTGAGGGCTGGCTGCATAACTTCAAGTGGCAGCTCCTGCTGAACCTTCGCCATCTCGAGAGCCTCGATTCGCTCAAACATATGCGATCGAATTCGACTCCTTTTTGGCGCCGTCAAAGCTGGCATGGCCTTTTCCCGGAGCAGCTCAGCGAACTTCTCGAGCTCCTGCTCATCCAGACGACTCTCGCCCTGACCCTTATTGTGAAACCATTGAAAGTTCATAATCACCTTTTATAACGAAAGAAAGCCATTTTTGTTACCAGATCGTCACCCACTACCACTTCATCCCCATATCCTCCAGCACCGTCCGAAGCGCCCTCAAAGCTCGATACTGCAAAATTCGCAGGCTCCCCTCGCTCTTCTCGAGCATCGTCGAAATATCCTTATTAGAGAGCTCATTGATGTATTTGAGGATCAAAAACTGCTGGTAGTCATCCTTGAGATGCTTCAATCCTTTATGGAGAAGGTCGTTGTCGAGCTTACGTTCCGTTGTAACGCCCGGATGAAACTCAGCGCGGTATTCCTGATAGTCCTCGGTAATCGCCTCAACCGAGTGATTGAGACGATAGTGATCGACCACCAGATTATGGGCAATCCGAAAGAGCCACGAAGAAAACGTATTTCCATTATTCGCGTACTTCTGAATATTCTCCCACGCCTTCACGAACACCGTCTCAACGAGATCCTCGGCATCAGCGTGATCGACACGAAAGTAAATATACCGATAAATCTGATCAATAAAACGTTCATACAGCATCGCAAAAGCATCGCGATCACCCTGTTTTGTTCGCTCAACCAGCGTTTGAATTTCAAGTTCAGTCATGGAATCGTTAAAAACAGTATCCGAATTATATAAGGAACGAAAGCGCTTTTTCAACCTCTTTCACCGAACCAGCAATGATCGGACAACGTTGATCAATCGCCTCAATAGATTTTTCCATCATGGAAATTTTTCCATCACTCACCGCACCACCAGCTTCCACAATCGCAAACCCCATCGTTCCGCACTCAAACAAGAGCCGCAATTTACCATTCGGTTCATCAGTATACCCAGGATAGGTAAAGACACCTTTTCCCTTGAGAAGAATATGATTTATGTCGGGAACCATACCGCCCGAGTAGCGAAGCGTGTACTGACCTTCAAGCCAGAAATCAACGAGCCGCTTATATCCAGGGTTCTTGAGACACGCCCGCAGGTTTCCAGGAGCGAAGTACTTCCCCTCTTCGGCAATTTTCAACTCAGTTTTTTGCAACATAAACCCACCATCCGTGAGCAAATACTGATGCACACCTTTCCCCTTGAGCGCGACAAACAGCGTCGTCCTCGGGCCATACACCGCAATCATAGCCGCGTGCATCTCACCTGGCTTTTTACCAATGAACGAGCCCTTCGGATAGATGCCAATAATCGTCCCCACCGCAAAGTTCACATCCACCAGCGATGAGCCATCAAGTGGATCAAAAGCAATAGAAAATTCTGCAGAATTTTCTACGTTCCCTGTACCCGCCTTCTGCTTACTTATCTGTATCTCCTCAGGAAGCTCCTCCGACGCCACGTAATCCACCAGCGGCTGCTCGCGAAGTACCTTCAAGAGGACATCATTCGAGGCGACATCGAGTTTGAGCTGCTGTTCGCCAAACACATTCTGCGTACCCGCGTACCCCAGCGCTGCACCCGTCCGAACAATATTCGAGATTTCATACACGCCCTGCGCGCAGGCCATCATGACCTGGTGCAAGCCTTCATCAGCTCCGAGTGTTTTGAGGTGTTCGTCGAGTTGCATTAGTTGATCAGGTCAGCTGATACGAAATTATAACTTGAAATTTTCCACTCAGCATCTTCCTTCGTAAGAAAAACATCGATGCCACCCTTTTCACCGGAGACATTTTCAACATTCACATACGCCGTAGCGGTAATCCCATCCTGCTGAACCACCACATTCTTAAAGGTTCGCTTCAGATTCGACTCGAGAAGTGGGTGTTCGGCAACGTAGTATCGCAGATCATCTTTATCCATTTTTTCACGCTTATCCTTCGCGAGGAAGGTATGCGCCTTTTCGTAATCAGCCACGCTGATCGCCACAAACTGCTGTTCAACAACCGAGGTAATGAGACTGGTTGGAGTCGATTTGAGAAAGAAAAATGCACCAAGTGCGACGACGGCAACGGCAGCAAGCATACTCACGATAACTTTTGTAGACATAGCAGATAGAGGTGAGGTGATAAATAATACGTTAATCCTGGCTAACCGTTACATCTTGGTCATACGCGACCGGTTGCTCCATGTCCGATGAATAGGTACCGAGAGACGCCAAACTGTTCATCTTCGCCCGGTGCAAAAAGACCTTTTGCGCAGCCTGAAGATTTTCCGGCATACCCTTCCAAGTTTTCGTAGCAGCATCCTGAAGCGCCCGAGCATACGAGAACGTCAGTGGCCATGGAAGATTTTTATCCTGATTGATCGCATTGAGATTTTGCGTCGCCTCGACATCGCCCTGTCCACCAGACAGGAACGCCTCGCCAGCGAGCTCAGAAGGCAGACATTTCTTAAAGACTCGCAAGGTAGTTTCTGCAACCTGTTCCGGAGATGCCTTCACCCCAAAGTCTTTACCTGGCAAGACCATGCTTGTTTTCAAAATCATACCCTCGAGTGCCACTCCAGCTGCGCGCAACTCCTCGAAGAGTGCGGTCAAAATCTGTGTGCTCGCCGCCTCAGCCTGTTCAATCGTATGTGTTCCATCAAGTAAAATTTCAGGTTCCACCATCGGCACCAATCCATGTTCCTGACAAACAAAGGCATACGCCGCGAGATCTTTCGCATTCTGGCGAATATTTTCCTCGGATGGCATGGATTCACCAATCGTAATCACCGAACGCCACTTGCAAAACTTCGCACCGAACTCAACATATTCTTGCAAACGAGCACCAAGACCCTCAAGTCCGCTCGTCAATTTTTCGCTACCTGCATCAATCAAACCAAGATCCACCTTGATACCCGGCAAAATTCCAGCCGTCTGCAAAATCTCCACAAATGTTTTTCCAGACTTCGTCGTCTGACGAATCGTCTCATCATGCAAAATCACTCCACTGATATAGTCACTCTCTCCAGGAACCGTCAGGAGCATCTCTCGAAACGCCCGGCGATTATCTTCAGTATTTTCAAGTTCAATCGAGGCAAAACGCTTCCCTACCGTCTTCATACTCTCATCCGCCGCCAGAATACCTTTTCCCGGCGCTACCATTTGCTTGGCTACCTTGCTGAGTTCGGCAACCTTTGATGTATCAATCATAAAAGTGGATTACAAATACCATTAAAATAAGCCGCCACCAGCTTAACGGAAAAGCCCCTAGCGAACAAGATCTATGCATGCGCCGTCAAAGCTATACTTTCATTTGCCAGATCAAACGCAATTTTGAAAGCTTCAAAAAAGCCTCTTTGACCAACAATTCCATACGATTTATCCATTCCATCCATGAAACCAACCTTAAGAGGAAATTTCCAGCCTCCCACCTGCATCTGTATCTCATACAGAAAACAATACCGAGAGTGTCCAGTTACACCGGTAATTTTTCTTTTTGCAGCACGTGAAAGATTGATACCAAGAGTATGAGCAAGCTCAGTATTAAAAACGGAGATCTCGGCTCCCGAATCTATAAAAACTTCATAATCCATCGCAGCACGTCCATGAAAAAGCTGAACCGGAATTACTGGACTCAAATGCCCCAAAAGGGATTTTTTATATTTGAAATTCATAATGATTACATAAACGAAGTCGAGGAGTCTTTTTAGGGACATAGAGCATAATTGGCCTTTTATATCCTGTAGCACGTGCCTCTTCCATAGTTTCCTTTAAGTTCTTTCCGCTCACAATAACCGTAACCTCATCTTGCTCAAGCGCAACCCAGAGGCCTTTATACTTTCGATAAATTGGTCGCCAATCAATTGCTGCCATAAAAAAGTAATAAAGTGAGACCTTATTTTACCAAGCGATCTATCAAATTCCTAATTACATTTTTCTAAAATATTCTTAAACAACTACCTCTCAAGAGTCATGGTATGCACACGATTCGTCGCATCGGCCATCGCACGACCAATACGCGCGGCTTGTGTTCGGTTAGGTTCGAACGTTGAAGCGCGGAAAGGAGTTCCAAACGGAAGAAGATGACGCTTTACAAAGTCAGCCGTTACCTGAGGAACACCTTGCTCTCCAGCCATTTGAGCCAGTCTCGTGCCAGGATATCCAGGAACATGAGAAAAGGGAGCGTTAAATTTACCCTCAATCCCAATCTCGCGAAGATGATCGGCCAACGTGAGTCCAAAATCCTGATCAGGAATAGCAATCGTTGGAATACAGACATCTGGTCGAGCAGGACCACTATTACAGCCATCGGAGTAGACATCATCCCATGCATCAACCAATGCAACCGTATCACGCTCATAGCCGGAAAAATCGGTATCCACAAGTGGAGCAAGTTCGCTCTGTTTCTCACTCAGCTCATTCACTCTCGCCTCATCAAACTCCCCCGAACCCATCGTGTGTGGTTGTAGAACAGCCAAAAGCTGCTGACTATATTGAGTCATATAGGCGAAGAGGGCATTCATAGAATTCCCATAGGCAACCTTTAATTTCTCATGAACACCAGTAGGAACGGGAAAAAGGAGTGCGCCATCGAGTGGGCGATTGTGATCCATCGAGGTACGACCACCCATTCGAGGAGAGAGCATGAGGGGACGAAAATTATGCCCCTCGAGCGCAGCGCGTGTTTCCAAAGAAATTTCATGTGCACCGACATCTCCACGAATATGTCCAAATTTGAGGAGCGCCTTTCCGGCCGGAGTCTGAAAAAATGCCTGAAGATCAGGATCAAGAAAACTGAGATTCATACGATCCGGATGCGGCGTAGAGTGGGCACTCCAAATAAGTGCATTGAAAGAGGAAAGGCTTGTATCCTCTCCGTTACGACGAGAAGAATTTGCATGCTGAATATCAAGATGATCATGGGACAACTCACGTAAATCACCAACCGTTTGAAGAGCCATAGAAGAGGGTATGTAAAAAGAGTATGCAAAATAAGAGAGCATACTACGTCCACTCACAAACGACCGTCAAATAAAATCTACCCATGTGGACCCCTAATTCACATGGACAAAGAATTTCAGCCGGGTTTGTGTAGGAAAGAACAGTGCAGGAACAAACTCACCTTAAACCTCGTAGAGCCACTATGCAACAAAACAACATAAGTCAGATTACGCACACAGCAAAAAAGGCTTATATAAGCAGAGAAAAGCGTGGTAATTATCTGTAGAAAACTGTCATACACTTTATCGACTCGCAATCGAACTTCCACCACCAAGGTGAATAACATTTTTTGCCGGGCGCATGGAGAACAGGATATCATTCGTCACGACGGAGTGAAGCGACTGTGCCTGAGCGAGCTGCATCGTCATAACCTCATTTTCACGAACGAGCGCCTGACGCTTGAACTGAAGATCGCGAAGCACGTAGCCCTTCGTCACGCCCCGAGTTGAAAAAATAAGCGTCATCACGGTACTAACCGCAATCACCGCAACAATTGAAATAACGAAGACCGCGGGTCGAATATGAAACTTGAAACCCGTTGTTGCCGTATCGTGTTTCATCGCATTCACAGCATCCTGAAACATCTTTAATGGATTCAAGGATTTCAACACATTCACACTGCTCGAAAAGTGCATTGGTTCACCTACCGGCGCCGCACTCTGAAGCTCTCGCTTCCCGAAGGAACAAGCGAGCATGGGAGCGGAACGTCGGAGAGCAACGTGTCGAGCACGATGCCCAGGAGAGGACAGACGAAACATGGGAGGGGGTGAGGGGTACTAGATCTTTTCAGCCGCGCGTAATTTAGCACTGCGACTCCTTGGATTTTTTGCGACTTCTTCGTCAGATGGTGTCACGGGACTTTTGGTCAAAACGGAAATGACCGGGGTCGCGGAACACTCACATCGCAAAACTTCAGGAGGACAGACACAATCTCGCGTTTGAGATCTTAGAAAATGCTTCACAATGCGATCCTCGAGGGAGTGATAGCTGATCGCTACCACTCGGCCGTGAGGCGCAAGCAGTTCAACTGCCTGGGGTAAAACATTTTCTAAAACTTCAAGTTCGGAGTTCACCGCAATACGAAGTGCCTGGAAGGTACGGGTCGCTGGGTGAGATTTTCCATGTCGAAGGTTGGCGGGGTAGGCGTGAAAAACGAGATCTTCGAGCTGCTTCGTGGTCGCAAATGGAGCCTTCTTACGCTGCTCTACGATCGCTTTCGCAATTTTCCGAGAGAGGCGCTCTTCACCGAACTGGAAAATAATGTCGGCAAGGTCAGATTCACTGTAGGTGTTGACGATGTCCGCGGCGGTGAGGAGATTCAGTTCGCGGCTCATTCGCATATCGAGAGGACCTTCATGCTGGAAGGAGAATCCTCGCTCAGGACGAGTGAGATGAGAAAGGGCAAGTCCGAGATCGAAGAGTATGCCATTGACCGAGGTAACTCCGAGGTCATGGAGCCGTTCTCGCATGTCAACGAAGTTGGAGTGAATAGGAGTGAATCTTTTGAGACCCTCTTTTCCAAACGTTTCCTTAATTCTGGTGCGAGCAACCTCGATGTGTTCGAGATCCTGATCAAAACTATAGACGTGACCTTTTGGGCCGACAGCCTCCATCATATCCATGGTATGGCCACCGAGACCAAGTGTCGCATCTACGGCGATATCGCCGCTTTTCAAAGCCAAATATTCATGTACCGATTGTCGAAGAACGGGGTCGTGATGAAATGCGGTGGTGTGATGTTCAATTCTTGTATCCAACTGGTGTATAACTTTTGTACTCTAAACTGGAGAGTACTATAAGGAAGCTGACCAAAGCAGTCAATTATTTGTGTGTGAGTTGTGCACAAAAAATGAACAGTTAGAATAAACTGTACGTCGGAAGCTGACAACGCAGACCACAATCGGCAATTACAAATAAAATTGCACAACTTTTTAGTTATTGCATAACAATTGTATACAGTGAGGGGGCGCTCACCTCTTTTGAAGATTTTTTAGATGAAAAATTTTAACTATAACATTGTGTGAGGGGGTTCGTGGTTTTTCGCGGGAATTTTGTGTGGTTTTTGGTGCTGATTTTCTGGTTAATTTTCTTGCATTTCTGGCTTCTGTCTGCTAGTATGTGGTGCACATTACGGATTGCGGCAATCAGACGGAATGATCGAAGAAAAGCCCGCTTACGAGGATCACAGAAGGGTGATCAGAGTGAGTTGGTATTTTTTAATTTTTCTTTCTTTATGGTTGATCCAACATTGATGTCTGATGAAGTTTTATTGTCTGTTTGTGTGAGGTACGGAGAAGAGGCTCGGAAATGGAGGAATAAGTTTCTAGGAATGTTGCCGGAGGTGAACCGTCGGAGACTCTATGAACGGGAGGGATACTCATCCATCGTGGAGTTTGCGAAGAAAGTTGGTGGAGTGAGCGAGGAGCAGGTGAGACAGGTGCTGCAACTCAAAGAAAAGTTTGAGGAAGTTCCGGTATTGCAGGAGCTACTGGTGAGTGGAGCGGTGAGCATGCACAAACTGGAACGGGTGGCCTCAGTGGCTAAACCAGCAAACCAGGAGTTTCTGGCCGATCAGGTCCAGATGCTCTCTCGACGAGCCGTTGACACTCTTGTCAAAGATATAAAAAGATCAGATACCAAATTCCTGTCCGGACAAAGAATGGAATTCTCCATCATCGAAGAAACCATGCAAGTATCCGTGATGGTGGATCCTGATGTTGGTGAGCAATTGAAGGAACTCCAACACAAAGGCATCGACATCAATGCAGAACTGAGAGTATTTCTGCAAGAACGGGCAGAAAAAATCAAAGAAGAAAAAGATAAGATTGCGGCAACCTGCCAACCCACCTCGTCCAGATACATTCCTGCACGAACGAAAAAACTACTCAAAAAAGAATACGGAACCAAGTGTTCCATCCAGAACTGCCACAATGAAGCAGTAGATCTCCACCATGAACAACGGTACACCATGGCACTCACCCATGATCCGCACTACCTCGCACCTGTATGTGAACCGCATCATGAAATTGCACACACGATCGATGTGAAGTACCAGGAGAAGAAGCGGCGGAGAAAATAAAATAGCGTACCCGCAACTCACGCACGAAGTTCGGAGCATCCCCCCATCCGCTCACCTCTTTACGCTCCCTGGAGCACCCGATACACCTCATCGACACTCACCGGGCCGTGGCGAACAATCAGGAAAGGCTCGCCCGACTCGCCGCTCACATCCACAATAGTAGAAGGTGCCGTCTCGGGAATTCGGCCCATATCGACAATAAAATCTGGATGCATAACCTCGATGCGATCTTCCAGAAAGGTCTCAACATCATACGCCTGTGGCTCCCCGGTTCGATTGGCACTCGTCGTTACCAGCGGTTCTTCGAACCGTCGCAACAGCTCAAGCGTAAATCGATGATCCGGACATCGCAGTCCGACAGACATCAAACCAGGATTAATATAAGAAGGTAACGCCTCGCGTCTCTTCACAATAATCGTCAACGGTCCCGGCCAGAACGCACGAGCCAATTTTTTTGCACGCTCACTAAACTCACCATACTCCTCCGCCTGCTCCAAACTCGACACCATGATCGAGACCGGTTTTTCGCGCGGCATTTCTTTGAGCATATAAATCTTCTCAACCGCCTCCGGATAAAAAATATCGGCAGCCAGTCCATAGCACGTTTCGGTCGGATGCAGCAGAACGCCGCCCTTCTCCAGAACCTGTAGCGACTCAACGATGAGATGTTCAAAACCATCAGTACTCATGCGCTCTATTGTAGCGGATTTTTTCGCTTTTCAAAGGGATCAAAAAAAAGATACAATAACCCCCAACCCTCAATACTCCCACTTTCATCCCTAACCCCCTACTGTATGGCGCAACTAAACGGCACACCTCGTGCTATTTCGGAACAACAAGCCGCAGAAAGAATGATGGCAGATGAGGCATTACATGTTATTGAAACATACCTCAAGAGCCAGGGGGAGGGTGGAATTACGGTTGGCCATTCAGCCACAACTGGCAAACTTCACGGAAACGCGGCACTAAAAATAGCCTATCTTTATGGGAGAGAAATTAAGTCATTTAGACGAGATGAACAAGCGCACGTCGCACAATCAGCACGAAATTTAGTACGAATACTCAACTCAAAGGTCATCCAAGATCAAGGTATCATCGATGCCATAACGACCCTCGCAGTATTTCTCGCAAACCAATGTCCAACCATACAGGTATTTCCAAGTGGCCCTGAGCCGGAAGAGACGGCCAAACCAGTATCAATCAGCAGCTGGGTTCATGGCAATGTAGGGCGAACACTGGAAGCTACCATGTAAGCACGGTACTCATTGACTCTCCTTGAAAATCCTCTAAACTGGGGGCGTTTTGTAGTAGTATTTCCTATTCCTAAAACCCATTTCCATGGCTAAGCTTCGCACCGCAATCAATGGCTTCGGACGTATCGGACGCCTCATGTTCCGCGCAAACCTTGAAAAAAATCTGGTCGACATCGTCGCGATCAACGACTCGAACGGCCCAGAGGCCCTCGCCTACCTCCTCAAATACGACACCGCGCACGGCAAACTCGCCGCAGAAATCAAGTCCACCGAAAAATCAATTATTGTGAATGGCGTAGAGATCCCCTGTTTCCAGGAAAAAGAGCCAACAAAACTCCCATGGGCATCACTGAATATCGACATGGTATTCGAGGCAACTGGTGCGTTCACAAAAAGAGAAGATGCCGCGCAGCACCTCGCCGCCGGCGCCAAGCGCGTCATGATTACGGCTCCAGGAAAAGGCGTAGACGGCACATTCGTCTACGGCATCGATCACGAAACATTCGACCCAGCGAAACACATCATCTTCTCGAACGCCTCATGCACGACGAACTGTCTCGCTCCCCTCGCAAAAATTCTCAACGACAACTTCGGTATCGTCAAAGGGATGATAACGACGATTCACGCCTACACGAACGATCAGCGAGTTCTCGATCTCGCGCATAAAGATCTCCGACGTGGACGTGCAGCTGCCGCAAATATCATTCCAACGACGACGGGCGCAGCCTCTGCCATCGGCGAAGTCATTCCGGAACTCAAAGGAAAGCTCGACGGTCTCGCGCTACGAGTTCCCGTGATAGATGCCTCCATGACCGACCTCGTCTGTGAAGTCAGCAAGCCAACCACGAAAGAAGAGGTCAACGCCGCCTACCTCGCGGCATCTCAATCGCCACAATATAAAGACATCTTCGAGTACTGCACCGATCCAATCGTTTCATCCGACGTTATTCACAATCCAGCCTCATGTGTCTTTGACTCACGACTCACGACCGTCGTCAGTGGCAATATGGTGAAAGTCATGGGCTGGTACGACAACGAGTGGGGCTACTCACATCGCCTGCTCGACTTCGCGGGTTATATTGCGACGCGACTGTAAGGAGCCTCTCACCCTCACTCACCATGCATCACTCCTCGGAAAAAATCAGTACGCATCATGCGCACGACGAAGGCCGAATCTTCGCCTGGATGGCGCTGATTTCCAGTACAGGCTACTCGAGCTTTCTCACGATGCTTCCGATTGTTCTCGCGGAGAAACTTGGCAGCAACGTCTATGTCGGCTACTACTTTTCCGTAATCGCGGTTGTCTCATTGCTGATCTCGCTCGGCAGCACGATCCTCTTAAAAAAATTCTCAAAAGTTTTTCTCACGAAAGTAATTCTCACCTCGCTCTGCGCGATCTTCATCATCCTGACCTTCGCGACGAACATCTATAACTTCGCGATTATCGATATCACTCGAGTTACCTGCGTGACACTGTTCTTCATTATTCTCGCCATCTTCGTCCGTGACTTCGCCGCCGAAAAAGAGATTGCTCTTGCGGAAGGACGCTTCTACCTCTTCACGAATATCGGCTGGGTCATCGGTCCAATCACGGGTGGCTTCATCGCGAAAACATTTGGAACCGAGTCGGCATTTATTTTCGCTGCGTTCTGCTACCTCGTACTCGCGATTCTTTTTTTCCATCAAAATCTGAAACTCAAAAACCCACATCTCCACATGCGTACGGAACTTGAAAAACCAAAAACAGGACTCGCCGAATTCTGGAAAAATCTCAAAGATTTCATACGACAAAAAGAGCTCCGCAACGCATTTCTCATCTCATTCGGCATGTATTTCTGGTGGTCAATCAGCTCGATCTACATGGCACTCTCGCTCACCCAGCTCGGCTACTCACAACAAATCGTCGGCCTCGTATTTGCCCTGAGTGTCATACCGCTCATTCTCATTGAGTTCCATGCCACGGACGGCGCAAAAAAATATGGCGTGAGAAATTTCCTCGTGATCGGCTACGCGCTTCTGAGTATATTTCTCCTCCTCTTCACACAGGCGGAAAGTAGCACCCTTATTAAACTCATGATTCTCGTGAACATCGGCTCCGCCTTCATCGAGCCAAACAAAGAAATATTCTTTTTCAAACAGGTAAATAAAGAGGACGAAGAGCGTTTTTATGGGATATACAACGCCTCATATCCGATCGCCTACATCACGGCTCCAGCAGCCGGCTCCATCCTCCTCGCCAGCTTTGGAATGAATGGAATTTGGTTCGGAGGCGCTTTTGTGTTTATACTGATGACGTTCGTAGCGCTCTCTATAGACAAAAAATACTAACGCGCAAGCCGCATGGATCGAAGAACCCAGGTACTGAAAGCCATTGTGCAGCACTTCATTTCGACAGCGGAGCCAGTAGGCTCCAATACGATTATCGTGAGCTACAAATTTCAGGTCTCCCCTGCCACAATTCGCAACGAGATGGGCTCACTGGAAAAAGAGGGACTGATCTATCAACCCCACACGAGTTCAGGTCGTGTTCCAACCGAACTCGGATACCGTAAATACATCGAGGAAATTGCTGACCATGAGGCAGCCAGAAAAAAAGCACACCTCCTCGTCACCGACGTCTGGCAGGAGTATCAGGCAGAAAAAGTTCGTGAAAAAATTTATGACATCGTGAATTTACTCGCGCGCGCCACCGACAATGTCAGTTTCGCCACCACACCCGGCAACCGACGCACCTTTTTCCTGGGCCTCTCAAACATTCTCAAACAGCCAGAGTTTCAGCAGGACCCCAGCCGCGCCAGCCAGGTCGTCGAGATGCTCGAAAATGACGACAACTTCATCAACACCCTGAACTCACTCGGGATCATGGACGAGCCACAGGCCTTCATCGGTCAAGAAAATATTCTTCCACAAATTCAGTCGTGCTCAATTATTGTGGTACGATACGAATACGAAGGCTTCCAAGGATACCTCGGCCTCCTCGGCTCAACTCGGATGGATTACGCCTACAACATCGCCCTTTTGCAAGAAATTCTTAAACTCATCGACTAATATGTCTGACGAAACCACCACTCCACCAGAACAGGATATTGAACTCTTGAAATCTCAACTGGCCCAAATGACCGACACCTGCCGTCGCGCTCTCGCCGACCTCTCCAACTACAAAAAGTTCGTAGATGACCAACGCAAACAGGCCAGCTGGTATGGAATCGCCGAGATCATCAAAGACATTCTCCCGATCATCGACAACTTCGACCGAGCCCGTGAACATGTGAAAGACGAAGGCATCGAAGCAATCTATCGCCAACTCACAGCCATTCTCCAAAAACACCGCGTTCAGCAAATAGAAACCATTGATAAACCTTTCAATGCGACAGAGCACGAGGTACTTTCACAAGCACCCGGACCAGAAGGAGTTATCGTCGCCGAGTTCGAAAAGGGCTACACCATCGGTGGCCAAGTCCTCCGTCCAGCAAAAGTGATTGTCGGAAACGGACAGAACCCGGTAGAATAGGGGCATGAACATCCTGGATCAGGCAAAAACAGTCACATCATCAAAAAATCTCAAGTCAAAAATACTTGGAGACATTTCAACGATGTATCTTTTTGGGTCACAGGCAAAAGGAAAAGCGCGATCAGACTCAGACATTGATATTGGCGTCCTCTTAAACGAAAATATTCCAGAGAAAAAATACTTCGACCTGAAGCTCGATCTCATTGGTGAATTTTCGGGCATTTTCAATAGAAATGATATTGACGTTGTGATTCTCAATAACGCTCCAAATATTCTTGCTATGAATGTTATCTCAGAGGGGAAAGTTATTTTTTCCAAGGACAAAAAACTCCGCGTCGCCTTTGAGTGCGATGTGATGCGGCAATACTATGATCGTGAATATTACGAAAAAATGGCATTACATTATCTTATAAAACACAACGCATGATAATGAAATACAGATCACTCAGCACGAAGATAGAGCAACTCAAAAAAATAACAGCAGAGCTTGAAAAGCTGCAAAAGAAGATCAATAAAAAAGAATTCCTATCAAGTCACATGGCGCGATGGGCTATCGAAAGAGGCCTACAGTTAAGCCTGGAGGCCACACTCGATATTGCCAGCCATATAATTGGAGAAATGGAATTTGGGAAAGCGGAAAATTATAAAGAAAATTTTGAGATTCTTGCCCGAGAAAAAATCCTCCCGGTCTCATTTGCCAAAAAATTCAAGGGTGCAGCTGGATTCAGAAATATTCTGGTTCATGATTATGTAGACGTAGATCCGAAAAAAGTCTACGAACACTTCAAAAACGACAGCAAGGACATTAAAAAATTCGTAAACTACGTCAGTAAATGGCTTAAAAAGGGCGATTTACTGTAACATGCTACAGTTCCTTCCACGATTTCAAGAGGGCCTTAAACGACTTGAGGTTTTTTACATCGCTCGCAGGAAGACCCTTATAGGTTCCATCCAAAATGCCATCGAAGTATTTTTTCACGAGAGCCTCAGTTTTTTTGGCCTTCGCTTCGAGAACCGGAGGATTGAAATCATCAGTATCGTCATACTCAAATGGCTCAAGTTTCGTATAGGTGCCCTTCAAATTCAAAGAAAACTCAACGCCTGCATATCCAGGACCCTCGTTTACAAATGGAACAAACGTACGAACTCGAAAAATAGGTCCACCAGCAGGTTGAAAATCGACATACTCATAGAGCATAAATGTCGGCTGACCAGCTACCGTTACCTTTTCGCACATCCACTGGACAACACCGGTACGCCATACAACCCAATCCGTACTGATCTTCTTTTCTAGCGGACAGAGTTCAACTAATGAGGTAAATTTCGCCACCTTCGGGGAAAAAATATTTGAATACTCGAGTAATGGATTCTCAGTAAAGGTACTATAGTCACTCGTCAAAAGTCGCGCACGAAAGCCAACCTTCGGAAGCGTAATGTCATAATAAAATGCCTCTTCCTGCTTATCCTCGGTCTTATTGAACATTCTCAAGACATACTTGAGCTTTCCCCACGTCTTCGGGTAACTGAACGACGCCTGCGCCTCATCACTGATGTAGGTATTGAGGGAGACAGCGGCGGCCGTGCCAACAAGCTGGGTCATAAGCACTCCAACCAGAAGCAAAAGGGAGAATCGTTTCATAAAAAAAGTGGGGTAAAACTAGAAAAATTCTAGCATACCTGCTTCAAAAATCCAGAGTTTCTCTCTTGACGACCTCGAGTTAGCACTCTAAAATAGTGAGTGCTAAATTTGAAGTCCCAACATAATTAACCCATTCATCCTATGTCACGAATTATTGGAATCGATCTCGGAACCACCAACTCATGCGTCTCGGTCATGCAGGGCCAGGAGCCAACCGTCGTGCCGAACACCGAAGGCATGCGAACCACTCCCTCAATGGTCGCCGTCTCGAAAGATGGTCAGCGTCTCGTCGGTATTCTCGCCAAGCGTCAAAATGTCATGAACCCAGAAAACACGATTTACTCAGCGAAGCGTCTGATCGGTCGAATGTTCGACGAAATCAAGCCGCTCGTCGACAAGCTCTCGTATAAAGTCATCAAAGGCAAAAATGGCGAGCCAGAAATCGTCCTCGATGGAAAAAACCGACAGCCACCAGAAATCTCCGCGATGGTCCTGCAGAAGCTCAAGGCCGACGCCGAAGCCTTCCTCGGAGAACCGGTGACAGAAGCCGTTATTACGGTTCCTGCCTACTTCAACGACTCACAGCGTCAGGCCACAAAAGATGCGGGTAAGATTGCAGGACTTGAGGTAAAAAGAATTATTAATGAGCCAACTGCTGCGGCTCTGGCCTACGGTCTCGACAAAAAGAACAAGGCTTCCAAAGTCGCTGTCTACGATCTCGGTGGTGGTACCTTCGACGTCTCGATTCTCGATCTCGGTGATGGAGTGTTTGAAGTATTATCCACAAACGGTGACACCCAGCTCGGTGGTGATGACTTCGACAACGCAATCGTTCACTACATTCTCAGCGAGTTCAAAAAGAGCGAGGGCATCGATCTTGCGAATGATAAGCTCTCGTTGCAGCGTATCCGTGACGAGGCAGAAAAAGCCAAGTGCGAACTTTCCACGCTCCAGGAGCGAGAAATCAACCTCCCATACATCACCACAACCAGCGCCGGCCCAAAGCATCTCCAGATAAAACTGAGCCGCGCCAAACTCGAAGATCTCGTGTCAGATCTGATCAAGCGAACCGAAGGCCCTTGTAAAAAAGCCATCGAAGACGCCGGCGTCAAACTCTCAGAGATCGACGAAATTATTCTCGTCGGTGGTCAGACCCGTATGCCAGCCGTCCAGGAGATGGTAAAAAAGATTTTCGGCAAAGAACCCCACAAAGGTATCAACCCAGATGAAGTCGTCGCCATCGGTGCCGCCATCCAGGGTGGTGTCCTCATGGGCGATGTCAAAGACATTCTCCTCCTCGACGTCACTCCCCTTTCCCTCGGTCTCGAAACCCTCGGCGGTGTCATGACCAAACTCATCGAACGCAACACAACGGTCCCTACATCGAAATCCCAGGTCTTCTCGACCGCAGCCGACAACCAGACTTCTGTCGAAGTCCACGTCTTGCAGGGTGAACGTCCAATGGCCCACGACAACAAGTCCCTCGGCCGCTTCCAGCTCGACGGCATCCCACCAGCCCCACGCGGTGTCCCACAGGTCGAAGTCACCTTTGACATCGACGCCAATGGAATTCTCCACGTGAAGGCTATCGAAAAGGCTACAAATAAAGAACAGAAAATTACTATTTCCGGCACATCGAATATGAGCGAAGCCGAAATCGAAAAGATGCGCAAAGAAGCCGAACAGTACGCCGAAGAAGACAAGAAACGCTTAGAAGAAATCGAGATGCGCAACAAGTCTGAGTCGTTGGTGCTCCAATCTGAAAAAACGTTGAAAGAAGTCGGCGACAAGGTCGGTGATGACATCAAAAAGCCAATCACCGAAAAAATCGACGAACTCAAGAAAGTGCTTGAAAACAAGGATTCTCCAATGGAGACGCTGAAGGTTGCGTATGATTCGTTGTCAGAAGAGTTGCAGAAAGTTGGTAGCGAACTCTACAAGCACATGGGCCAAGATCAGGCCGCCACAGGCGCAGGCGCTGAAGGTGGAGCTACGGACGACGGTGTCCGCGTCAAAGACAACAACAAGAAGGATGATGTTGTTGAGGGAGAGGTGGTGGATGAGGGGAAGAAGGAGTAAACAATTATATAATCAATTTAAAAAATGGACCTTAAGGAATTCGTTAAAAATGTACTAAAAGACACCATCGATGCCGTGGAAGAAATACGCAAAGAATCAAGTAGAGACATGTATCTGGTAGGCGGAAGCGATGAAAGAACTATTGAATTCGATATTGCCGTTACGGCGGAAGACTCCACGAGCGGATCCGGAAGAGCTGGAATCAAAGTATTTCAAGTTATCGAAGGAAGTACCGACATGTCGAAAGAGGTAAAAAATTCAACCATAAGCCGGATTCAATTCGGAGTGTCTATCAATCGATGGACAAAAACGGAAGAAAGACAACACGAAGCAAATGCTCATGCAGCACAGAATAGCCTGGACTCTTATAATTCCACCTTCTAATAGCTCATCGTACGAAAAATGAGGAAGGGGAAGACTATTGATTATAAAATTAACCCAACCCCACCTCCTTCACATGCCCCATAATCCACTGCGTCTCAGACTGCTTCTTCGGCACATGCCCTTTGCCATACACCAGCAGCACGACAATCTTTCCTGTGCGATTCGATAAAGAAAAAATGACGCGATTACCGCTCCCCTTCGGTGAAAACTCAGTACCAGCCACACGAAAATCCAGTTTGAAAATTCCCTCATCTGCCTCAAAAGAAAACTTCAGAACATCGATTAAGGACGTTCCGCCAACTCCAAATGCACGCTCAAGTGTCTCGCCAATAGTTCTACGCGTCTCAACCCACTGCCGACCTTTATATTTCTTGCCAAAATCCTTGCAGAAGTGCGCCTCGGCATACGCAGAAAATTCCACCTGAAAAACAAGATCTTTAATAAACATTTTCTGGTGACTCATTATTGATAAGCGCATACGGAATCACTTCACGATCACGACAAACCTTCCACGGAATCTGCTGATGCGTAAACTCAACAATCGCATTGGTACTGGCCTTTCTCCACTTCTTGCAAACCGCCCGAACCACAGCAAGCTCTCCTTTATCGAGTAAACCATCGTCCGGCTGCTCAAGGAGTGAGACCATGATCGCCTTATCTTTCTTCTCAACACAAATCGATTCATTCGTATCCAAAATATCAAAAAACTCGATCGCCACGGGCCCCTGCGCCAGCTTATGATACTGCAACCCGGAAATCGGCTTCAAAAACTTATAATACGAAGCAAAATCAGACAAATACACAAGCTTCGCCAACTTCGTCTTCGTAATTTTCCCATCGTCATCCGCACCATATTTAATACACAAAAGCACGAGATGTAAAAATTTCTGAAAAGCCTTTTCACCAAAATCACGAGCAGCTACCTTCTCATACGGCACCAAGGTATCATCCAAAAGTATCTCGAGTGGAATATCAAACAACTTCGCCAAAGTCTTCAGCTCTGTCACCGTCAAATCCCGTTCACCCTTCTCCACCGCCACCAGCGTCGGCCTCGACATCCCCAACTCCTTCGCCAACTCCTCCTGCGACACCCCCGTTGCCTTCCGCAATTTCATCACAACATCCTGCATATATTTCATAAATAGATTGATTAGGTGAGGTAAGAAAAGTATACCCCAAATTGGAGTGGAATGT
Source organism: Candidatus Peribacteria bacterium (assembly GCA_943349045.1). Classification (GTDB taxonomy): domain Bacteria; phylum Patescibacteriota; class Gracilibacteria; order UBA1369; family UBA12463; genus CALREA01. The sequence goes on from CALQZC010000001.1 coordinate 48,343, forward strand.
CAAAAGAATATACAATTATACGTAATTTGTTATATTTTATGGTATATTTGTAAGGAAAATTTACAAATAGTATTATTCAGAATGCTCCTCCAAATACTCAATATGCGCCGTTGAAAACTCATGAATTCCATCGCTATCATCAATAAGCTCAGAAAGAAGCTCTTCTTCAAAAGATTCAAAAATCACAATAATCTGCTCCTTCATATCAGAATCAAAAGTCTCCCACTGTTTCATCGTACGGCGCATCACCTCACAAAAAGCTGCCATCATCTCACCAGCACAAAAATACGGATCAAAATTACGACGAACCGACCATCCACCAATATCATCAAGTAAGCGCACAATATCTTCCAACGTTAACGTACCATCAGCCATTTTTGGTTTATCGGGCAATCGAGCATGTGGTCTACCCCAACCACGCTGCTCAGCAGCAAAACGTATAACATCCAAATCTGCGTTCAAAGGATCACGAAAAGCACTCATAATCTCCGCATGAGAAATATCAGGAGGAGGAATGGCAACATCTTGAACCTCATCACCCGAAGGACGCGTAATTCCCCGCTGCTCATCCCACAGAATCGCAAGCGCAATCTCATGTTTACAAAAATCAGCAACAGGACAACTACAAGAACGACTGAGACCCCCATGCTTAAAAGCAAGCCTCACCGCATAATCTTGAGTACCATGAGCAACAGCATCAATCGATGTATCATCAAAACGCACCGGCACAACCTTCCCTTCACGAACATACTGCTCCCCTCTCCGCCAACTCTCAACCCCCGAGCGATACAACAACATCCGCGCAGCAGACAGTATGGATGGTTTATCAGTCATGGCTCAAGATTAGGGTTGAATTACCAAACAAATTTCACATCCGCAAAAGGCTTATAAATAACTTTCGGCAAATCAAAATCATCATAAAAATCAAAAATCATTTTATTGATCGCAGTAGTGTTGGTAGTTCCCCAGTAATTATTTGCCAGATTTATGTCGCCATTTGAGAAAAATGACTTCCATTCAGGCGACAGATATAAAGCATATTCAAAATTATCATAAATATTATTGTTATTAAAATTAAAGGAGCTTGCGCCAAGAGATAACAAGCCTACACCATTATTTAATATGGTATTTTTTGATATCACAACACCAGTAGATTGATTACCAAGAGTGATTGCTGCTGAAAAATTATCTTTTATGAGATTATTTACGATATTTAGCGTACCTATCATTGTTTGGTTAGAGTAAGCGCGAATACCCATTTTATTATTTAACACAAAATTATTACTAATAGTTGCCGGCCCGCTAATAAAAATGCCATCTAAATTATTTTCAATAGTATTGTTATTTATAAGGGGTGAACCACTACAAGAGATTCCAACGCCAGTATTATTAGAAATATAATTATTTTCAATCAAGGGTGAACCACCACAAGAGATTCCACCGACTCCTATAGTCGTATTGACCAAGCCATTATCAATTATTTTGTTACCAATAACTTTAGCATTACCATCAATTCCAATTGCTGGGGGGCTACTAACAAAAGGGAATATGCCTTTACTGAGTGTGTTATTTTTAATAATAAGTGAAGAATCGGATGATTGAGCAAAAATTCCATGACCCTGAAAACTCACTATCTCGTTATTTTCGATCAAAGGCGAAGCCGCATCAGCCCTAATAGCAGCAAGTTGAGCTGGCCCACCGGAAGTTAGAAAACCTGAGTATTCAAATCTTGCATTTCTTACTACTGACCCGCTCACTCCATTCCAATCAACGCTAGAATTTTCAAATCTAACACCGCGCCAATCTCCAGGTTTCGGATCTTTTGCATTAGAGGTAAAATGAATAATCTCATCTTTGGTTCCATCGGCGATCAATGTGCCATCGACGCGGAGATAATATGGCCCATCAAATCGTATTTCAACTCCAGGCTGGATGGTTAATGTTTTCCCCTGCACAACCAAAATATGACACTTAACAACATATGGAGACTGCTCCTTCGTTAAAACAGTATCTTCAGAAACGATTCCGCAAAATTCCGTTGGAAGTTTAACAATGGTAATCTTGATAGATTGACTCGCGGTCACCACGCCATCACTAACAGTAATTTTCAAAAAATATTCACCAGCCTGACCCGCGCCCGCCACCCACTCAAAAACCCCGCCATCAAATTTCGCACCACTTGGTAAACCCTCTACGCTCCACGTCAACGCGTCCCCATCCGCATCGCTCGCCTTGACCTCAAATTTCAAGAACTCGCCCTCTTTCACCGTCTTATCCCCTATCGGCTCGATCACCGGCGCAGCATTCTTCAACACACACGAAGCCGTAGCCACATCCGCGACATATTTCTCACCGAGTTCAGAGCAATTTTGAAAATACATCATGTACTGCTTACTGTCGGAGCAGCCGCCTTCGATAATGTAATTGGTACCATTCCACGTATAGACATAGTCCTCGATACCATTCGGCTCAAGATCGGTCTTCACGATCCCCTTCTTCATAAAATCAACTCCGTCGGAATCATTGCACCACGCTACGTCAGCCTCCACGAGCTGTGAGGCCTTTTCCATGACATCGAGGGCACAGGTTCGGTACGCGGTGTACTGCTGACTCATGAGGAGCGGGATGCACTCTTTGCCCATCATATCCCAATACTTCTGCTTCTGGTACGAGGTGAGATCACTGAAACTCGCGGCTGAGGTAGCCTGAAGAGAAATAGCAAAAAGCACGAGCATGGAGATAACCAAGGCGAGACGTTTCATGGGGGTTTTCATTAAAGATGGATTATGGAGTCTATCGTCGCAAGAGATGATAACGTACGCTTTTATTGGGAATATGTCAAGTTATCAGCTTTACATGGCTTCAAGGGCATAACAATGCCTGACATGTGACATTTTGCTCACCTATTCACCTATGATACAATAGAGCCCATGGCCAAGAACACATACAAAAGCGGCAGTCTAAATTTTCTTATGTATCCGACAGATGAGGGTACATATGTTGCAGCATGCCGTGAACTTTGCATCATCGAAGAAGGAAAAGATCAGGAAATGCTCCGATACAAAATTATGGGGCGAGCAAAATCGTATCTCACCAATGTCTGCAAGAATAAGCTTGGAGAACATCTTTTGAATCTCGAGCTGCCAAAAGAAATCGTAAAAGAGTTCAATGATTATAGAATGAAAAAGATAAACGAAGATTTTCAAAAATGGTCAGAGAAAATTAAAGAGCTCATGGCATCGAAAAACGTAACCCTTTGCTAATTTTTCTGTGGGCAAACAAGTTCTCAAGAATTGGAACCCCAAAAGAATTATGCGTTTTTTGAAGAAGAATGGATTTGTCGAACTTAAGAAAGAAAAGGGCGATCATCACTGTCTCTGGAATGCAGAAACCAAAGCCTATACCGAAGTAGATCATGGCCGCGATGCATTCACCCAAAGGGAAATGATGGGATTTGTTAGCCAAAGTGGAATCTCAGAAAAAGACTGGCTGAAAGAAAAGAAGATAAAATAATTCAGAAAATTACCAAAAATAACCCCATGACCCCAGGAACCCGAGCCATTACCGCAGCCGTTGTTCGCATCATGAAGAAAAATCATATGATCGATAGGATTGAGGATCGTGATCAGGCGAAGAAGATTAGTATTAGTGGGACGCTTTCGGCGAAGGCGATAGATTTGTATGACCATAGTCGCGGATGCCATGTGAATGCGACGGTGGATGGGCATCACGCGACGGTTCATGATCACAAAACCGGGAAATATCTGACGTTGACGATCAGTGGGACGAGCTTCTCGGGGTATGACTCAGGCAGCGGCAAAAATTTCTCCGGCTCGATAAGCGACAGCACGATAAATATTTATGATAGCGAGGACGGGAAGCATCATGTGTATGGAGGGTGAGGGTGAATATATAAAGATAACAAAGACTGTGTCTGCGCAACCGCTTTTTAAGCGGGTTTATTGACGGTGAGTGTTTACTCACCTATACTGGTTGCTCTACTCGATATACGATTGAATTTCTTGGAATCTGGGAACAAATTCACAATCCAAGTTTTAATGTTACCGATTTCGGTAACATTAAAAATCAAAGTGGATCAAACAGCTTCATGTTGTCAGGAAAACAATGGATTGAAAAAACGAAAGCGATAGGAATAATCAGTAAAACCGGTCGCTACGGCGGAACCTTCGCCCACAAAGACATCGCCTTTGAATTCGCTACTTGGATCAGCCCAGAATTCAAACTTTATCTGATCAAAGAATTTCAGCGCCTCAAAGAAGAAGAAACCAAACGGCTCGAAGAAGGCTGGAGTGCGCGAAGAATGCTCACGAAGATCAATTATCGAATTCATACCGACGCTATTCAAGAACATCTCATTCCACCACAAATCCCCCAACAGCAAGCAAGTGGCATATTCGCCAACGAAGCAGACCTACTCAACAAGGCACTCTTCGGAAAAATAGCAAAAGAATGGAGGGAGCAAAATCCAAAAGAAGAAGGCAATATTCGAGATCATGCGGACATCACGCAGCTTATTTGCCTCGCGAATCTCGAGACTCTCAATGCAGAGTTTATACGTCAGAAATTATCTTCCGAACGACGTCTCCTTCAGCTCAACGAAATAGCCATCATTCAAATGAAGTCACTTTTGAAAAATAATTCGGTGAAGAAACTCACATAAATACTTATTTCCTAACCAAATCTTATTTATGAATAACTCTGAAATCATTCTCTATCAGACGCCGGGTGGAAAAATACGAGTGGATGTAAAAATGGAGGACGAGACGGTGTGGCTGACACAGAAGCAGATGGCGGAGCTGTTTGACACGGATCGAACCGTCATCACAAAACATATTGCGAATGTCTTAAATGAGCTTGAGCTAGAGGAAAAATTAGTATGTGCAAAATTTGCACATACTGCAGAAGATGGAAAAGTGTATCAAACAAATTTCTACAATCTCGACATGATCATCTCTGTCGGCTACCGCGTCAACTCTCTTCGCGGTACCCAGTTCCGCATCTGGGCCACCCAGCGACTACGGGAATATATTGTCAAAGGCTTCGCGCTTGATGATGAGCGACTCAAAGAGGGTGGCGGAAGAGCACGATATTTTGACGAACTCCTTCAGCGAATTCGAGATATTCGCGCAAGTGAACGAAACTTTTACCAGAAAGTGACCGACATATATACAACGAGCATTGATTACCAAAAAGATGCAGAGCTCACGAAACAATTTTTCGCAACGATCCAAAATAAACTCCACTATGCCGTTCATGGACACACGGCTGCCGAACTGATCAAAGAAAGGGCCGATGCGGATAAAATGTATATGGGGCTGACAAATTTCAGAGGAGACTACATCACTCTCGAGGATGCACGCGTAGCCAAAAATTATCTGAACGAAACAGAAATTTATCAACTCAACCTCATCGTTTCCCTCTTTCTCGACTTTGCCAAACTCCAGGCCATAAACAGCCGACCCATGAAAATGCAGGAATGGATCGACAAACTCGATGGCTTTCTACGTCTCAGCGAAAAAGAAATTCTCACCCATGCGGGCAAAATCAGTGCCGAAATGGCAGAAAAAATCGCCAACGAAGAGTACACGACCTACCGCACCACCGAAAGGAAAGACTATATAAGCGACTTTGATCGAGAGATGAAGAGATTAGAGGAAGAGACCAAAAAAAAACAAAGCTACAAAGGAGAGCTAAAGCCCCATCTGCCAGTTTGACATTTCTGCAAATCAGGGTATAGTGCACACTATGCTTAAACCAGACCACGAATGAAATTTCCAAATAATACGACGACAAGCCTCCCGATGAACTTCAAGAGTCGGCTTTCGTCGAACATCGATCCGCAAGATTTTCTTCAGAAAATAACCGATAAACAGGTCCCCTGCCCCTGGGGTGAAGTTGAGCAAATCAATACCGTGATAGATCCAAATTTTAAGGTCACCTTTCGAGACGTTCCGGTTGGTCTCGTCCTTGGATGTGGCACTGGTTTCTACTCAGCCGGTGCGTATGCCGTCATCGCACGTGCCGTTGGATTTGGAATGTTGATACACAGTGACAGAAACCCGCCACATGAAAGACCTGATGCAACAAACTATATTCAGCTCGACCTCACGGTTCCCGAAACAATACATCTCGTTGGAAATAGGATCCATGCCGTTCTGAGCTGCAGCGTCTTCACCTATGACGGACTCGGAGTCACGTTCCCAACAGAGGAAAGCGAATCAGAAGCCGCAAAAAGAATCTCTGATCTTCTCATGCCGGGAGGCTTTGTGGCAGGAAGTAACTTCGGAAGAACTCGCTTCGAAAAACGTCTCGTAGAGAACCATGGATTCAGATTCGTAAGAAATGAGTACCAAAGTGTGATCGTGCAAAAACCGTTCTAATGCATACTAATCCTTCACGAACTTTTTCCACATCTCGTACGCGAGAATACTCACCACATAAAAACTCACATTCGCCACCATTCCAGAGCACCACGAACACACCATGTTGCGCATGCGTTTTGAAATACATCAAAGTTTCCCGCACCGCTGAATATCCATAAAATCCAAGATTCTCACCCCACGTTCCCGCGAAGGCGGCCGCCAGACCAAGAAATAATCCCGACTATCTCTGGAGGACCGTAACGCAACAACCATTCTTTGAGTTTTTCTTTCATGCGGACATCATAGCAAATGATTGACGATTTTATACTGATAAGAATAGACTGGAGCCAATCACTCACCCCCCATTCGATGCAGATCAACAAAAATGTCTTTGCCGTTATTGCACTTGTCGGCGTTGTAGCGACAGCATCAGTTATTTCGTTGTCTCCAAAAAATTTTGCAGGCGATTTTTCCCGACCAGTAAATGCCAGCAATGAAGACCAACCAAAGAAACCAGTCGCAAAAATGTGGTGGGGCTGCATAAAATACGTACCATGGACACCACCAGACGAAAAAGAGACTGAAGAAACAAAAGAAACTGAGCCTACATCGGAAGAAATGCCAGTTATCAATCTCGATGGAGCAATCGGAAATATTGGTGGTGGTAATGGAAGAGGCACTGTTAAAAAAGACACTTCACGTCAATCAAAGACCGTAGATATTCCGGATGAAGAAATTCCAGGAAGTGTCAAAAAGCAGCCAGGATCAAAAGACACAGAGTTCGGAAATCCAGATTGGCAACCACCAGTATGTCCTGAAGGCTACGAAATGGGATACAAAAAAATAAATGACACATGTAAATCATTTTTCCAAAGAGTCCAAAATGGATCAATCAACATAAATGACCCAAAAGTCGCAAAAAAATATCAGGAGTATATTGTCATTTGCCGAAACCAACATAGCTCCATTGACTGGATGGAGATGCTCAAAAATCCCCCAACAGAAAAAGAATGTCAGGACCTAAAAAATATCAACGACAAACTATGGAAAACAAATAATGCAACTAACGAAGCTAAAGCAAAAAATATTGACCTCATGCTGCTCACTCAAAAAATTCATAAATGTCAGTATGTATATGGAGGAAAGAAGTATAAAAACTATCAGGACGGAGGACCACTCTATCCATAGTCAAGTCATAGAAACCCTTGCAATGAAGCGTGCAAACCGTGCTACACTAGGCACGGTTTTTGCCACGCCCTATAGACACTAACGACGTAACGCTATGCTCGACATCAAATACATCCGTGAGAACTTCGACGCCGTCAAAAAAGCAGCCCAAGTAAAAAGGGTCAGTATAGATCTCGATCAACTCATCGCGATCGATGATCAACGACGTGAAAAGCTCCAGAAAGTAGAGGCCATTCGTGCCGACAAAAATAAATCATCAAGCGAAATTCCAAAACTCCAGGGCGCAGAAAAGCAGGCATTGCTCGACAAAATGAAGGCGTACTCCGAAGAAGAAAAACAGCTCGACGAAGATCTCAAATCAATTGAAACAGAATTTACTCAGCTCATGCTCCGCGTCCCCGCCGTTCCATCAGAAAAAGCACCGGTAGGAAAAGATGACAGCGAAAATGTCGAACTCTACAAAGTTGGCACACCGCGAGTTTTCGAAGGCTTCGAGCCAAAAGATCATGTCACCCTCGGCGAAGAGCTCGATATCATCGATATTCCACGTGGAACCAAAATCGCCGGAGCCCGCAACTACTTCCTAAAAGGCGACGCGCTTCTGCTCGAAAATGCCGTCATGCGATTCACGATCGACCACCTCATGGCCAAAGGCTTCACGCCGTTTTCCGTACCAATGCTCGTCAACAACGACGCCATGACAGGAACCGGCTACTTCCCTGGTGGCGAAGAGTCAGCCTACAAGATGGAAAAGGACGACCTCAATCTCATCGGCACCTCCGAAGTTTCCGTCACCTCATACCACCGAGATGAAATTCTCTCACACGAAGAACTCCCGAAGCTCTACGCCGGATATTCTAGCTGTTTCCGCCGAGAAGCCGGCACCTATGGAAAAGATACTCGAGGCCTCTACCGCGTGCACCAGTTTCAAAAAGTAGAACAGGTCGTTGTCTGTAAAAACTCCGAAGAAGAGTCACAGAAAATGTTTGACCTCCTCCTGACCAACGCCAAAGAAGTGCTCGAAAAACTCGGACTCGCCTACCGCGTCGTCGCCGTCTGCACGGGCGATATGGGACAGGGACAGGTCTATAAGAATGATATCGAAACCTGGATGCCATCACGAAATGGCTACGGAGAGACTCATTCATGCTCGATGTTCTACGAGTTCCAGGCACGTCGTCTGAATCTTCGTTACAAAGACCCAGAAGGAAAAACTCGCTTCGCCTACACGCTCAACAATACCGCCATCGCCTCACCGCGCGTCCTCATTCCCCTCCTGGAGTGCTACCAAAACGCCGACGGCTCGATCACGATTCCAGAAGTTCTCCGTCCCTACATGAACGGTCGGACGAAAATCGAGCGTAAAAAATAAAAACAATCCAGCGTACTAAGCCGCAAGACGTAACGCCCCTCTATCCACCGCATCCACGCGACTACGAACTCCACTGCTGATTTCACGGAGAGATTTCGTAGGACTCATGAGCCAATCGTCAGCAATTGATCGGGGTTTTTGAGCTCGAGCAGGAGCCACAGGAAATTGGTAAATTTTCGCCTCCCGAGCAGGAGCTGCTTGTGCCTGAACCTCAGACACTCTCGTCAAACGAGAAAGTGCAGGAGCAACCGGAGCCGCAAGAGACTCTCGATTCATATTCGCAAGCGGATCATAATCAAGATCACCACGAGCAACAGCGCGCTGGCGAACCTGATCATAGAACATATCTGTTAACGGAGTCTCATCCATCCGCCCCTGACGTTGAAAATCCTGGAATACAGAATATGGATTATCAACAGGAATATTGGCTTGTTTTGGCCAAAATTCAACACCGAACATCCCCTTTGTCGTCGTACCACGAGTCGGCTCACGCGCAATCGACCCAGACCTAATCTCGGGCATATCGAGTCGAATCTGTGAAAATTTTGATACAGGAGCTGGAGGATTCTGAAGAGTTTGCATCACGCGCTCACGCACGGCAGGACGCGGATCGACACTCGCAGGAAGGTACGACGCAAGAGCATCTTTCGCCTTACCAGCTAGAGAAGAAACTTTTTCTTTTATGGAACTAAATGCCGAACTTAAACGTGAAAACATGATGAAAGGAAAGAAATAGTGCTCGCGGAGTATACAAAGAACAGGCGGAAAAAACTATCTCTGAGGATTGACGTAAAAAATCTTTATGAAGGCACCAGATCACACCGGCAACTCTCTCGTATTTCAAGCTAAAATCCACTAAAAAACCATGAAAATCATAGTCGTCAAGAGCAAATACGCTTTTCCTTTGACTTTACCAGATTTTTCCATAGAATCAACAAAGCTATCACGCCCTAAAGATGTGTTGTGAGAGATAGCTACTTTCCTGCTTTTCCAATCTCTTACACCCCTTTTCCCTATGGCAAAAAAAGATAAGAAAACAGCCGCAAAAACAAAAAAGCCAGTCGCAAAAGTATCCAAACCCGTCGTCAAGGCAAAGCCAAAGAAGCCAGCTCCAAAGGCTGCCTCAAAGCCAGTTGCTAAGAAAGCAGCAGCTCTGGTTAAAGTTGCCTCAAAACCAGCTTCAAAGCCAGTAGTAACCATCAAAAAGGCTCCTGCTCCAGCCGCAAAGCCAGTTGCGAGTGTAAAGGCACCAGAGAAGCGCTCCGGCCCTTCCCATGAAATTATCAAGCCATCAAACCTGAATACGGACGTTTTTGACCTTCAGAATGAGAAAATCCGTAACTATTATACCCCAAGTCTCGACAATACCGTCCAGCTTCCGAACCTGATCGAGATTCAGCTCGACTCCTATAAGTGGTTCCTCGAACAGGGTATCCGTGAACTCCTCGATGAAATTAACCCAATCTCAGACTTCTCGGGAAAGAAGCTCGAGATGCACTTCCTTGACCACACCCTCGGTGAAATCAAGTACGACGCAGAAACGGCACGACAGAAAAATATCACCTACGAAGCACCGCTGAAGGTTCACGTTCAGCTCATCAACAAAGCAACGGGAGAAATCAAGGAGCAGGATGTGTTCCTTGGCTCTATTCCTCTTATGACGAA
>CALQZC010000002.1 GCA_943349045.1 Candidatus Peribacteria bacterium
ATCGAAGATCAATGACACCGAGAGAACCAAAAGAATTTGAAGAAGAAGTTCTTCAGATTGATCGTGTGACCCGTGTGGTTGCTGGTGGTCGACGTCTTCGCTTCCGAGCAACGGTCGTTATTGGAAATCGAAAAGGACGTGTCGGCATCGGACTTGGAAAGGCAGGTGAAGTCGCAATTGCGATTCAGAAAGCTATTGCCAAGGCAAAGAAAAATTTGATCAATGTGCCAATTCGAAACAATACCATCCCACACGAGACGAATCAGAAATTCAAGGCTGCTATCATTATGATGAAGCCAGCATCTGAAGGTACAGGTATCATCGCCGGTGGCGCTCTCCGAAAGATTCTCGATCTCGCTGGCGTCAAAAACGTCCTCAGTAAGCGATTTGGAACCACAAACAAAATTGCCAATGCACGAGCAACAATTATGGCACTCCAGAAGCTCGCACCATTTCCTCCAGAGAAAGTTGTGACCGCAGCTCCTGCGAAAGCTCCTGCAGCAGTAAAGACAGAGGTCGCGTCTTCTGAAGAAGTATCAAAAGAATAATTCTAACGTAAACCAATTTTCCCATGTCATCTCTTACGAATATCAAACCAGCATACGGAGCAAAAAAGACCAAGAAACGAGTTGGCCGTGGAAACGGATCTGGCCGTGGAACATTCTCAACACGAGGATGTAAAGGTCAGAAAGCGCGAAGTGGTGGTAACATCGCTCCACGATTCGAAGGTGGACAGACTCCCCTCGTAAAGCGAATGCCAAAGCTCAAGGGATTCAAAAATCCAACTACCGTTCGTTTTCAGGTTATCAATGTCAGCTCACTCAATGTCTTCAATGATGGTGATGCTGTTGATACGACCGCACTTTTCGAAAAAAAACTCATCAACAACAAGTCCCTCCCAGTAAAAATTCTTGGCATGGGCGACCTTACGAAGAAACTCACCGTAAAAATTGATCGCGTTGCACAGTCGGCTCGTGCTAAAATTGAAGGCGCAAAGGGTTCTGTTCAGGAACTCATCTCCCGATCTGAAAAAACAGCCGCAGTAGAGGCATAATGATTTCCTCATACTGACCCTCACTTTACACTCTTAATCTTTCCCATTCCGTGACCAAATACCTCCTTCAAATCTGGAATTCACGCGATTTACGCACGAAGATTTTCTTCACGATTTTCATCGTGATCGTCTTCCGTCTTCTCAGTCAAATCAGCATCCCAGGTGCAAATCTCGATGCTATTCGAGGTATTTTCGCACAGAATCAGCTCCTCGGAGCATTCAACGTACTCACGGGTGGAAGCGCCGAAAACTTCTCCATCATCTTGATGGGCCTTTCTCCATACATTAATGCATCTATTATCATTCAGCTGCTCACGGTTATCATCCCAAGCTGGGAAGGACTCAAGAGCGAAGGTGAAATGGGGCAGCGAAAGATCAGCAAGTACACACGATGGTTGACGATTCCTCTCGCGCTTCTTCAGTCATATGGAACGATCATTCTCCTCAACACACAATCACAGGTGCCAATTATCGAGAACATGCGAGAGCCAAACGTGATTATTCCTATCATGCTCACGATTACCGCAGGAACCGTCTTGCTCATGTGGCTCGGTGAACTCATCTCAGAAAAAGGTATTGGAAACGGCATATCTATCCTCATCTTCGCGGGTATTATTACGAGCATTCCACAAGCACTGGGTGGGAATCTCCTCGTAGCAGGCGCCAGTAACGACAAGATGATCGCCTTCATTCTCACACTCATTATTACGGTCGTCATATCTATTGTGGTTATTATGGTAACCGAGGGCCAGCGACGTATTCCAATTACCTACGCAGGACGCGGGGTTAAAACAGAAGGTAATGGAGATGCGACGCTGCCTATCCGTGTCAATCAGGCTGGAATGGTGCCAATTATCTTCGCCTTCGCGATTATCTCATTCCCAACCATCATCGCGCAGTTTCTCCAGAACGCAAAAACCGACTGGATCCAGGCAGGTGCCAAGTGGCTCATCACAAACTTCCAGACCAACTCTCTCATCTACATGTTGATCTACTTCCTCTTAAACATTCTCTTCACCTACTTCTACGTCTCGATCACCTTCAATCCGAAGGAAGTCGCTGAGAATATTCAAAAGCGTGGTGGGTATGTTCCTGGAATTCGTCCTGGAACTCAGACCGCCGAGTACCTAGCAAAAGTATCGAGTCATCTCAACCTCTTCGGTGGTATCTTCATCGGTCTCATCGGTGTAGCACCAATGATGTATCAATATTTCTTCCCGGGTTCGATCGGAAGCCTCCAGTCGATCTTGAGTGGTGCGGGTATGATCATCGTCGTTGGTGTCGTTCTCGATCTGATTCGTCAGGTCAACGCCCAGCTCATCATGCACGATTATAAGAAGTTCTATTAACATGGACATTGTATTACTCGGCATTCAGGGCTCTGGAAAAGGAACACAGAGTAAATTTTTGCAGGAGCAGTACGGGCTCGTCTACTTCGAGACGGGACGTGAACTTCGCAAACTCTCACAAGAAGAGTCTGAACTCGGACAGAAGGTAAAGTCGATTATCGAGGCGGGTCACCTCGTTCCAAGTGAGGTGGTCATGGATATTATCGCCGACTTCATGGGAAAACTTCCTGACGGCGCGCAGGTCTTATTCGATGGCATTCCACGAAAAAAAGACCAGGCAGAACAGTTTGAGCAGGTTCTAAAAGAGGCCAGCCGAGACTTCACCTGTGTCTATATTACCCTGGAAAAAGAGGAGGCAGTTCGACGTCTCACCACTCGACGCATCTGCGAGAAGTGCAAGTCAGTCTATCCAGCAACATTCGCGGGTGACGCTTGTGCCGCATGTGGCGGAAAGCTCATCACTCGCTCGGACGACAATCCAGAAAGTATCAACAACCGAATCAACGCATTTTTCAACGAGACAACTCCGGTCATCGAAGATTACCGCGCACGCAATATGCTCGTCGAGGTCAACGGTCAGCAGGCAATCGAAGAGGTTACTGATGAACTTTTCAGCAAGCTCGATCCACTTCTCGCCTAAAACCCTTTCATGAATATTAGTCACAAAACCCCGAAAGACATTGAGGCCATGCGGGAAGGAGGTGCCATTTTGGGACAGATTCTTCTCGACCTTGCGCGGATCGTTGAGCCTGGCATGACGACGATGCAGCTCGACACCAAGGCACGAGAACTGATGAAAAAATATGGTACACAGCCTTCCTTTCTCGGATACCGAGGTTTTCCAAGTGTCATCTGTACCGCTATCAACGAAGAGGTCGTCCACACCTTTCCCAGCGAGCGAGTCCTGCAGGATGGAGATCTTTTGAAAATCGACGGCGGAGTCTATCACAAAGGCTTCCATACCGACTCGGCCATCGCGGTCCCGGTGGGCCCGCTCGGCCGCGCCTCCGATACTATAAAAAAGCTCATCAAAACCGCGGAAATAGCGCTCAGTTCCGCCATCGACCTCGTCCGTCCAGACCTCCCCGTCCGTAAAATATCAAGGATCATTCAGGAGGTCATCGAACGCAACGGCTACTCGGTTATTCGAGAGCTTTCCGGTCACGGCATCGGCAAGATGCTCCACGAAGACCCCTCGATTACCAACTACGAGGCGGACGCACCAAACTTCAATCTGAAAGCAGGCATGACGATCGCCATCGAGCCTATCTTCTGCGCCGGCAAGCCGGGGGTCAAAACCATGGAAGATGGTTGGAATATTATCACCAAAGATCGCTCTTTTGCCGTCCAAGTCGAGCATACGATGCTCATCACCGAAACTGGCGTCGAAGTTCTCACTCGCCGTACCGACCTCGATCCGCTGTATCCGACCCTCCTTCAAGGCTAAAAACCTCACTATATCCCTCAAAAAACTGGACAAAAACCCAGCTTCACGCATATTGGGAAAAATACATTAAAATTTTCTTGCAATGCGAAATTCTATAGTGTAGAATCCACTCGCTTTTTGTCCGTAAATCAGTGTTTTTCCCTAGATTATGAGCAAAGAGGACAACTATATGGAAGTTCAGGGAGTCGTTGTTGAAACGCTACCGAACGCCCAGTTCAAGGTCAAAATTACTGGCCCAGCAACTCTACCGCAACCGTTCATTGGAAAGATCGTCCTCGCGCACATCGCCGGAAAAATGAAGATGCATTTCATCCGCATTCTCGAAGGTGACACCGTCACGATGGACTTAAGTCTCTACGATTACAACAGAGCCCGAATTACCTTCCGTAACAAATAATATGAAAGTACGATCATCCGTTAAGCCAATCTGCATTAAGTGCAAAATCATCCGAAGAAAAGGTGTCATTCGCGTGATCTGTGAAACCAAGAAACACAAACAACGACAAGGATAACAGACAAGCGTAGCTTGTCCTCCCCGCTCCCACTAATTACTCAGTAAGAAAATTCATATGGCACGTATCTCCGGAGTAAATCTTCCAAAAGAAAAGCGCGTAGAAATCGGTCTCACGTATATATACGGAATCGGAAAAGCAACGTCGACAAAAATTCTCAAAGACATGAACATCGACCTTGATAAAAAGGTTCAAGATCTTTCTGAAGAAGAGGTTAATAAACTTCGTGAAAAAATCGCCAAACTTCAGACAGAAGGTGATCTTCGTCGTAAAACCCAGATGGATATCAAGCATCTCGTTGATACCGGTACCTATCGTGGTTTCCGTCATCGAAGAGGCTTACCGGTCCGTGGACAGGGCACACGAAAGAATGCTCGAACTCGAAAGGGTAAGAAGAAGACAGTGGCAAACAAGAAGGTCGTAACTAAGTAATCTTAACTCTCCCCGATCACATGGCAGAAAAGGAATTAAAAGCAAATAACACACCGAAGCGAAGCGAAGGTGCCGAACCCGTACCCGCAACGGCTGAAAAGGTGAAGGTAAAAAAGCCTAAGGGCAAGCGAAAAAGCGTTCCAGAAGGACACTTCTACGTTCACGCAGGATATAACAACACACTCATCAGCATCGCTGAACCAAGTGGTAATGTCATTGCATGGGCAAGTTCTGGCTCATGTGGATTCAAGGGAGCTCGAAAAGCAACTCCATACGCCGCTCAGGTGGCTGCAGAAACAGCATCAGAAAAAGCAAAGGCCTATGGACTTGAGCGTGTTCATGTCTTCGTAAAGGGCGGCGGCCCTGGTCGTGAACAGGCGCTTCGTGGTGTGATTCTCGCTGGAATCTCCATCGAGTCGATCACTGATCAGACTGGCATTCCACACAACGGATGCCGAAAACCACGACATCGACGAGTCTAATCCTCCCAAGCGAATACTTCTCTAATTCTCTACGTAATGAAATATACAGGTCCAGTTTGCAGACTTTGCCGACGAGAGGGTGAAAAACTCTACCTCAAGGGCGCACGCTGCGAAAGTCCAAAATGTCCAATCACGAAAGGTAGACCTGCTCCAGGACAGCACGGTCTTACTTCAGCATCCTCAAAAAAATCCGAGTACGCGAAACAGATGCGAGCAAAACAGAAAGCGAAGCGAATTTTTACGCTCACAGAACGAGTATTCTCAAACTACTACCAGAAAGCAGAAAACAAGGAAGGTGTTACCGGTAATGAACTCCTCAAGATGCTCGAAAAACGTTTTGACAATGTTCTCTACCGAGCAGGCATCGCGAGTTCACGTAAGCAGGCTCGTCAGCTTATTAGTCACGGCCTCTGCAAACTCAACAGCCGGATCGTCGATATTCCATCAGTACAGGTACGAGTTGGAGATAAGTTCGAGATCAAGGACAGCCGAAAACAGGTCACGATTCTCAAAGAAGCATCAGCTCAGAAACCTACCGCACCACGTTGGATGAAGGTTGATCTCAAAAATCTCTCTGGCGAAGTCGTTGCCGAGCCAGAAAAAGATGATTTCGAGAAGACCATCGAGAGCCAGTACATCATTGAGTATTATTCTAAATAATTTTTAGTAAAAAATTATTCCTGTCCCCGCTCCCCCGTACAATTTCTCCCTCTTTACCCTCTCTTATCCACCAACCTATGCATCTCATCCAGGAAATAATTGGTATTCCAAAGATCAAAACGGTAAAGATTGCTGATAATCATGTGATTTTCACGCTGACTCCTCTACCTCCAGGTTATGGCGTTACTCTCGGTAATGCACTTCGACGTGTCCTTCTTTCTTCTATTCCTGGTGCCTGTTTAACAGGTGCAAAGATCAAGAACGTAAGCCACGAGTACTCAACGGTAAAAGGCGCAAAGGACAGCATCCTCGACATGATGTTGAACCTCAAGCTCATCGACATCAAGAAAATCTCAAAGGATCCATCATGGATCACCCTGAACGTCAGCAAAGAAGGTGTGGTCACCGCAGCAGACATCAAGACAACATCAGACGTCGAGATCATGAACCCAGACCAGTACATCACGACGCTCGATAAGGGCGCTGAACTGAATATGGAACTTCGTGTTGAAAAGGGCGTTGGATACGTCACCGCAAACATTCGACAACGAGAAGAGACGATCCCAAATATCATCACACTCGACTCTGTCTACTCTCCTGTCAAAAAGATCCGTTACGACGTCGAATCGACTCGTGTCGGTCAGATGACGAACCTCGACAAACTCACCCTTGAAATCAAGACGAATGGCTCAATCACGCCTGAAGATGCGATGAAGTTCTCTGCAAACATCTTGCAATCATACTTCAAACTGTTCAACGAAGAGAACATGGTCATCGAACCAGAGTTCATGAGCGACATCAACAAGATCATGACCAAGCAGCAGGAAGAAGAACAGAAGAAGCCAGCACAGGAGTCCTACACGCCAATTGAGATCCTCGGATTCTCTCCACGGACCCTCAACGCGCTCATCAATGGTGGCATCGGTTCAGTCGAACAGCTCTCACGATGCACAGAATCTAAATTGACAAATCTTCGTGGCTTCGGTAGAAAGGCTCTCGGAGAAGTTGCCGCCGCTCTCGAAACTCGCGGACTTACCTTATCAGAAGAATAACACCATACTATGCGACATCGCGTTAAAAAAACTCAAAAGCTCGGCATCGACCGAGAACACAGCACATCTATCGTTCGAAATATCGCCGTCAGTGTGATTATTAACGAAAAGGTGCAGACAACTCGACCACGAGCAAAGGCCGTTCAACCATTTGTGGAGAAACTCATTACGGTAGCCAAGAAGAACAACGTTGCCAATGCCGCTCGTCTCATCGAGAAAGAGCTCCAGCACGTCAGTGCTTCAAAAAAGGTTATTGAAGAGCTCCTCAAGCGCTATGAAGGCCGAACCTCAGGATTCACACGACTCCTCCGAATTGGAAACCGAAAAGGCGACAACGCTCCATTGGTACAACTTGAACTCGTATAACACGTTCGTATAACTCCCGACATCCCATGGAAAAAGCACAAAAAACACACTCACCA
This sequence comes from Candidatus Peribacteria bacterium, assembly GCA_943349045.1. Taxonomy (GTDB): domain Bacteria; phylum Patescibacteriota; class Gracilibacteria; order UBA1369; family UBA12463; genus CALREA01. Next base: position 7,411 of record CALQZC010000002.1, read on the forward strand.
AAAGCATCTGAAATTACACGAAAGTGGTTTCACATCGATGCTCAAGGAAAAGTACTCGGACGAGTCGCAACCAGAATTGCTGATCTCATCCGCGGCAAAAACAAGCCTTACTTCGCTCCACACGTTGACTGTGGCGACTTCGTCGTCGTCACCAACCTGGACGGTATCGTTCTTACAGGAAAGAAAGAGACACAGAAACAGTACGCATCACACAGCGGATATCAGGGCGGTGAAAGTTTCATCACTCCAGAAGAACTTCGACGAAAGGGACAGGTAGACCGAATCCTCCTCATGGCGGTAAAAGGTATGCTTCCACGAAACAAGCTCCGCGACGAAGCTCTCTCGAAGTTAAAGATCTTCACGGGCGCAGAACATAACCACGAAGCTCAAAAACCTGTAACTATTGAACTCTAAAATTTCACACCCTATGGCAACTACCAAGAAAACTCCAGTAAAAGCAGTCGCAAAAAAGGCTCCAGCTCCCACAGCGAAGCGAAGCAAAGCTGCTGAACCCGTTCCCGCTCCCGAAGCAAAAGTCGCAAAAGCAGTCGCTCCGAAGGCTGAAAAAGTAGCTCCAAAAATTGCAACTCCAACCGGAGAGTTCTTCTACGCTGCTGGAAACCGAAAGACCTGTGTTGCCCGAGTACGTCTCTACGAAAAAGGTACTGGCCTCTTCACGGTCAACGGCAAGAAGCTCGAAGAGTATATCGTTCTCGCATCCAAGCGTGACTCAATCAAGGCTCCCCTTCGCATAACTGGTCAGCTCAAGACATTTGATATCTCAGTCGTCACAAGCGGTGGTGGTCTCAACGGCCAAGCCGACGCGATCCGTCATGGCATCTCAAAGGCCCTTCTCGAGTTCGATCCATCTCTTCGTATCACCCTCAAACGTGCCGGCTTCCTCACACGAGACCCACGTATGAAAGAACGAAAGAAGTACGGTCTCCACCGAGCACGACGCGCCCCACAGTGGAGCAAGCGTTAGTCAGATATTTTCACAACATTCAAAAGCCCCTGCAATTCCAGGGGCTTTTTTGATAAAAAACTTCCATGGCAGCAACTTGCCAAAAAATGGTAGTATACGATTAGGCGTTTCGATCGTATATATAGGAAGTTGACACATTTTACAGATAAATTAATGTAAAATTCCTGTCCGGACAGAAATACTCATTACAAACTATTTAATTCTTTAATCAAGAACCGTATGAAAAAACTCACCACCCTCCTCCTCACCGGCGTTCTCGCCCTCTCGCTCGCAGGCTGCTCAACACCAAGCACGCCACCAGCACAAAACATCCCGAACCCACCCGTAGCCCTAACCACCACCGATACCACCGTCTACGCCATCAAACTCAACGATAATGGCACATCATTAAACAGTGTTCAGGTGGGCTGTGGAGATAGTGCTATGCCCGTTCAAATGACGGCACCGAACGCCTACGATGATACCGATCCCGTAGCATCGATCAATGCCGCAATGATGACGCTGCTCAGCACCACGGCAACATCGTTCAATACCCAGGGGTATCAGAATCCTCTGAGCAATCAAGCAATGGTGATTCAGTCGGTCACACAAAGTGGAACCAACTACACCGTTAAACTGAATGGAAGCTTCACCTTTGGTGGTGTCTGTGATATGCCACGTGTGCGTGCACAGGTCGAAGAAACCATTAAAAAGGCAGCCCTCACCGGAAACACTTTTACGATCGACTGGAATAGTGGCGGACAGGCAGCCTGGAACGCGGCATTCAGCCAGCAGTAGACAAGCGAAGCTTGTCCTGATCCCGTTCCCGTTTTTAGTATCTATATAACGACTAAATGCGCTTCGATATTCTCACCATATTTCCCGGCATGTTTGACTCATACTGCAACGAAAGTATGGTCAAACGCGCTCGCGCCAAAAAAATCATCGACATTCATATTCACGACATCCGCAAATTTTCCACCGAACGGCACGGAAAAGTCGATGCGATCCCCTACGGCGGTGGGCCAGGCATGGTTATGACACCACAGCCGCTCTACGACGCGATCATGCACGCCAAAACCCTGAACAAGGGCCCCGTCATCTACCTCTCCCCTCGCGGAAAACTACTCACCCACAAAAAAGCCCAGAAACTCGCCCAGAGTAAAAAAAACTCCAAGCAAAAACCCGGCCTCATCCTTGTCTGCGGTCGCTACGAAGGTATCGACCAGCGCGTCATCGACCTCTGTGTCGATGAGGAACTCTCCATTGGAAAGTATGTACTGACGGGCGGCGAGCTCGCCGCCCTCGTCGTCCTGGACGCCGTCTCTCGCTTCGTCCCGGACTTCATCGGCAAGCACGAGTCGACCGTCGAAGAGTCCTACTCCGAGGCGCTCGGAGGCAAAAAAGAGTACCCACACTACACCCGACCCGCGCTCTTTATGAATCTCGAAGTCCCAGAGGTTCTTCAGTCGGGACACCACGCCAAAATCAAAGAGTGGAGAAAGAATAAACTCACCTAGCGTCCACACCGAGTTAGCCATCCACGCTAAATTTCCAAAATATTGCCAGTATCCTCAAGCATCTGGTGACTCTCTTGAACTGTTTGCGGACGTGCAAGAGGATCATATGCCGTACTCGCAAAAGCAAAATTCAAAATAGCTCGTACCGTTCGACGAGACGAGCCAGGAAGGGTTGGAAGAAAATATTTCTCAAGACGGGAAAAAGCATCTGGTCGAAAGAGGCGATTTTCAATATTCGCCCGAAAGAGCGCATGAGCTGAGTAATCTTTATCATAAACATTCCAAGGAACCGAAAATATATATTGCAAAATATCATAGGGTAAAAGTGAAAAAGCCGTCATGCCAAGACCATATCCATCAAGAGTAGAACTCGTATATCCTTGGACCTGTTCAGGAGCCATATGTTGAACGGTACCCTGGCAATACTCATCACGCTTTCCGGTGACTCGAGTCAAAAAATCGCTATCAATAATGAAAACATTTTCCGGAACAAGGGGCTGTGTAGGATGAGCAAGAATGAGATTCTCAGGTTTAATATCACGATGAGTAATACCCGCAGATCGTAACGTATTGAGATGCACTGAAACCGCCTTGAGAAGAGATCGAATCTGATCCATCGTAAAGGAAATATTTGACATCACATCACATAAATCTGTACCAGGCACATAATCGGCAACAGCGATGTGATCATCGACATGTCGAAATGGAGCAATGTGAGCATGTTGTAGTGCTGTTGGCTCCTGCTGAGCCAGCTCAAAAGAGTCCTGTACACAGCTCCAGAGCATAGAAGCCATAGGATCGGACGATTTACTTTCTTTCACAACAACTGGCCTGCCATCCGGATCAACACCCAAAAAGACATTGAATTTTGTTCCACCCTTGAGAGTTTTCTGAAGGGTAACAGATTCACTCCCTGCGCTGATAACTTGTTCGCCAAATTGTAAACCGGTAAGCATAACTATGCTATAGAGTAAAAAAGTAATTATGTCAATAAAGGAAGCTAATAACAACCCATTGATCTCAAGAAGCAAAGCTCGTACACTTGAGCAAAGATCATATCCCCTCAATATGCAAAACTTCACACAACGCATCATCGCTCTGGTAGCGATACTCACACTCACGGTTGGAACCGCGCAGCTCTTAGCGGTGAATAACGTGGCAAATGCTATCCAACAGGTAAATCCCTCGAAGGTGGCGATTGCAAAGAAAACCGCAACAGGGAAAAATGGATCAGGTGGTCCAATGTCAAAAGAGGCGGCGGGAGTAAAATCAGCGGCAGTAAGTTCAGAGGCAAAAGGAAAAACTGGAACAAAATCTAACGAAAAAATAGACAAAGAGGTAAAAAAGAGTGAAAAAGCTCTCAAAAAAGTTGAAAAGGAGGCCAAAAAGGAGGCGACAGCCATCGTCCTTCCAAAACTCATTAAATATTTGGACAATAATGTTCCCCAGCCACTCGTGGATGCCTATAAAGGAACAACGCTGAAAAATACGGTACAAGACGTCACATCATCCCTGAATAAAATGGTCCTCGAGGGAAATATCAGCGACACCAAAGTGGAAGGTGTCTTGCGAGATGTTTTTTCCACGGCACTCTCAGACACCAATAGTTTCGCCGGTGAACTCCTTACAAAACACAGCCTCCAAAACATCGCGACCACGATTCTCCAAAATCCAAAAGACCTCGACGCACTGAAAAAAACCGTCGAAGACGAGATCAAGGCCTACGCAGAACAGGAGCTCAATAAACTGGCCAATCAAGCCATTGGAACGCTCTTTCCAATCATGCAGGGAATCGAGTTTGATTTCGCAAAAATGAACAAGGATACTTTCAAAGCAACATTGCGAAGTGCGATCATCAATGCGCTCGCACAAAGCTACCTTGGCCCGGGATATGCTGTTGCCTACATGGCCGTCGCCACCATCTGTCCACCGTGCATGGAAAAAGTGCACGCCGAACTTCGACGATTTGATAAAAAATACCTTCAGCCTGGCACCGAAAAAATTGGTGAGGAGTGGAATAGATTTGCTGACAAAGTAAGCGAGGAGAGTAATCGTGTAAAAAAACAGATCTCTGCAGAGTATGAGCGATTGAAAAAGAGAGTTTCTGCGGAAGCACAGCGACAAAAAGAAGATGTTGAGGCAGAGGCAAAACGGGCGGGAAAACAGATCAACGAGCAGTTCGAAAAGGCAAAGAATTCGAAAGTTGGCAAGGAAGTGGAGCGGGAATTCAATGATGTGATCGCCGCACACAGCCTGATCGCAGAAAAAGCCGTCGCTGAGTTTAATCGGGAAGCACAGGACGCGCTCGATGAGGCCAAAAGAGTAAGTGTTCGAATGAGTAAGGAGCTCGAACGAGAAGTAAAACAGCACATAAACATGGTAAAAAACGCAGGGAGTGCGGCGAAAAAAGAGCTCCAAAAAGAGGCAAAACAACTCACGAATGAGGCACAGCGACTGAAAGATAAGATTGCCGAAGAGCTCAAGCGTGCTGAAGATAAAGTAAAGGCGGAAGCCAACCGATTAAAAAAGAAGATAAAGAAGGCGAAGAAAAAACTGGGATTGTAGAAGTCATTTCATTCTGAAAAATCATGCACGTAGCATCAAACCCATCTGGACTATCCACATCGGAAGTCAAGCAACGCCAAATACAGTATGGAAAAAATCAGCTCGAACTGAAGGATAAGAAATCTCTTTTTTTATCCTTCTTTGAGGAGTTCAAGGATCTCATGGTGATCATTCTTGTCGTCGCGACGGTGATTTCATTTGTCGCGGGTGAGGTAAAAGATGGGAGTGTGATCGCCTGTATCGTGCTCTTGAATGCAACGATTGGATTCTTGCAAAAGTATCGGGCAGAGAAGGCGGTGGAGGCATTGAATAAGATGCTCGCGCCGCAGGCGCGAGTGATTCGCGATGGAGTGCAGATAGTGATTGCCGCTGATCAACTGGTACCGGGAGACGTGATTATCTTAAATGAAGGAGATCGCGTACCAGCCGACGCCGAACTTTTTCTCGCCAATGAACTTGAAGTACAGGAATCAATTCTTACCGGAGAATCGCTTCCAGTAGCCAAAACAACCGATAAACCAAGCAATCAGCTCTTCATGGGCACTGTCATATCCCATGGAACGGGGCGAGCCATCGTCACGCATACAGGCATGACGACCTCATTTGGAAAAATCGCCCGACTCACGACCACCACCGAAAAAGACAAAAGCCCGCTCGAAAAAGAGCTCGATCACGTCGGAGTATTTGTGGGGAAAATCACACTCGTCATCGCGGCATTTCTCGGGGCATACGGCGTATTTATTCAGCATGAACCCATCGCAACCGCCATTCTTTTTGCCGCATCCGTCGCCGTCGCCGCCGTTCCCGAAGGACTTCCAACCACGATCACGATTGCGCTCGCGCTCGGCGTCCAGCGCCTCGCAAAAAAGAAGGCTATCGTCAAACAACTCTCATCAGTCGAAACGCTGGGCTCAACCACCGTGATCGTCACCGACAAAACCGGCACTCTGACAAAAAACGAAATGACGGTGCAGGAGTTCACAACCACTGATCTCCACGCCAATGTCAGTGGTGCAGGATACGATCCGAAAGGCGACGTGATTAACAACAAGACACAAAAAGATCTTGAAGTAACATCTGATATAGAGCTGGTACGGCTCGTCTGCACGCTCTGCAACAACGCAAAACTCACCTACGATCACGAAACGCAAACTTGGAAAACACTCGGCGATCCAACAGAAGGAGCCCTCCTCACATTTGCACAAAAACTTGGACTCTCTCAAGAAGAGGCACTCGCCAACAGCGAACTCATTCACGAACTTTCCTTCGACTCAAAGCGCAAGCGTATGAGCGTCATCATCAAGCACGACAACAAAACATACATCCTCTGTAAAGGCGCACCAGATAGCGTACTTCAGGCGTGCACAGACTCGACTCCCCGCGACCAGATTCAAAAGATCAATGAAGAAGGTGCCGCAAATGCCCTCCGCATGATCGCCTTCGCCTACCGAGAAATAACTGAAAAAAATGACGGACCATATACCATAGAAAACGTTGAAAAAAATCTCACCTATCTCGGCATGGTCGGCATCATCGATCCACCACGTGACGAGGTGGCGCATGCGATCGAACTCGCACAAAAAGCAGGTATAAGAATTTACATTCTCACCGGCGACCACGGCCTGACCGCAAAAGCCATTGGTGAAAAAATTGGCCTGATTAAGCCAGATATAGCCCATAGAGTTATCACGGGAGATGAGCTGAAGATTACATCGGATGAAAATCTGAAGGCACTCTTTGCAAGTCGAACTCCAGCAATTTTTGCACGCGTCAGTCCGGAAGATAAACTTCGTGTCGTCTCACTTCTGAAAGATATGGGTGAAATTGTCGCGGTCACAGGCGATGGAGTCAACGACGCACCCGCCCTGAAACGTGCAGATATTGGGATTGCCATGGGCATCACGGGAACCGACGTCTCGAAAGAAGCCGCGAATATGGTGCTAGCAGACGACAGTTTCTCGACGATCGTCGTCGCGATTCAGGAAGGCCGAACTATTTATGAAAATCTGAAAAAATTTATTATGTATATTTTTTCCAGCAACGTCGGAGAGCTCATGGTTATTTTTGCGGCGATGATTCTCGGACTGAAATCCCCTCTCAGTGCGATCATGATCCTCATTATCAATGTGGGAACTGATGTCTTCCCTGCCCTCGCACTTGGCCTAGAAGAGAGCAAAGAGGCCTACATGGAGCGATCCCCTCGCAATCCATCTGACAAGATTTTACAAAAAACATTCGTCTCGCGAATTTTCTTTCTCGGTACACTCGTGGGCGTCACCTCATTCGCCGCCTACATCATCGGCCTGCAATACTACTCAGTAGAAACCGCCATGACCCTGACCTTCACAACGCTCGTTCTTGGCCAGATGTTCAACACCTTCAGCTCACGCGACACGCGAGAATCTGCATTCAAGCATCCATTTTCAAATCTCTATCTCCTTACCGCTATCGCCTTTTCACTCGCACTCATTATCGCTGCCGTTCATCTTCCGGCACTCCAGCACTACCTGGAAACCACGCCACTTACGCGTGAGCAGTGGCTTCTATCAGCCGGTCTCGGATTCCTCGTTCTCATCGGTGAAGAAATCAGAAAACTCATCATTCGATCACGCACCACACAAACTACGCTATGAACATTGATCTTCTCCAGCATCTTCAGCAATCCGGAAAACGTGATGTCACGCTCAAAGTAAAAGTCACGCCATCAGCACCACATGATGAAATTACCGGATTCATGAGTGATGGAACGCTCAAAATTCGGATTCACGCAGCACCAGAACATGGAAAAGCAACAGCGCGACTTATCGCTTTCCTCAGCGAAGAACTCGAAACCAGCGAAGAAAATATTGAACTCGTATCCGGCCACACCAATACCCGCAAACAACTCGTCATCCATCTTTGAAACACACGCCATGATTCACAAACTCACGGACACCAGCTACATCAAATATTTGCTCAACAAGTATACGACCACCAACGCCAAGAAAAAATTTGGTCAAAACTTTCTGATCAGCGAACATGTCCTCAATCAAATTATAGAGACCGCACAGATCGAACCCACTGATACCATCGTAGAGATTGGCCCCGGACTTGGCGTCCTGACCCGAGAACTCTGTCTTCGCGCTGGTAAAATTATCTCAATCGAAAAAGATCGTGACATGCTTCGAGTTCTCCAGGAAACCATTCTCGATGACACGCGCGGTGCACGAGAAAAAACAACCATCCTAGAACAAGACGCTCTGCGTTTCAACATTGAAACCATCAACACACCCTACAAGCTCGTCGCGAATCTTCCCTACAACGTCGCCACCGCAATTCTCCAAAACTTCCTCGTCAACACCGCACACACCAAACACCAGCCAACCCGCATCGCAGTACTCGTCCAAAAAGAAGTTGCAGAAAAAGCCTGCGCAAAGACGGGCGACCATAACGTTCTCTCGCTCACCCTCCAGCCATTTGGAAAACCAGAAATTATCGCCCACGTCCCACCCGGCTCGTTCTTTCCCTCCCCAAAAGTCACCTCATCCATCCTGCTCATCACTCCCTACGAGACTCCCCTGCTTCCACAGGAGCTGACCAAGCCGTACTTCCGCTTCATCCACGCCGCCTTCTCCCAAAAACGTAAAATGCTCGGCAAAAGCCTCCAGCAAATCGCCTCAAAAGAGACGATCATCCAGCTTCTTACCAAAGCTAATATCCCCCCCGAAATTCGCCCCCAAGAGCTCACCCTCGAACACTGGCTCACCATCGCAAGTCTCGCAGGACAAAAGGGGCTATCTTGAAGCGATGCATTAAATATGCTACGATACACTCGACAAGTCGGGGCGTACTCGAACAAAGAACCACTCAATACTGAGTGGTTCTTTTATATGCCAGAAATGGTGGAGAGGACGGGAATCGAACCCGCCCGCCCGAATGACAAGTCGGGGCGTCTTAACCATAAGCCTCCCCACTGTCTGCCATCTCTGGCAAAAACCACGTTATCAAACCGACATTACAGGAATCTAACACAACCCTAACATAATCTTAAAACGGCTCACCAAAGCCAAAAAATAAACTATGCAACGAGAAAAATCATGCCAGAATCATCCTATGATCACCCATTCCTAGTTGTCAAAAGAATAAAAATATGGTATTATAATAAAAACAAAAACATATATCCCAAACACCTCATACCATGAGCGACACATCTACTCAAAATCAGCGACCATTAGGGCCAGAGATTCCAGTGGCGATCAATAGCGAACTGTTATTTCAGCAAGTTACCACAGCGCGTGACGCCCTCGAAATGATCACGACCGACGAAAGAGAAAGGGCAATTATAGATGCTGCTCGCACACGAATCAGTGGCATAACTGAATTGGATGGACTCGATCAAGCAGGAGAGCGGCTGAAAATAAAAGTCATTACGGCACTTCGCGCAGCGGAAAAGTTAATACAAAATGGAAAAGCAAGAATTAACGATCCTGAAATTTCACTGGAACTTATTCAAGGATGGCAGAGTGATCTGGAGAGAAATGTGCCAACACGTGTCTATCGAATTCACACCTCCCTTCTCGATATCATGCGAAGTATCGAACCAGTCTAGCCAAACACGACCTTCAGCTCCTCATTCATCGAGAGAACTTTTTCACGTGCGGCAGCGGCATACTCCGCCTCGCCAAATGTCTTAGACGACTCGTACGCGAAGATCACATCACGCGAAGAGTTAACGATGGCACCCATGCCGCCAGCATTAAAACATGGTAACACATCCTCAACGGTACCACCCTGTGCGCCAAAACCTGGAACAAGGAAGATCGTTTCTGGCATAAGGGCGCGTAGCTTCGCGGCCTGCTGGGGATAGGTCGCACCGACAACCGCACCGACACACGAGTAACCCTCTTCGCCCACATCATCAGCACCCCACGACTCAACGAAGTGACCGACAGTTTCGTATAAAGGATGGACCTTATCACCACCGACACCGACCGCCAGATCCTGTAAATCTCCCGAGCTCTTATTCGACGTTTTCACCAAGACAAACAAACCTTTTCCATGCTTTTTCGCAACATCAATAAATGGCTTCACGCCGTCCCATCCGAGATACGGTGTCACCGTGATACTGTCCGCCTCAAACGGCGAAACGTTTTCACCGAAAACACTCACGCTACCAAGATACGCATTCGCATAAGCCTCGGCAGTTGAACCAATATCATTTCGTTTTGCATCAGCGATCGTGACCAAACCTTTCGATTTCGCGTACTTCAAGGTATCCGCAAACGCCTGCATACCCGCCACTCCGTACATTTCATAGAACGCAATCTGTGGCTTCACCGCCGGAACCAGATCGGCAACCGCATCGATAATCCCCTTATTGAAAAGAAAAATCGCCTCCCCTGCCGCCGCCATCGCATCCTCAGGAAATTTTGCACGTGCCGCATTTCGCACCGCCGCAGGAATTTTTTCCAGACGTGGATCAAGACCAACGCACACGACACTTTTTTTTGCGCGAATTTTTTTGATGAGGTTGTCAGAGAAATGCATAGAAGAAAAATTATAATATTAGAGCCCCATCTTCGCCGCCCAACCCTCCGGGTCCGACTTATACTCGAGAATTTTTGCGTACTGATCGGCATCAATCATGCCACGTTCGCGAGCCACATCCAGAAGCGTCTCGAAGTCAGTGAGAACATGAAGCTCCACACCTCCCTCATCGAGCGCCTGGTACATCTTCTCAAATCCATAGGTAAAGATTGCCAAGAGATGCACAACGTGAGCACCGCCTTCTCCGCGAAGGGCCGCAACCGTCCCAAGCGAACTCCCGCCAGTTGTCACAAGATCCTCAACCACCACGACCTCTCGGCCAGCCGGAAGTGACCCCTCAATCTGTTTACCAGTCCCGTGGTCCTTTGGTTTTGGACGAACATAAATCATCGGCATATCCGTTCGATCAGCGAGAATCGCCGCCCACGGAATACCCGCAGTCGCCGTTCCAGAAAAATAAACCTCTCCAGTCAGGCCTAAACTCTTCCATAACTGCCGCAACCCCTCAGCAACCAAGTCTCGCTCCTTAACAAGGGACACCAAAACACGGTTATCGGTATAAATAGGTGCACGCATCCCAGACGAGTAGGTAAACGGTGGATCAAAGCTGATTTTCACCGCCTTGGCGTCGAGCAGAAGTCCAGCAATCTCACGAGCGTTCATAGAGAGATAGGATAATAGGCTACCTGGCCGAGTATAGCGAACCCGCACCATACTTGTAAATACCAGCGAAAAGTGGTATAATGAGATCAAATAAAATTTTAACCAAAACAAACATGAAGGCCTCAGCCCTTTCACGTCAGTCCCCCTTCGTTTATTTCTGGCTTGGTATGCTCACCGGCATTCTGCTCGTGATCGGTTCATTCATGATCCGTTCAATGGCAGACGAAGGCGCAACCTCAATTTTCCGTTCAGGTCGGGCAGTTCAAAATATGGCCCCAAGCGCAGCTCGAAGTATGGAAGCTCCGAATATGGTAAATTCACAAACAAACAGCATCAACAACCCTGACATGAAGGTTGGCATCAACAACCCTGACATGAAGGTTGGCAAGGGATATTAATATTTCGAAAGACTAGACCTTTTTCGTAGGAAAGAGACTCTTCACCCGCCGATCTGCAATAGCAAGATCAGCAATCTTCTGCTCCAGAACCGCTGCATATTGAGGAATATTTGTCTTCAATGTCGGCGGTTCTTGATCGTTCTTACCGTGAAGGTAGGAAACCAGGCCATCTTCATTGATCAACTGTGCTGCCTCGGTAGCAAGAGCCGGAATGGCACTGGCAAATGAAGCTTTTGAAGGATCTGTTGAGAGAACGATGTCCAGAAGTTGTGGATATTGTTCTAGGCGAGACATATGTCTCATAAGACGCGCAAGGAATGGGGCAATATAGAAAGACCAGTACTCGTCGGGATTACCCTGGGCATCAAGTGCACGATGATCATCTAAAAAAGAGGTTGTCTGATTTGGTCCGATCTCAGTTATACGACGTACCGTATCTCCAATAAAATAGTTGCATTGAGAAGTAGGGGAAAGAGAACTCGGATCATCAACTGAATTTCCATGAAATGTTGCTGCCTCGGCTACGGTAGAAAGCGCGCTCAATAAATTAACAAGGGCGACATCATGGTAAGACTTATGGAGGGGACTTCCACCGGAATTGGCAAGGTTTTTGAATGTCGTAGCAGCAAGACTTGAGTAGTGCGCCGCCCATTGGAGAATAAAGTATGAGGCAGTTGGCACAGGTATATTATTCTCATATGCTGAGAGAGTAGCACCCGGCTCATTACGCTCGATAAGTCGTGCAACCTGAGAAATCTGTTCACGAACAGAAGGATCATTGGTTGTCTGATAATATTGAATAAGTTTAGGAAGCACGGAGCTCATGGAACTCAATGTATCAGCATAGCGTTCAGTATCTCCATATTTAATACAATCGCTTCGAGCATCAAAAAAGTACTGCATGGATGACATAAAATTCCCCAAACGTCCTTCTATAACACCAAGTGATTTGCGGGAACGATAGAGCTGGGTACGGTCTGGAACCAGTTCAGGACGAGTGCGCGCAACATCAAAGAACTTAAGATAATGCTTACGTGACTGAAGAAGATTTGCATGCAATGAATTATCTGAAGACAGAGCAGCGAAATCGGCAGCATCATCATCTCCATAGGCAATATAGCCCTTATCATATCCATCTCCACCCGGAGCAATAACGAGGTTCCATCCCATGTGAAAAGCGCTCGCAAAAATACGGTTCCCCTCGAGATCGACGCGCTGAAATCGAATATCATTGGCAAACTCTGGAAATGCTTTCAAGAGGCTATCTCGATTATTCGTATAGGTATCAGCATGATCATCGCACGCCTGCGCATATCGACGCATGAGGTATTCTCCGCGTAACTTATTGAACTTCGCCTTGAGATCCATAAAATCACGCTCCCCCGGAGAAAAAACCTGCTTTGCATCATCCGATAAATACTCGGCCATTCCCTTACCCCATTCATCGAGTTTTGACACGCTCGCGAGACGCACCTTTTTATCAGAACCTCGAAGGAAGTAAAAATCGCACATGAGATCATGAAGACGTTCAATACATGCATAATCATCTTTTGCAAGCATCTGATCCTTGCCGAGACCAGCAGTTTTACCAGCATAAAAGTATCGTACTTTGTCACCAAGTGCCTCAATCTCCGTGGCATATACATTACGCTTTACCTGCATACACTGGATAAGATCGAGCTGAAGACCAATATTTTTTCCAAAATTAAGCATCACGGGAGCCAGAGACGGCTCGCTCTTCATGTATTCATACACCGAGAGGGCCACATCAAACTGACCGCGTGCGTAGGCATCCTTGAAGGCCTCAAGCACAAATTCTTTAACCATTTCAGGCACCTTAGCCTTGGTTGCCATCGCATAGATAGCAAAGGGGGAACAGCGATCCAAAACAGCGAGAAAAGCATCGCGATTGGCAGCATTCTTCGGATCATCCAGATTATGTTTCAACGTATCGCGAGTGAAAAGCATATATCGCGCAATCTCTTTATAGGCCTCAGCCATCGGATTTTCCTGGGCTAGAGCCGGGTTACCAAAGATACCCTTCAAACGACGCTCATCAGCATCACGCGCAAATCCAATAGTAGCAGTAGGATGTATCTCCTCGGTACTATCAATTTTTTGAAGATTAAACACACCCTGCTTACACAACTGAGCAAAAACCATAATCAAATCAGGACGCTTCAAATGGGAACGGAAAAAATTAGCAAGAAACTGATACGTGCACTCGCCTGTTTCACGAAGGAACATGACATACTGGAGCACCTCTCTTTGAAGAGGTTTCGTCAAAAGACGATCAACACGAGCTGCCGCCAACACGTCGGCTTCACCCATCGTTGTCCATGCAAAGAATCGATCATCATAGGTCACATTTGAGTGTTTCACGGTGAGTACCCCCTCTTGAACCATACTATTAATCATCTCCGTCAAAAGACCCGGATTACCCTGAGCGCCACCGACAGCTTGCGCCAGACGCTCAAAGACAACCGCATCGATCGTTGTATGAGCTGGGTCAACCTTGAGGAGGCCATACACGAACGAAATGAAAAGTGGGGTTGGGACTCCATGCTTATCGAGAAATTCAAGAGGCTTAAGGGAAAGCTGACTGACATTCGGAGCACTCTGTAAAATTTGGAGAAGCTCTTGGTTCATCACCTGATCACCCGTTCGAGCCAAATTCAAAAGTGCCAAATGGCCGAGCTCACCCTGACCATCCTTGGCAAATGTCTGTTTCAAAAGATCGCACGACTCGCTATCCGCCCACTGCATATCATCCGTAACAATTAAAAAACGGCGACCGGATCTCTCTAATCGACGCAGCGCACGAGAAAGCATTTTTGGGCCCTCCTTGGCCAATGTCGTCGCATCAAGAGCATCGAAGTTTTCGAGGGCCTTACAGCCATTGGGAAGTGGTGTATCGCCGGTAAAAACCTCTTGAGCCGCATGCAAAATCTGTTTTGCATAGGTTCGGAAAAATGAGAGAGAATCACCCATCCGGGTATCCTTCGCAGGAACGAAAATAATAAAAGGTGTATGTTTTGGAAGCGCCTCGACTTCTTGGTCAAACCGATCAAGGGTCTGTTTCAGGCTCTTCGGATGACTCATTGGATGATTAACAATGTAGTCTTCTTTACGTTGCGGAAGATCTTGAATCTGTTTTTGAATAGTCCGAATTGCCTTGATCATCTCCTCCGCCATTCTCGTCTTACCCATCATCGCATCACCATGCACCGTGAAACTCGAAAACATGGGCGCATCCGCCCCCATAAATTTCGTCATCCAGTCAAGCATCCCCTTCATCTCGGTATCACGACCATACTGCTTCTCAGCACCACCAGCACGGAGTTCATTAATAACTGATTTGAGTTCACTCAACACATAAACCGCTTTATCTCCGATGAGACCATGAGCTTTTACCTCTTTATGAACATAAATCGCGACACGAGGATGCTTCAGGAGGGAATAAAAAGTATCTGAAGTAACCACGCTCCCCGCCGTGCATCGCCGAAGCATTTGAGGAAGAGCAGCCAAAAATTTGGCATCAATAGGAGGAGTACCACTCCCGCTCGAGTAGGTATCCAAATAAGCACGAGGGAGCGAGCAACCATGACGCTGTGAAAGTTCAGAAATCTCCGTATTTACATCAGCAAATGTGGAGGCGACACGTTCACCACTTCCATGAAAGAGCCAGAGAGACCCTCGACGTTCAACCTGAAGATGAAGCTTCTTAAAAATAGGAGCAACCTGATCTTCCGGAAGCTCGGTCTCAATACATCCCCGAGCCGCAGACGTAGAAGACATAACATCACGATGCTCCGACGCGGCCTTCGCCGCCCAAAGTTCCTCATCGCCAACGAGATCAAATGTCTCCATAGGAATAACGACCGGCAAAAAATCTTCCGGCGTTTTGCTCAGCATCGTCTCTGCTATAGGCTCCCCAGCATCTTCAAGCACATCAGCCGCCAGTCCCTCAGGAGGTAGTGGAATAACAGGTGCAAAACCAAGTTCAGCCGTCTCAGTCGCAGGTTCTGATGATGATGTCGGATCAACTACATTCATAACACGTCATCAATAAGGTAAAATAAAGCTAAGGAAGGAACTATACTATTTTTTATCAAAATAGCAAGGGTAAAAATAGGCATATCACCAAATTACAGCTTCAGTATGCTACTATAGTGAAAGATTTTTTTACTTTTTCACACTCCATCGTATGCGGAAACAGGCTGTCATCTCTCTCGCAATTCTCAGTATTCTCGCTGCCGGCTTCGGCTGTGCCAAGGAAGCACCCGTTGCCGTTTCACCTACACCTGCTCCTGCAGTGACGCAAGATGCAACTCCAGCACCTGTTGTGACTCCAGTAGCGTCTGGCATGACCGTTGCGGACATCGGTGCAAAACTCACAAGCGCTGGACTCACCTTCACTGAAAAGGATGAAACTGAGGATGCAAAGGCACTTGCTTCCGGGAGTGCCGTAACCGTATCCACAAAATTCAAGGTAGTTGGCGGAAAAGGAACCGTTCGAGTCACCGTGATGGCACTCAACGATGTAAGTAAATCAGGAAGCATAAAGAGTGACGTCGAAGCGCAATGGGCAGCCGTAAAAAAGATCAGCAGCAAGATGAATATGCAGTTTGTGGATGTCGGTGCTGCAAACGTACTCGTTGCGTTGAGCTACGAAAACGGCGACGAAGAAACCGCTGCAAAGGCAAAGTTGGCAGTAGCGAAAGAATAAACAAAGAGAAAATGCGTTTCGAAAGGGTCAGAATGGGAATGAAAACCACTGGCCCTTTTTTGTGGACCCTACTGAAGAAAATCAAGCTCGCCAGCCCGACGCGAGGAAACGAATTTACCGACACCAGCGCTAGCGCCTCCAGCACCGCCACCGCTCTCATACATAACTTCACCTCCAATAATTGTCATAACCGGCCAGCCCTTCAGCGTCATGCCGTCCCACGGCGTCCACGCACACTTCGTCAGCATCTGGGCATTACTGATCTTTTTTTCCACATCCATATCGATAATCACGAGATCCGCATCATAGCCGACCTCAATTCGACCTTTTCCCTTGATACCAAAAATCCGGGCAGGACCAGCGCTCAATAACTGCGCAACACGATCAAGATTCAAAAGTCCTTTATTCACAGCATCAAGCATGACCGGAAGAATCGTCTCAACACCGGGAATACCCGCAGGGCAGGCCTCATACTCGGCATCTTTTTCCGACAACAAGTGGGGCGCATGATCAGAAGCGACAATATCAACCGTGCCATCAGTAATAGCCGCCCACAAAGCCTCAACATCCGCCCGCGTTCGAATTGGAGGATTCACCTTCAACTTCAAACCAAGTTTTTCATACGACGTATCATCAAACACCAAATGATGTGGAGTAACCTCGCACGTGACTTTATCCGTTTTGAATTTACGAATCACATCAATCTCTTCAGCCGTCGAGGCATGGGCGATATGAACACGAGCGTCATATTTTTTTGCCAAATGTAACACATGCTTCACCGCCTCTCGAGCACACTCCGAAGGACGAACCACCGAGTGAAAATCAGCACGAGACCGCGCGTCAGAACCCGCATACTCTTCAGCAAATCGAGTAAGGCACTCCTGGCTCTCAGCATGCGCCACCACCGGAAATTTTCCATAGGAAAAAATCTGTTCGAGAACTTCATCTTTACGAACGATAAGATTCCCCGTCGATTGTCCCATATAGACTTTTATACCCGGAACATTTGAAATTCGTTTGATCTCGTCAACATTATCATCCGTCGCACCGAAGAAAAATCCATAGTTCGCAAACGACTGACCATCAGCGAGTCCACGCTTTTCTGTCAGCATTTTTTTAGAAATAATCGGCGGAACATTATTCGGCATATCGAGAAAACTCGTCACGCCACCCGAAACCGCAGCCATCGATCCCGTCGCAAAATCTTCCTTATATTCCGTTCCCGGTACACGCATGTGGACGTGAGCATCAATCACCCCAGGAAAAATAAACTTATCCTGGCAGTCAATAACTCGCGTCGCCTCTTCTCGATAATCAGCAGCAATCTCCACAATCTTCCCTCCATTGACGACCACATCGCCCTCACGAATACCATCCATGAAAACAATTTTTCCTTTCTTCAGAAGAAGATCAGCCATGTTATTTTTTTCGAGAATAAAAAGTCGCGTACAAACCAACAACAAATACCGCTCCAAGTGTATCCATCAACATATCTTTTTGTGCATCCCAAATATCACCCTGGCTTCCAAGGAATGCTAAACCTGCCTCAGGATCGCTGATAGCCGCATATCCCCACTCAATAAGTTCATAGCTCATCGCAACAAAAGCGATCGAAAAGATCGCAAAAGTATAGGCGAGGGCCCGTGACATTTTTTTCTTGGCAAGAAGATACTCGACAAGGGGAAAGGCATAGAAACCAACCGAAAAGTGACCAATCCGATCGTACATATTTCGCTCAAATCCAAAGAGATCACTGAACCAGTCGAACGGAACAAGTTCAAAAGTATAGTGTCCACCAATCGTATGCCAGATAAGGAGGAACGACATGAGTACATAGGAAGTATTCGAAAATTTCACTCCCCTCACATACAAAACAGTGAGAAATGCTGCAATCGCAAAAATCGGTCCATTCTCCACATACCACACCGCACGAGAAAACGGCTCAATCGCACCCCAGATAAAGACACCAAGGTAGAGTGCGAGAAGCGTATGCGGCAGAAAACGGAGGGGGGATTTTTTCATGTCGACAGTATAGCACAGGAATCACCGGTGGGAGAGGTGAGCAAAAACTCACCATAGAATATTTAGATGGCTTGTCATGTAGAAATGGCTTACTGAAGTGGTTTTTCAGTCATTTTTCTGATAGAATTTTAATTCAAAATCATTCACCACACCAATCTATGATCACCGCGACATCATCGACAGCAACTCCTCATCTCACCACATTCACCGACCTCTCCATGCTCTCGGACGATCAGCTCTACTGGCAATGTGTCTATCTCGGAGCCGAAGCGAGAAAATGGCACAACAAATTTCTCGGCCTTCTCGGCGAAGTATACAAGCGAGAACTCTACCGACAAAAAGGATTCGACTCTATTTATGAATTCGCGGGCAAACTCGCAAGCGCCAGTCACGCGCAGGTAGACGAGGCGATACGCATCGAAAAACAGATAAAAGAAAAATCGGCGCTCCTCCATCGAGCGCTAGTAGAAGGCGAAATCAGCATGCACAAACTCGCGAGAGTGGCATCAGTGGTGACGCATGAAAATGAAGAGGCGCTTCTGCATCAGGTGAAATTGTTATCAAGAAAAGGACTCGATCAGCTGGTGAGGGATATGAAAAATGAGAAGGGTGATGAACAAATTTTCTTGGACGTCCAAGAGGAATACGACGAATTTGAATTCAGTAAAGAACTGCTCAGTCGCCTCAGAGATATGAAGCAAAAAGGCATCAACCTCAATGAAGCACTCATGGAAGGCCTGAATCTACGGAAAGAAAAAATAGAAGAGCAGAAAGACGAGCTATCCCAAGAATGTGAGAAAAAAGAGGCAACTCGATACATTCCAAAAAAAATTCAAAACATTATTCGGAAACAGTACGGAAACAAATGCGCAAAACCAGGCTGTAATAAACCATGGAAAGTCATCCACCACACGGCCCGCTTCGCCCTCACGAAATCAAACGATCCATACTACCTCGCGCCCCTCTGCAGCGCACACCACGAAATCGCCCACGCCATTGATGTGAAGGTGCAAAAACATAAGTGGAAAAAATAGCGTGCCGCTATATACAAGCTGACGTGCGATCGTGACCACGCACCCCTACACCTTCCCCAGCACCAAAGCCAAAAGCGCCATTCTCACCTGAACACCATTCGCGGCCTGACGGAAGTAGGCTGCACCAGGAAGCCCATCCACATCCACGGCGATCTCTCCAACACGTGGCAATGGATGCATCACGGTAATGCCTGAATGATTTTTTTCCAATAAATCCCGAGACAACACAAACGCCAACTTCAATCGCTCATACTGCTCCTTATCTTCAAATCGCTCGCCCTGCACGCGGGTCGCATAGACGACATCAGACTTCTTCAAGCCCTCTTCGAGCGTCAGCACTTCTTCGAATGCCACTCCCCGCCCTCGTAAATCATCAAGATAATTCGTCGGCATCTTCAGCTCCTCTGGCGAAGAAAAAATGATCTTCACGTCAAAGTGCCGCAACAACATACAAAGAGAGTGCACCGTTCGTCCATATTTCAAGTCACCTGACATCATAATCGTCAGTCCATCAATCTTCCCCTTTTCCTTCATCAACGTATACATATCGAGCAGCGCCTGCGTCGGATGCTGGCCGGGACCATCGCCCCCATTCAAGACAGGAACATTGGCACCACGAGCCATCTCAGCAGCCGAACCTTCCGTAGGATGACGCACCACGATGACATCGGCATACGCCTCCACCATCTTCGCCGTATCCCACAAAGACTCCCCTTTTGCCAAAGACGAGTAATCCTGACCGACAGCCGTAATCGTCTGTCCGCCCAGTCGCTTCATCGCCGTCTCAAAAGAAAATCTCGTTCGTGTCGAAGGTTCATAGAAAAGTGACGCCATCACATTTCCCTTCAAAAGCTCACTCGTCTGACGTTTTTCGGAAATTGCCTCAAAGGTCCTCGCAACATCACAAATGCGCAGAATATCCTCCTTTGAGAACTGTTCTGTGCTTAAAATGTCTTGGCCTTTGAAATCCATAGCGGCGATAGTATAATCCCCCCAAATGACCAAGGCAACTCTCATCCTCGAAGATGGATCGAAATTTGAAGGAATCTCGTTTGGAGCCGAAAAATCAGCTTTAGGCGAGGTAGTTTTTAATACGGGCATGATGGGCTATCCGGAGACCCTGACCGACCCTTCGTACGAGGCCCAGATCGTGACCTTCACCTTTCCCCTCATTGGAAACTACGGAGTTCCCGACGATTCAATGAAAGACGGGCTGGAGGTTCACTTCGAGAGTAACCGCATTCACCCAGCTGGCATTATCGTCTCGGAGTACTCGGAAAAGCACAGCCACTGGGAGGCAACTCGCTCTCTGGGCGATTGGCTAAAAATCAATAACGTTCCGGCCATTACCGGACTCGACACCCGTGCCATCACTCAGCACCTCCGCACGAACGGTGCAATGCTTGGAAAAATTCTGGTCGGAAAAGATGCAGGAAAAGTTTCGAGCAGCAAATTTTACGATCCCAACAAAGACAACCTCGTCGCACAGGTCTGCGTGAAAGAGCCAATGACCTACAAGACCGAGCACGCCAAAGGAAAAGCAAAAACGATCGTCCTTCTCGACTGCGGCATCAAAAATAACTCGATCCGCAGCTTCCTCGATCGCGGGGCCAATATCATCCGCGTGCCATGGAACTACGACTTCATCAGTAAGGGCATCAAGTGCGACGGCCTCTTTCTCAGCAACGGTCCTGGCGACCCAATGCTCATCAAAGAAACGCACGCCATCGTGAAAAAAGCGCTGAAGGCAAAACTCCCAACTTTTGGGATCTGTCTGGGAAACCAGCTCATGTCGATCGCCGCCGGAGCCAAGACCTATAAGTTGAAGTTTGGCCATCGCTCCCAGAATCAGCCATGCATGGATCTCGACACGAAGCGCTGCTACATCACGACACAGAATCACGGCTTCGCCGTCGACGCCAAAACCCTTCCAAAAAAAGATTGGTCAGTCTGGTTCGAAAACGTCAACGACGGCACGGTCGAAGGCGTCAAACACAAAACCCTCCCCTTCTTCGCGGTCCAGTTCCACCCAGAATCCACCCCTGGTCCACTCGACACCGGCTGGATGTTCGACAAGTTTATTAAGGTCTTATAAAAGCTCAGAATGTATATAGCACTCGACCTAGAAACCACCGGTTTTGATCCGGTTGCAGATGATCCGATAGAAGTGGCAGCCATTCGATTTGATGAACATGGCATTTACGAAACATTTCAGACCCTCGTAAATCCTGGCGTGGGGATTCCGCAGATCGTCACGCACATCACCGGAATTCATGATGAAGACGTTAAAGATGCCCCAACGCTCGAGTCTGTGAAACAGCAAATTCTCGACTTCATCGGTGACTCACCAATCGTCGGTCACAACATTACCTTCGACACCACCTTCCTCAGAAATAAAGGGTTTGATTTGAAAAATGTCGAGTTCGATACGCTTCCGATCACAAGCATCCTCTATCCGAAACTCCCCTCCTATAGTCTGGAAACTATTTCAGCAGCCTTCGGTATTGCTGAGAAACAAGACCACCGCGCCCTCAGTGACACGATCGCCTCTGCGAAACTGTTTCAGAAACTTTTGAAAAAAATTCAGACGCTCTCACCCGAAACACTGAGCGCTCTCCACACAATATTCGAAAAGACGGCACCCCACATGGCAGATCTTTTCAGCGAAGGAACACCGGGCGGAGCCTATCAGGAAGAATTATTTCTTCAACGAACTAAAAAACCACTTCTCACCAGTTCGCGTCAGGATGAAATTGAAACGACAATTCACGCCGCCCTCGAAAAACGTGAGACACTCCTCATCGAGGCAGGTATTGGAAATGGAAAATACACCGCGCTCACCAAGGCAATTCTCAAGCATCATCATCACACAAAAGAAAAAACGTTGATCTCGCTTGCAAGTACCGGACTCCAGGAAGTACTCTTTCAGGAACATGCAGATATCGTTCTCGTGAAGGAAATACATAAATATATTTCTCCGAAGCGCTTCGCGCAGTATTTGGAAAAGCCGAAAAAAACATTCGAAGAGGCGTGCTTCATGGCAAAGATCAACCTCTGGCTCACCTACACCGACAACGGCGAACAGGATGAAATATCACTCACCAACGAAGAGTATCGACGCTGGGAAAACATCAACGTCAATCCATGGCAGTGCGATATTGCGAAAGAAGTCTATCTCCAAAAAGCCTATAAGAAAGAGGAAAACGCCAGTATTCTCGTATGCTACCACCGAGCCCTGGCCAAAGAAGTCATGAGCCCAGTAAACCATCTGAAGGGTATTCAGAACCTCATCATCTGCGAAGCGCATCTTTTTGAAAAACATATTCTCGCCGCCACATCACGCATCTTCTCTCTCGACTATCTCCGAGAGCGTTTCGATCTTCCGACGGAGGTAACACAAAAACTCGAGTTCTTCTTTGGCATGCTCAGCATGCTCTTCAGTAAGCACACGACGAATCCCGTCGAAAATCTACTCATTCAAAACACGCACCGAAATACCAAAGATTGGGTACAAATCCAGCAACTTTTCACGAGCATCGTTGAGCAACTCAAGGAAATGTTCGATACGAATCCAAGTCTTTATGGTGAACTCCTCGAGGAATTAAGTATCATTGAAAATCTTTTCAGCAATGAAGAACAGACCTCTTCAGCCATACTGTTCCAAAACCACGAAGAACAGATTCGCCTGCGCTACATGCCAATCGAAAGAATGGATACACTCTGGAACATGGAGTTTTTCAAAGAGCAAACATCACGCATTTTCATGTCTTCAACCATGCGTGTCGCGAAGTCATTCGATTATATTCGTGATCGACTTCAAATTCCCGAAGAGGCAAAAGAGTGCGTTATCCCAGCCAATCCAGAAATGACAAAAAATCTACGCGTCATCATTCCGAGCGCACTTCCCGACCAGGAAAAATCAGATTACATGATGCACGCGAATGCCCTCATGTTGAATATCATCAAAGGCACACCTGGAAAAACTATCGCCATCTTCGGCTCGAAACGTACGCTGCATCAGGCCTATTACGCCCAGGCAACCAACCTTAAAAACAATGGTATCCAGCTCCTCAGTCAGGACTTCAGCGGAGGTCGCGGAAAAATCGTCGAAAAATATATCGCCGACGCCAATCATATGGCACTCTTCGGAACCATGAGTTTTCTCGAGAAACTCGACCTCAACAAGCTCCCATGTGAAAATTTTATCTTTCAAAAACTCCCATTCGATCCACCATTTGATCCCATGATCCAAATGCAGATAAACCGATATATGGATCCATTCACCGAGTACGCTCTTCCAGAAACCATCATGCGATTTCTCGGATTTCTCAACCAATTTCTGAAAAACCCACTCTCCCACGATGCTCCAAAGAACCTCTACATCCTCGACAACCGTCTCCTGAAAAAAAGCTACGGCAAAGCATTTCTCGACTCACTCCCGGAAGGAACGGAGATCGTGCAAGCATAATTTCAAAAACATACCTCTACTTCTCAGCCAGAACTTTATTCAGCGCATCGATTTGATCGCGGATATCTGCGGCTTTTTCGAACTCGAGATTTTCAGAAGCGAGCTCCATCTGTGACTCGAGCATATGGAGTACGTGAGGAATTTCCTGTTTTGGAACCTTCTTTGGATTGAACTTTTTAGTGTCTTCTTTTTTACGACCCATCGCAATATCCTTGATCGCCTTGATAATTGTCTGGGGTGTGATGCCATGCTTCTCATTGTATGCCACCTGGATAGCTCGACGTCGATCTGTCTCCTCGAGAGCAATTTTCATAGCAGCGGTCATGCGATCAGCGTAGAGCGCGACCGTTCCGTTAATATTTCGAGCAGCACGTCCAATCGTCTGAATAAGTGCCGGTGCCGATCGCAAGAAGCCCTCTTTATCCGCATCCATAATAGCAATAAACGAAACCTCAGGAAGATCGAGACCCTCTCGAAGCAGGTTAATTCCCACGACAACATCGAGAACTCCGAGTCGTAGTTCGCGAAGAATTTCGATACGCTCCATCGTGTCGATATCAGAATGGAGATACTTCACTTTGACACCAGCATCCACTAAGAATTCGGTTAAATCCTCAGCTGACCGCTTCGTCAACGTCGTGATCAACGTGCGCTCATTCACTTTGTTTCGCGCCTGAATTTCATTGAGAATATCATCAATCTGATGTTTCGTTGGACGAACCTCAACAACCGGATCAATAAGCCCAGTTGGACGAATAATGAGTTCCACAATTTTCTCGGGATCATTCTTTACAATGCCCATTTCATACTTCGCCGGAGTCGCGGATACATACATCGCCTGATTGATATGCTTCTCAAACTCTTCAAACTTGAGCGGTCGATTATCATGGGCCGATGGGAGACGGAAACCATAATCAATGAGTGTCTGTTTTCGAGAATAGTTACCATTATACATACCACCAATCTGCGGAATCGTGATGTGCGACTCATCCACAATCAACAAGAAATCATCGGGGAAATAGTCGAGGAGTGTCGCGCACTGAGCACCGGGCTCACGGTTTGCGAGATATCGAGTATAGTTCTCAATACCGCTACAGTATCCCGTTTCCATGAGAAGTTCGATATCATATTCCGTTCGAGTTTTTGTACGTTCCGCCTCAACAATTTTACCCATCGAGAGGAGCTCCTTATGTCGAATATCCAAGTCAGCACGAATTCGATCAACAGCGCCCTGAATTTTTTCAGGTGTCGTCACATCATGCTTCGCCGGAAATATCTTGATCGATTTCAAATCCGTAATCACCTCACCGGTAATCGCATCCACTTCAGAAATTTTTTCAATCTCGTCACCGAAAAACTCGAGTCGATAGACGGTATCTTTATGTGGTGGGAAAATTTCCAAACTATCTCCGAGTACATGAAACATGCCCTGCTTGAACTCAAGATCCGAGCGTCGATACTGGATATCCGTGAGATGTCGAAGGAGTTTATCACGCTTTCGCTCTTCTCCAACCTTCAACTCAATCGCTAATCCATCATAAGAACGCACATCGCCCAAGCCATAAATACACGAAACAGAAGCCACAATAAGCGTATCAGGTCGCGTCAGTAAATTCACCGTCGCGGCGTGTCGAAACTTTTCAATCTCTTCATTAATCGAAGCATCTTTTTCAATATAGGTATCCGTGGACGGCATATACGCCTCCGGCTGATAGTAGTCGTAATATGAGACGAAATACGAAACCGCATTATCCGGAAAGAGCTCTTTGAACTCACTACAGAGCTGAGCCGTCAACGTCTTATTATGAGCAAGAATCAGGGTCGGTTTCTGCAACTGCTGGATCGCCTGCGCCATCACAAACGTCTTACCCGTGCCCGTCGCACCAAGCAGGACCTGATCGCGCATACCAGCTTTTGCGTTCTTCACAAGCTTTTCGATGGCCTTTGGCTGATCACCTCGAGGCTCAAATTTTGAAACAAGTTTAAATTCCATGACGACTTAGTGTACATCGTCATATCAGGAAAATCAAGAAGAGCTCGTCTAATTCATGTTTTCTGAAGCCATTCTTTTCCAGATATATTGGAAAAACTGAACCATAGCGACCGTTATCCGAGGATTCTGAACCAGAGAAGGTGCCGCTTGAGCGGAAAATTCATCGAAACTCATATCATGAGAGTCCGGAAATGGCCCAGGAAAGAGAAGATCACTCTTGAATTGAAGAGCAATATTATTACAAAGATCAGCCCAAACATACACTGGGTGAGGGTGAGAAAAGTCCTCTACGATAGCCGCTAACTCTTCGAGAGAAAACTTTTGTGCTATTTCGAGCTCCGAACGACTCATGTCACGAATAAGCTCAAACGCCCGAATAAGCTCAGGAGAAGGCGCTTTATGAAGCTTTGAGAGAGGGCCTGTATAAAGAGGTGCGCCCTGAGGAGCACGAGGAGAACCACCATCTGCAGCCATATGCACAAAAATAACAGAATAAAGGGAAATGTGTCCGTAGCTTTATATCAGGAAAAACAGGAATAATCAAGCATGAGAATGAAAAACTACCTCCCTATCGCCGGCATGACGACGGTATAGACGTTGCTCGCGTTCCAGAAAACGAAGCCGTCCCCTTGTGCATCCCGAGCGGCACGAATCTGCTGATACATGTAGTCGCTATTGTATGGGATGGTCACCCGATAGGTGAAACCCTGTAGCCACGGACGGATGGTCGTCTCAGTTCCACGAGCATACTTCACGAAATTATCATTCGTCTCTTTATTGAAATAGTAAGGCTCATCAGCGGGGTTATTGTGTCCACCAAATCCCGGACCAAAATGGGAAGGATATCCCATCGGATAGATCGTATCAAGATACGGCGCGATACATTCAATCCTCTGACCAAGCGTCTTATAGTTCGGAGCGGGCTGCCAGCCAACGATGCCAAATACATCCGCACTCAATTTCACACCCATCGGAAATGTCTGTCGCCGAGCCTCTTTCAAGAAATCACGGATCACCTCCCACTTCTGTTTTTTCGCCGGATCATACTTGAATCTCGCCGCACCAATATTTCCCTCCGTTGGAAATCGTACGTAATCAAATTGCACCTCGTCAACTCCCATTGCAGCGGCCTCCTTGGCCATATCGATGGCATACTGCACGACATCAGGATTCGAAGGATCGAGCCACACATAACCAGCCCGATCACGCCACACGCCCCCTCCCGCATTCTGAATCGCCATATCAGGCCGAACCCGAGCAATCTTCTTTTCTTTAAACGCCACCACACGTGCCACCACAAATATATTCTTTGATTTCAAGTACTCAATAAACGGCTTCATATCTCGCAACACCGAGTTCTCCCCGCCAGCCTTATACTTCAACGCCCCATCGGATTCATCGAGATCAAAGACGACCATATTCCCACCCGAAGCGATCAATTTCTCAACGAGCACTTTGCCATTATTACCAAGCGCCGTGGAGGCGGTAATATAAATGCCCCGAAAAAACGACACACCACTGGCCGAATCGACCATCGACTTCAAAAACTTCGGCCCTTCCGTAAAATATTTCCAGCTAAACTGAAGATGCTCAGGAAGCATCGCCCCATCCCGTTTATAGGAAATATAGGTATCAGCATCGGGATCCTTACAAGCATCATACGGATACACCTCCCGCGGTTTTTTCATCGGAACCACCTCCATTTTCTTCTCGATCTTTTGAACTTTCTCTTCAATTTTCTCTTCAACTTTCTCCACGCTCGCCGCAACCTGCTCAACTTTTTCCAACATCACACCATCCCACACCTTCGCCACAACACCAGCACGCAAACGATCCTTCACCAAAATTTTCTCATCGGCAACCGCTGCAACCGCAACCACATCCGGATTTCCATCGCTCACATACGGAGCAAAAATTTCACTTCCCAATTTTTTCCCCGTCTCACCCTTCTTCCTTTTGAACCATCGACTCCACTCATCATCAATCGCCTGGATTCTCGGAACTCGCATCGCGTCAAACTTCGCATGATACGGCGACCACGAAGGCTCCGCACCCACCAGCAAACCAAGTCTGAATTTTTTCTTCATCACCTCATATCCAGCACCCTTCGGCACTCCGCCAAACGGATAGGCGATGCTATCAAGAGTATGTGAACCAAGATCAAATTTCTTCAGATAATCCTCAAGCTGCTGGACTTTTCCAGCAACCGCCGCAGGAGCAATCAACGACAGATTCGAGTGATCAATCGTATGATTTCCGAGCTCACGACCCGTCTTCAAAAGATACTTCAGCGCCTCGCCCGTCTTCTCCGTCAGCTTAAAAGGATTCTGATTCACATAAAAAATCGCCGCCGACCCAAAGTCGGGATACTCCACGAGAAACTGATCCATAATGCCAACGGCCGTATACGGATCAACCTTCCCATCTTTCATCAAGAGTTGCGTATACCCACCATCATCAAATGTAAACACGACCGGCTTTTTCCCAAACGGAACCCGAATCGTCTGATTCAAAAAGTCCTGCGTTGAGATCGCCCGATAATCGTTATTATAGAGCCACTCAAGATCCTTCCGAAACTGCTCAAACGAGCGCGTCCATCGATCTTCTTTCGGCCCAACTTGGTGGTACTCCAAAAAAGGAATCCGTCCCATCTCGTTCGGGGTAAGGGCTACGGGCGACACAACAGGTGCGGATTTCACCGCAGCCACCGCCACCGGAATCATAGAAAAAAGAACACTGCACACCATCACCGAAGAAAGAAGTCGTTTGATCATATCGCCATACTAACAAACATCGATTTTGATGCAATCCAAAGCAAGAAAACCGTCTCTATTAGATTGCAAAAACACTCAAAATACGGTATAATTCCAGTATATGTTATCGTCTCACACTCAACAGTCCGAAAGCCCCGAAAGCATTGAAACAATGCTTGGGATTATACAACAGAAAGAACCGGAACGATGGATCGCAAGATTTTTCAATAATTTCCAACACGAACTACCAGGTGGATATGTACGAGATGCGCAAGATATGGATCAGTTGACACAGGAGCGCCACGCGAGCAACTTTAAAAAAACATTATCATGCGGGGAATTCTACAGCCACATCGATCAAGCACTTGAAAAATACCACGTTGATGTAGGAAGAGTGCGTCAATTATTTGACATGATCAGGCAATCACCAAAATCAAAGCATCCAGAAATACAGGCCGAAATAGATGCCACAAAAAAACTTATTGCGTCAATGAGAGCAATGGGATTGAGTGACAAAGAAATTTCCGAGATCTACATTATTCCTCCAAGCGAAGAAGAACATCAGGAAAGAGTCGCCGAACTCTGGAAGATACTTGGTCCAGTCTATACAGACCTTCGGGCACTGGGTTACTCTCACTACGATCTGACCGGCATCATGCCAAACCAAGTCTAAAGTTAGTCCATCTTGAGTGCCTTCTTGATCCGATATACCAATGCGGCGATTTCTGCACGGGTCAAAGGCACATCAGGACCAACCTTTCCATTTACCATCTCAAAAATTTCAAAAGAAGGATCTGTCTTCTTGAGATCAAGAAGCTGAACGATCCACTCAGCAGCCTCTCCACGCGTAATTTTTCGTGCGCCACCAAACTGATTTTTCGGGAAGAATGTCGCAGGAATTCCGGCCGGAAGTTGATAGGCATATTGAGAAAACCATGCCGTCGCAGGAACATCGGTGAAGATCATTTTTGCATCCTTCAGGGTTTTCTTTGCTGGACCAAAGGTTCGAACGAGAATCGAGGCGAACTCAGCACGTCGAATATGAAGATCAGGACGGAAGAAGCTTTCTCCATTTTCAGTAAATCCACGAATAACATCCTGCTGAGTCATGACGCTAATCGCCGGAAACGCCCAGTGCTCAGGCGTCAGATCCTTATAATAATTCACCCGCAACTTCGAGTGCACGAGACGCTCTTGAAGTTTTTTCACATCAATATTACGAGGTTGTTTTTTCTCAAGAGAGGCCATCGCCGCAGCCGCACCAGCAGCCTGTCCAATCGAGGCGGCAATCGGCTGAAGACGCGTTCGTCCATTCGCAATATGAGACACGGAAATATTTTTCTCAGCCCCAATCAAGCCATCAACTTTCTGAGGGATAAGTGCCGAATAAGGCACCTGGAATGGAGGGTAAACGAGAAAAAGATCATTAGCGCCACGCTCACACGAGTGAATATCGAGCGGATAATCACCCACGGCAACCGCATCATCCCAGAAGCGCATCTCACCGAGCGAATCTGGTATGACATCAGCCTCAGTAATGCGTGTCACACCTCGTAAACGTCGACTCTCGCGAACGTAAGGAATGAGCGCAAGACCATCATCCGTTCCAAACTCATTACTCAACGCATACGTATTTTTTCCCAACTCAGTCTGGAAATAACGAATAATACCAAGCGAATTCTTCCGAGCTAGTGCGATAACCTCCTCTCGTGCAAGAGGATCGTATTCCGAGCGATCAACATCAAAGTCATTACCATATGAGTGAGTCGGGATATTCACCATGACCTTTCCATTTGGAAGTTGACCATAGCTCTTCAAAAATTCCCAGTCGCGGAACTCCGTCGAAGAGTCTGGACACTTGCTATTCGGAATCGTACAGAAGTACCTCGTTGGATCGTAATCATCCGGCGCAGGCACGGGTACCTGAACTTTGCCAGTATCTTTAATAATGGCGGTCACAGTAATTGGCTGCACGCAGTCTTTTGTTTTTCTCGCATGCTCTTCTTTCGAGTCAAGATCAACGCCAAGATCAAAAGGAACATCACCTAAATACAGTACGTCTCCCAACTCCGTAGCCTCAACCGTCACCGGGGCACGGAAGGTAATATCTTTTCCATTCTGTTCGGCCACGATACCCTCAATCACATTCCCCGTTCTCAGAACACGCTTCAACTTTGCGTTTAGGTAGAGATTAATATTTGACTCCTGGGCAACCATACCTTTCAAAACCGTATGTCCCACACTCGGCTCAAAACAAAACGGCGCAAGACAAAGTTCGGTCTGCCAGATCTTCACCCCATACGATTTTTTCACCTTCTGAACGAATTCGCCGAGTAGTCCGGTATAGTTCCAGGAATTTCCATCCATTGAAGAAACACCCGCAGCCGTAATCATGCCACCAATCCACGCAGTTGGTTCAACTAAACATGTCTTCGCGCCATCACGTGCCGACTGAAGTGCAGCAAACGTTCCACCCGTTCCAGCCCCAACGACCAATACATCGCACGACACCACCGAGCCAGATGAGCTGTTTCCACTTCCAGGACCGCCACTCTGTTTGAAGGCCAGGAGTTGTTTATCCACAAAAAATGCACCCTTAAAAAAATCTGAACTGCCAAGAACCACAGCTATAACCGCGATAAGCACTACTCCGACGACTCCGTATATAGTTTTGTGATTCATACAATCATAGAATAATGGTGCGCCCGGCAGGATTCGAACCTGCGGCCCCCAGCTCCGCAAGCTGATGCTCTATCCCCTGAGCTACGAGCGCGCGCAAAAACGACCTCTTAACCAGCTCATCTTAATAGTACTCCGGTTTTAGCGCAAGGACTGATGTACCTCCGTACCAATAGTGAGATGCTCAGTCGGCAGCTTCATGCCACCCTCTTTAGCAATGTGGTCCACGCGACTAAGGAGAATACGATTAAGCGCATCACCAACAAAGTGTGCTTTTCGAAAATCTCTTCTATCCGGATCATCAGTAATATGAAGCACCCCATTCATAGGAGCTCCATAGGGAGATTTACGAAAATCATTAACCACCGTAAAGTTTTCGAAATTCCGAATAACCGCAGAATGACCCCTCCTTCTCTCTCCTCCCTGTTCCGGATCAACTTCGCAGAGTGCTCGCAACGGTGCTCTCGTAAGAGAATGAATATCGAGAGGAATACATGCCGCGCCAATAGGAGCATTGGCAACACCAAAACTTCCCAGAAATCGATCATGGTTCGCAATACCTGGAGTCGTATCATGAATGCTGACCTGCTGTTTTTTGCCACCAAACATCGTAAAGAAAAAGGCATGCACGAGGCCAATGAGCTCGCGACGCTCGTGAGGCGTATACAACTCACCGGCAACCGATGCGCTCGATCGGGGTGATGCTTTTTTAACCACAAGAGAAGTAAGTGCGCGCTTAATTTGTTCAAACGACCATTTTCGAATTGAGCCAGGCTCCTTATCGGGCTGCTCAAACTCACTCGTTCGATCAATGTCACGGAGCACACCAAGAAGCGAGGTGGAGTACGACTTCAGGTTCGCATGCATATTCAGAAGATGTTCAACTGAGGCAGGATCATCCAATAAAAGAGCAGCATGCGCCTTGCCCATATACTCAGCACAATACTGATGACGATCTTGAAAGACCCGAAACGCGCCAAAACCAAAGGAATCCTCAGGAACAGAACCTTTTTTAAACGCTGCATGGAGACCCGTATTGATCATCGCTTTGGGATGAAGATCAGAACGAAAATCATATTCCTTTCCAAATACTCCCTGGGACTCAGAAAACTGGGATTGAGTATAGTGAGGAAAAAGGTCCGGAATAATATTATCTCGAAGCATACTCACCAGCCTTTGATTCGCCTCAGGATCAGGAGACGTAGGGACAAAGTTCACAAAATTATTGAATTGTAGTCCATTACTCTCAGGCGTTCCATCGCGACGCGCCACCTCATTTAGCTTCATGAAACGTATACCTCGTGGTCGAAAAATAATCTGCAGATCACCACGAGAAAAGCCATGCGCCTCTATCGCCTGATATATACGATCCACAAATTTCGCCGGCAGATCATGAATACACTGATCCTCAATTCGACGAAACTGATGCTTCATTCGCTCATCACCCTGAACTCTCTGAAGCAAATCAAAAAACCACTCACGCGTATTTTTCATGTGAAGCGCCTTGGTAAGCCAGAGATAGAAGTAACAAGTCTCAAGCCAGATAGCCGTAAAACGATCTTTATTGAGAGAGGCAATCGTCGCATCATTATCGATACGGTCACAAATTTTTATCAGGAGAACACGGGTTCCATACTTCAAGAAATCCTCAGGACTCATCTCGGAAAGTCGACTAATGAGACACATGAGAGCTTCGGTGCGCGTCGCTTCACGTCCAAGAGTTTTATCGGCATAACTTTTATCAACCAGGTCGAGAAGACGATTAATATCAACCGTTTTTTCCGGATCCTCATCTTGTACCTGAACAGCGCCACTCGCAACAAACCTATGAGAAATATGCATGGCATCGGCATGTTTCATACCAGCACGATTGACCAGCATACCCTTTCCCATATCTTCGTTCACATCATGAAGCAGCTCGGCAATAAAAGTCTCTTCATCAAGAACACCTGCCTTATAAATCATCGCATCGAAAGCAGCTCTCTTAGGATGCTGGACATACGGAAGTGGATTTCCCTTAGGATCTTTCTCGCCTTTTCGATGAACGCCATAGTGTGACACAAAGGCAAAGTATGCGGCATTACGAATACGCGTCTGCCACCCCGGGCGGAAATGTTTTTCATGATTCGGAAGAACCTTAACCGCCGTCTCGAGCTGCACCATATCTTTTTCGATATCAACGAGATACTCAGCAAACGAGTCAGCAAAGTGAAGCGTCTCTTGTTGGCGAACAGCTTGGTCTTTCGATCGAGTAAAAAGAGAGCCCGAGACACGACTCGACACCTCCTGGAGAAAAAAACTTATCGGCTGAATATGTTGTTGCAACTTCGTCCCCGTGAGTTTATAGGCAAGACGTTCTAGAAAAAGTTGATGGCCTTTGTCTGATAACCTACCGTTGAGAAGTATTTCGGTTCCTTTTGAGATAATTCCCTGAAGCATACAGAAAAAAATAGGAGATGTTAATCTACCGTCATTATAGCTGTTTGTCAATAATTTGAAGCTAAAAGATTAACCTCGAAGACTCTCTAAAGCTGTTTTTCGGTCTGGAGCACCGAAGACATAGTTACCGGCAACGAAGATATTCGCTCCTGCCTGCCTCGCTACCCGAGCCGTCTCAAGATTAATACCTCCATCAACTTCAATATGCAGATCTGGCCGCAATGCCCGAAGTTGAGAAATTTTTGGCATCACTGACTCGATAAATTTTTGTCCACCGAAACCCGGATTCACCGTCATACAGAGAACCATATCAACATCATCAAGCACATCCTCAAGTGTATCGAGCGACGTCGCAGGATTCAGAGCAACACCAACCTTCATGCCAAGCGCTTTGACCATCCGCACCGTGCCAACAAGATCTTTAGTCGCCTCCTGATGCACCACCAGAAAACTGCGCGCATACAACTCCGAGCCCACAGCCTGCATCACACCATCTGCAAAGTCTTTCAAATATTTTTCAGGATTTTCGATCATCAAATGCACATCGAATGGCTTATTCGCACGCATTTTTCCAACCTGTCCGGGACCAAAGGTGATGTTCGGAACAAAGTGCCCGTCCATGATATCAACATGAATGAGGTCACTAAACAGCTCAACAGACGCGATCTCGCTATTGAGATTACCGAAGTCCGCAGAGAGAATGGATGGAGCAACAAGAATCATAGTGCGAAAAAATTATTTTCGATTTTTTTCAATGTCAGAAATTTTATCCACACGTCGCTGATGACGCTCATCCGTATCGAAAGGCGTCTCGATAAAAATTTTCACAAAATGCTTCGCTTTTTCGATGTCAATAAGCCGTGAACCAAGAGCCATCACGTTTGCATTATTATGTCGTCGAGCCATCTCGGCCATGGTTTCATTAGTGACCGATGCCGCTCGAACACCATTCAGTTTGTTCGCTGCAATCGACATGCCCGTCCCTGTTCCGCAAATCAGAATACCAAACGAACCAGGATTTTCAGAAACTTTTTCCGCAACTTCACGAGCTATATCGGGATAATCTGCGGAGTCTCCAGTGAAAACACCGAGGTCAACGCATTCCTGCTTGAGCTCCTGCATATAATCCCCAAGAGCATTTTTCATCTCATAGCCAGCGTGATCGGAGCCAAGGTATATCATCAAATATCAGGTAACAAAAAATAAAAAAGATACGTTAGTCAAAAACTTTCGTCACCGACTTCGAGTCGTGAACATTCTGAATAATCTGCGCAAGCAGCGGAGCGACCGAGAGCACCGTCAACCCCTTAAATCGCTTGGCAGCAGGAAGCGGAATCGTATTGGAAACCACCACCTCCTTGAATCCAGCCGCCTTCATACGCTCAACCGCCGGATCGGAAAATACTGGATGAACCGACGCAAGATACATATCTTTATTCGCACCATTTTTCCTGAGAGCCGCGACCGCCGCGCACGCACTGCCCGCGGTATCAATCATATCGTCGTAAATCAGACAGGTTTTTCCATCGACATCACCCACCACATGCAGGGCCTCAGCGACATTCATCTTCGGTCGAGTCTTGTGCACGAGAGCGAAGTCCACACCACACAGGTCCGCAAATTTCTTAACATCTTTTGCGCCACCAGCATCAGTACTGACGATCACGAGGTCCTTAATTTTTTTCTTCTTGAAGTAATCAACAAAAAGTTTTCGTGGATTCAGGTTGTCGACCGGAAGGTCAAAGAACCCCTGAGCCTGGTCAGAGTGAAGTGCCATAGTGATGACGTGATCGGCTCCAGCAGCCACAATCAGATCAGCAACGAGTTTCGCCGTAATCGGTTCTCTCGGCTGAGCTACACGATCCTGTCTCGCATATCCATAATGCGGAATCACGACATGCACCTTCGAAGCGAAGGATCGCTTGAGTGAGTCGAGCAAAATAAAGAGCTCCATGAGATCCTCATTGACGCGATCCGTACAGGTCTGCACGACGAAAACATCACATCCTCGCACCGTATCTACCGGCCGGATGTAAATTTCTCCATTCGCAAAGTGCGTATTGATCGTTTCGGAAAGCTCAATCTTCAACTGTCG
The DNA here is from genome assembly GCA_943349045.1 of Candidatus Peribacteria bacterium. Lineage (GTDB taxonomy): Bacteria > Patescibacteriota > Gracilibacteria > UBA1369 > UBA12463 > CALREA01. Next base: position 43,259 of record CALQZC010000002.1, read on the forward strand.
AGCAATTTCCTGCGCAAGGGCAGGATGCGAGCTTCCAGCGAAGAGTTTGAGAGGTGACGAAGTCATGCAGGGCTATAGTAACGCAAAAAACTAGATTCCATCAAGTACAATTTTCTCCCCCACCTTCAGTTTCAGTTTTGCCGCAAGTCCTCCATTGATCTCAAGAACGTACTTCGCCGGCTTATACGACTCATATAATGGACATACTGGTTGTGTACCACATGGTTTCGCCTGTTTTTGAATCGAAACGATGTTTCCCTCTCGATCCGCAAAAATCATATCCAGTGAAATCAGCGTATTTTTCATCCAGAACGTCCGGGGCTCCTCTTTTGGAAAAATAAAAAGCATCCCTTGATTTTTCGCCAGCTTCTCACGATACATAAGCCCCTTCGATCGCTCCTCATCATCATCAGCGATCTCAACGGCAAAGGTGGTGTTTTTCAGGGTAACGGTACTATGTGAGTCTTTCTGCGCGCTCAATACGTCAGCACCAACAACGCCGAGAAAGGGCTGAAAAAGAAACGTAAAAAATGTAACAATAAGGAGAAAAACCATGTCGGAAGTATAGCACAATATTTGGCGCACGTCGTTTTCATCTTCTCCGCTTCCTCTCCTGGTATTTCACATCGATCGTATGGGCGATCTCATGGTGTTCTTCACAGAGCGGAGAGAGGTAGCGTGGATCATTCGTCGGATCCACTCTCCAGCGTTTCTCATGGTGGATGTCTGCTGCTGGTTTGCTGCATCCGCTTCTGGAACAGATGTTTCCGTATTCTTTCTTAATGACTTTCTGCACCCTAGCAGGAAGGTATCGTGTTTGTGGTTTTTCCTGGGTGGCAAGTTTTTGGGCAATCTGATTCTTTTCTTCTTCGATCGCTTGTTTCCGCTGTTCGAGAAAAAGTCTGAGTTCTTCGTTGATATTGATGCCTTTGCGTTGTAAATTTTTGAGCGCCTGCTCAACATCTTCATCAAGTCTTAGTGGCTCTTGTGGTAATTCCTGTTTGTATTCTGGCTTGTCCCCAAGGGACGCCCTTGCTAGGGTGTGCGTACGCACATCTCGAACAAAAGTTTCTAGAGCACTTTGAGACAAGAGCTGAACCTGATTGACGAGTATTTCTTCGTTTTCTGGCAAAGCAATGGAGGCCACTCGTGCCAGTTTGTTGACACTTACCGCTCCACTCGTTAAAAGATGCTGAAGCTCAGGTGTTGACGTAAATTTTTTATGAACATTGAGGACTCGCGAGACCTGTTCTTCTGACACCCCACCAATCTTCTTCGCAAACTCAACCACGGACGAACACCCCTCCTTCACATAGAGTTTCCTCCTCTCTATTTCCGGTAACATCCCCAGAAATTTATTCCTCCATTTCCGTGCCTCTTCTCCGTACCTTACACACACCGACAATAATACTTCATCTGACATCAATGTTGGATCGAACATAGAGAAAGGGGTTACAAGAAATATAAACTGGTAACAAAACTGCTACCATTTTCTTGCGGGCCTTTCCGGTAATACTGATGCTGATTGCCGCTACCTGAATATACACAAAGAATAGCAGAAACAAGCCAGGAAAACAAATTCTAGGACTTGCAAAACATACAAAGTTATGGTGGAAAAAACCGGGGGAATTTCTACCAAAATCCCTTCACCACCTCTCTGGAGAAACAAAAACCTTATGTTCATCCACCGACCGTCGCAACAACTCCACCACCGTCACTCCCAACACGGGATGCACCACCTCCCCGGCAATTTCCGCCAACGGTACCAACACAAAATTCCGCTCACTCATCAATACATGAGGAACCACCAACCGCGGCGCATCATTCACAACAACTGAACCATAGATCAACACATCAATATCGATCGTCCGCGCACCCCAGCGCTCTACGCCCTCACGCACCCGACCCAACAACCCCTCCACCTCCATGCACACACCCAGCAGCTCATCCGCGCTCAACTCCGTCTCCACCTCCACCACCGCATTCAAAAAATTCCCACGCGCATCACAAGCATCCGCACCAGGATCGCGCTGCCACTCACCCACCACCGGCTGCGTTTCATACAACGACGACTTCGCCACCACGACCACTCCCCGCTCCTCAAGCAAAACCAAAGCATCCCGCATTAACCGCGAACATTCGCCACAATTCGATCCGAGTCCCAGAAAAATACCACGCATAATAAAGAGGAAAATATTACGCCCGCAAAGCAACACTCGATCCCTCCGTCTCCCACAACCGAACTTCATATAACCGCACCTCGTAATTCGTCCCATCACGAATATCGGCACCAGAAACCGTCTCCCCATCTTTCAGAAATTTCCGCATCCCCTCAGCAATATTCGGATCACTCACCTCCTCCCTCAACAACTCAGACATCCCCTCCAGCTGTTTCCAGATCCACTCACATACTCGCTCCGCCGAAGGATTTTCGAAAAGATCATTCAGGTGATGGTGATCCAACTGATCAATCACCCGCCTCACCACCACGCGCTTCAACACCCCAAAATCAATCACCATATCATTCTCGCCAACCTCGCCTTCAACCGTTACGGCGAGTCGATACGAGTGCCCATGCAGCCGCTCACACTTGCCATAATATTTGGTAAGAAAATGAGATGCATGAAATGTAAACTCTTTCGTAACCAGCATAAAACTCACAAAATAATAAAATAGTTGTAAAGCGAAACCAATCCATCGTACAATCAGATCACAACATACCACATCCCCGTTTTTAAACAACAAAGCCTCACCTCTTCTGTATGTCTGACAGATTGAACGAAAGCCCACGCCTCAATGTGCATATACGCCAGCGAGGTTTAGTTGTTGATACCACCCTTCATAATCCAAAGCCGAATCAAGCAGCCAAACGGGAAATCCGGGACACACAAGTCCTCATTCGGGATACCCATGAATTCACACGACCAAATGGAGTCAGTGGCCTGGCTTTCAACACAGAAGCACACCAGCACGATCGAAAATATGAAATCGACCACGAAGGAAGTCACACAAGTATTGGGGGAAATGCCGTAAACGTAGGTATCGCCTATCTCAACACCCTCCGAGCATTTGATACGACAGGGACACTCGCACCAGAGACATTTTTTCACAGCAAAGTAACGAATGCAGAGGTACAACGTCTCCTGCAGGGAGTTATTCCTGATGAGCAGTATCAACTTTCATCTCGTCCAAAAAGTGAAACCCGAGAGGGATACTACGTTCCACACCAAGATCGATTACTTTATTTAGCAGTCCACAAGCCACATCTTCAGGAAGAACACGATCCACTCGGGGGTGATCAGCATCGAGCTGAGACGCATTTCATTAGCTCAACAGCAGAAAAAACACCCGTCTGGCACGAACTCATCGCGCGAATAAAAAATAATCCGGGAAGTAATCTCGTGCTGATGCCAGGAAAAAATCGCCTCACGGAAAGCGTCGAAGACGAAGTCATGAAGGTCACCGATCTCATTACTTTCAACAAAGCGGAAGCAGTCGCTTATCTGAAAAGAAGACACCCGGATCTTCTGAAAAACATTGAAGAAAGAACCGATCTCCTCGCTATGGCCATATCCGTGATGGGCCCACAGCGAGCACTCATTACAAATGGAGGTGACACAGTCGCCCTCTATGAACGGGGCATGAAAGAGGCAATATTGGTCGAGCCACCAGCAATCGAGGCAAGTCGAGAAATAGTCCGGGATAAAGTACAGAACATCGTGACGAGCGCGATACCAATTTACACCGGATGCGGAGACACACTCGTTGGCGTATTTATGGCACTCGAAAAGCTTACAAAAGTGGGGACTCTGGACCTTTCAATCAAAGAGCAGCTCCAGCTCGCCGTAAATATTTCAAGCTGTCACGCCTGGAGTCCAGCTTCAAACATCTCATATCTCCAGCCTAACCAAATGCGACAACTCGCAAAGGCTGTAACAAAGAAGGCTGCCTAGCGTATTAAAGGGCATGAAGTACGCAATATTTGCCATCGAAAAAGTAGCCTTCATCACGATCACCGCGAGCTGGGTGATGATGATCTTCTGGCTTACCAGATAACAGATAAATTCGAAATGCGTAGCATGAAGAATTTATCCTCCCCCTGTTCCCGTTCCCTGAATTCCCCAAACCATATCCAGAGTCCTTCGCGCCGCCTGCACATCGTGCATTCGCAAAATAGAAGCCCCATGCATATAGGCCATCATCGCACTCGCCAACCCACCCTCCTGGCGTTCTTCAAGTTTGCCGGGAATAAATGATTTTCGTGAAGGGCCAACCAGAATCGGCAATCCAAAAACCTTCAACTCACGAAGTCGCCGCAACACTTCGAAACTATATTTCGGATCTCCACTCACAAACGCACCCATGCCCGGATCGAGAATAATCTGTTCACGCTTCACGCCTGCCGCCTCCGCATATCGCAATTGCTCTTCAAAAAACTCGATAATCGTCTGCATCACATCGTCATACTGAACCGCATCTCGTGTCGTTCGAGGGGTTGGATCTTTGGCGTACATCAATGCAACCGAAGGTTGCAGCCCCCCTCCTCCTGTTCCCGCTCCCATTTTTGCCACCACCTCAGCCATCTTCGAATCCCCACGCAACGCCGTCACGTCATTCACCATCGTGCACCCCGCATCCAGAGCCGCACGCGCCACCTCCGATTTCCAGGTATCGATAGAGAACTTCACACGACCGGAAAATGTTCCACTTCGCAACACGGCAAACACTGGCTCCAACCTCGCCAATTCTTCTTCCACGGAAACGTCGCTCGACCCAGGACCCGTCGACTCCGCCCCAATATCAATCCAGTCCGCACCCTCGGCGATATATCGTTCAATCACCTCCTCTCCAAACACCTTTTCACTATGGAAAAACGAGTCAGGTGTCACATTCAACACCGCCATAATTTGTGGCTTTTCATAGCCATCCCTGACGGCTCGCAACAAAACCTGCAGTCGCTCCCCCACCTCTTTCAGTCCAAATGGCTGCGCCCGCAAATTCAACAACAACATTTCAAGTTGTGATGCACTGGCCATCAAGACAGCATCCGTCGACTCACCTTCCAGAAAAGAGGCAGCCTTCGGAAGCGCCAAATCCGCGCCCACCGCAATGCACTCCTGTTTCAAAATATTCGCCGCACGCACCGATAAACCTTTCAACGCAAAAACACGCATCACCATTTTCTTCGCCATAATTCCCACACCCGCACTATCAACACCCAGACGCCGCAACTCACCCTGCGCCTCGTTCAAACTCTCAATGTGTCGGAGAAAAATATCCATGAGCCCGTAGATTACCCGTGTGGCTACAGCGAGTCAATAAACGCCTGATAGATAGCTTTGGTAACCGGCCCTGCCTTCCCCTTTCCAATCGCCGTATCGCCCACCTTCACCACACTCACCACGCCACTCGGAGCATTCGTCAGAAACACCTCGTCCGCCGCCCGAACAAATGATTTTTTGAAATAGGCATACACAATTTTCTTCAGAATTTTTTTACGGACGAGTGCGCGCGCCATCTTCAAGACCGCATCTCGCGTCACCCCCTGAAGCACACCCGCCTTCGGCGTGTACAACACCCCGCGCCGCACCACAAACACATTACTCACCGAACCCTCGCTCACATATCCTTCACGATCCACCAACATCACATCAAATAAACTCTGCTGCAACGCATGCATTCGCGCCATCACGAGCGGAAACATACTCGTCGTCTTGATCGTCGGAAATGACCGCTCCACCGGAAAAAAATCTGCCACTACCTCTGGCAACGCCACCTTTCCCGTAAATAGCGGAATCGGATAACACGCAATACACACGGTAACTCGGCCTTTCATGTTGGGCTGAAATTTCGCACCCTTACTCGCACTCACCCCACGTGTCACCATCACCCGAACGCGCGCCTCGCGATATCCATTTTTTCGCACCAGCGCCTTCGCCTGATCAATCAGCCGCGCCAACGCGTACGGAAGTTTCATGCCCGCCGCCGCCAGCGACTTCTCCAGTCGCTTCATATGCACATCCGGTTTCCACAAAACCCCCCGATAGGTCCGCATCGTCTCATACACCCCATCTCCATACAAAAATCCCTGGTCAAACACCGACACCTTCGCCTCCTGCTCCTCCACATATTTTCCATTAAAAAAGACAATCATGGCCTGATTATAGCAGCATTCATCACCTCTTGTCAGTAAAAAATAATCAATCCTTCAGTGCCAAATCGCGGAGATAAGCAGAGATTGAGGTGTAGCCTTTTTTAAGAGCCTTTTTCTCAATTTTCTTTTTGTATTCTGAGCCTATTCTAAAACGCACAATCTCCTCACGCTTTTCATACTCACGCGCATCAAGAATATGATCAGGAAGATACTGAATCAATTCAGGAACATCCTCATTTAAAAAACCCTGATTAATTCTCGCAGCTGGACACTCTACATAAGTTTCCATTTCATTCACTTTTTTGAGCGTACAAGGATATTTTTTATTACCGATATTAACATAAAAAGTTATGGTTTTTTTCATGGAAAGATGAGAAGAAATAATTTAATAACATTTGAAGCTTCAACCTTATAATACGTAGCGCAGTCATTATGATGCAATGGGAGAATAATATCTCTAGGTATTTTAGGATGATGAAATTTATTATGACTTCCTTTTCCCTGCGAATGACGAAAACCAAGGCTGAGAAGAACATGAACAATTTCCAAATACCGAAGCGTTGCCGGCCTTTCCAGAAACCTCTTCAATAACTTCTTTTTTTGTGACATATTTCATATGGTTACATTATACAAAAGTGTAGCTACAAAAGCAAGCGATAAAAACACTCACAACGGACTCCGAATCTGACTCAATCCCCTGCTCGTCACCTGCGTATATCGCTGTGTCGTGCGGATATTTTCATGTCCCAACAACTCTTGAATGTACCGAATATCAACGCCATTCTCCAGCAGGTGCGTCGCAAAACTATGCCGCAACGAATGAAAGGTTGCTGCCTTCTTCAATCCCACCCGCACCATCGCCCGCTCAAAAATCTTCTGCGCCGTCCGACTCGTCAGCCGCCCTCCCCTCTCACTCATAAAGACAAAAGCCTCCCCGCCTCTTCCAAAAACCATACCCCGCAACTCATCCCGAATCCTCTCCGGAAAAATCGTTACCCGATCCTTTCCGCCCTTTCCACAGCGCACCCACAAACGAAAATTCTCAAAATCCAGATCCCGCACCCGTAGCGCGACCACCTCACTCACGCGCAACCCCGCCCCATACGCCAACGTAATCATGAGTCGATGCTTCACATTCACCACACTCGCAATAATACTCCGAATCTCCTCCCTCGACAGCACAACCGGCAGCTTCCGACTCCGCTTCGCAAAGCGAATATCCAGCCCCCTTCCCAACTTCAAAATCCGCCGATACACAAACGAAATCGCATTGAGATAGAGGTTAATCGTTTGCGACGCATATCCATCATCTCGCTTCATCAACAAAAACTGCATCACCTCCTCCCGCCTCATCTTGCCAATATCGCCACCCACAAATTTCAAATATTCCTCAACGCATCGCACATAACTCACCACCGTCCGCGGACTATATCCCCTCACTCTGAGCTCCCCCCGCAACTGTTCAACAACAGATTCCATACCCCTCACCCTACCACCCCAACCTTACCAATTCGTAACATTTTTCTGAAAAATTCCTCACATTTTCCTAACAAATTCATAAACAAATCCTAACAAAAAGATTACAAAATTCTGACACGAAAATGGCTAAAGTAAGCCATAAAATATTGATAATTCAAAAATCATGTGATAGCATTCAAGAATGCAATACTATCAAGCAAAGGCAGGGAAAATCCCAGGAACAAATTTTAAAGAAGTATACACTAAAGCCTTCTCAATTTTCTTAGTCATAAAGAAAAAATCAAAAAGAAAACCACACATACGATCAAAATATTTCAAGAAAGAAAAGATTTTTCTTCATCTCTACTGGGAACATTTATTCGGAAAAGAAAACTGGAGAGATCGAATGCGGCGAATTGCATTGTATGCTGCAGCACTTGAGGTAATGCAAAAAAGCACAGTAGCGCCAGAGATAAAACAAAACCCAAATAGAAAGAGTGAAATTCTCTATCGCTTTTTCGGAATTACAAAAGAAAAGGAGAAATTGGTGGTTCAGATCAAAGAAGATGTGAAATCAAAGCAAAAATTCCTAATTTCTATATTTCCAGCATAAAAAAATCTCCCGCTTATTGCGCAGTGCAAAAACTGCAGGCCGGAGATCTTTCTAAGAAAATTGTAGCAAACCCAAAACTAATATACAAGATCCATTTTGAATTCCTCGCCACCCCAAAGCCAAATTTCGCATATCCACCCCAAACTCGTTTTCTATACGAAGTATTTTCGTATAGAATGGAGTTATATGAAATACATGTTTTCCTTTTGATCTGCGATCAGCTTTTTAATACGGAAACGAATTTGATTTTTTCATTTTTGATAGAGGGGGTATAGGATGTTTTCTCCCCGACAAAGCGGGGTCGAAAACACTTAATCGTCTGTAATGTTTCCAGAAATTACTTTTACTCCATCATCAGCTTCAATGTTCGTAAATATATAACAAGTCGAGAACAGTAGGCTTCGATATCATATATGGGTAGGGGAAAACCAAACATGAAAAGCAGTTTAATCAACTTGTCGGGGATGCGGAAATTTTTGCTCCGATTACATAATGTTGGATCGATCTGTTTCAGTAAAACATATACTTTTGGAGAATATATGGTTTCGTGAAGATCGCTCAAGTCGCTCAGTGGAACTTTGCAGTTCACAAACATATCGTGAAGTTCTTTTTCAAAAATGGGTATATCCTTGGTAAGATATGGCCGACCATTCAAAAGTGGAACGGGAATTTTTTTAGCAGAACGGGTATACGACCCTCCGGGCTTCAGGGAAAAATATCCATCATCCCAGTGTTCAGCAATTTTAGTGCGAAAAAAAAGTATCTCAGCATGTAATGGTAGATTTTTGCTGTCATCCAATCTGTTCAGACATCTACTGAATTGATTCAAAACATCAAGAAACGAAAGATATCGAAGCATGATTCGAATTCCATCATCGGACGATGCTAAAACTTCTTGAGCAGATAATTGACGAA
>CALQZC010000003.1 GCA_943349045.1 Candidatus Peribacteria bacterium
CGGCAATAGAAGAAATATTATTCCTGAAATCTTTGATAGCGATAGTTTTAGCCATATAAAGTACGTTAAAATGTACACTTAAATGGTAACTCAAGATCAGATAAAAGTCAATATAGATACGAAATAGGGTGGCCAACCAAAGCTAAAACTCGCTCAAAGCTTGCTATAAAACAAGAAAATGGTAAAATGCAGACATAAATTTATTAATATTCCAAGCGATGGCAAAGAGAAATACGATTGAAAAACCAATAGAAATAAAGGATGAAGATGCACAAAACGCGATACAAACCTATGCAAATCAAAAGTTTAATCATGGCATTGTAGTAGGAGCGACAATTACGAGCTTGATTGCAACATTCGGTATTGCAATCAAACAAGGAGTAAAACGACAATCAGGTTTAAATGATGCCATCAGCTGTGTTGAATCCGAAGTGTATGTACAAAATTCAAAGGGCTGGGTAGGTCCTAAAAGAAGTGAGGAGGCTATTATTACTCAGTGCGCCGAAAGCAGAACAGAAGCGCAGGCAGTTAGAGAGCACCGTATAGAAAATCCTACCATGAATGCTGTCCAAGCAGGTAGCAAATAGGGATCGTCAGAACTTCCCTTCCGACCGACAATCCACTACACTACCCTCGCATGAAACCCATTCGACTTTTTTTTGGCATCATCAAAGTACCGCTCGATTTTGCGCTTACCATAGCGGCATTTTCGCTGGCGTTGAAGCTCAGAACCCTCCCCTACTTTGCGTCATTTCAAAACCCTTTTGATCTAACGACCCTTCCTTCACCAGAAGAGCTCACCACATTTACCCTCAAGTGTGCCTCGCTCCTCGTGGTAATTTTCGCGATGAACCAGATGTACTCATTGAAAGTTTCGCGACCACTCAGCCGTGACCTGGCAAAAATGTTCTTCATCATCTTTGCGTGGATCATGATGATCATCGCCTACTTCTTTGTGATCAGAACATTTCCATTCTCGCGCCTCTTTCTCATCTACGCCACCGTTCTCGCCGCCCTCTTTCTCACGTTCTATCGGGTCGTACTTCACCTCATCAAACAGGCACTCCTCCGACGCGGCATCGGACAGTATCGCATAGCCATCATCGGAGAAAATGCATTCGCACAGGACTTCACGAAAAAAATTGCCAATCACATCGACTACAAACTCCTCGGATTTATTGGCGAAACATCGCGTCATGAAAATCGTCCAGACTTTCTCGGAACCATCGGAACTCTGAGAAGCACGATCGAAAAGCATAATATTGAACAGGTCATTCAGGCGGAAAATGTCAACAAATACGGTCCGGATATTCTTGCGACCTGCCGAAGTATGCACGTGAAGTACACCTTCGTACCTGATCTCATGGAGGTACAACGCTCGAACGTTGAGATTTACACCATGCGTGGAATTCCGCTTATTGAACTCAAACCTACGCCACTCGATGGCTGGGGAAAAGTCATGAAACGCACATTTGATATTATCGGCTCTACCCTGGGGCTCATCATCTGCACACCATTTTTTCTCCTCATCGCCATCGCGATCAAGATAGATTCACGGGGTCCCGTATTCTTCACAAAACTTGATGATGGCAAACCGGTACTCCGAATTGGTCAGTACGGCACACGATTCAAATTTTACAAGTTCAGAACCATGCACCCAAACACCCACAATCAGCGCTACACCACACTCGCTGCGCATAATCTTCGTAAAAACTCCCCTCTCGTAAAAATCAAGAATGACCCACGCATCACACGAGTCGGAAAACTCATGCGACGTCTCTCTATCGACGAACTTCCACAACTCTGGAACGTCCTCATCGGCAACATGAGCCTCGTCGGTCCACGCCCTCACTTCCCCGAAGAGGTAGAAAAATATTCCCAAAGTGATCGCTTCGTCCTCGAGGCAAAACCGGGCATTACCGGCATTTCTCAAATCTCCGGCCGCTCCGATCTCGACTTCAAAGAAGAGGTCCACCTCGACACCTATTACATCCAGAACTGGTCCCTCGACCTCGACCTCAAAATCCTTTTCAAGACGGTGGGGATAGTACTACGAGGATATAAGGAGTAAACTGACGAAGTCATACCCTATTTTTTTACACACGAATATATGAATACAAAGCTCAAGGCTTCAACGTACATCATCGCAACCCTCGCTGCCCTGGCAACAAATACCACAGCTTTCGCAGTCACCTCCTACAAAGACATCAAGTCCTACAAGGATCAAAAGAGCTATATCGATTCTTTGAGTAGAAAATTGGACTCGACATACCGTGCTGAAAAAACAAAGGTAAAAACCACGATAAATAAGCAGAAAAAAGCCTACAAGGATTACGCGAAGTCAAATCCCGACAATTCTGAAAAAGCAGAGCAAACGTATAAAGACCAAAAATCATATCTTGAGAACATTTTGGCAGAGGCGCAGACATCATATAAAGATCAGAAGTCGTATCTTCAAGAAATCCTGAGCGACTCGAAATCAAACAAAGAGGATATTGCGTATCTCCAGGAAAAAAGCCAAAAAGCCGAACAAACGTACAAGGATCAAATCACCTACAAGCAGGACGTGAAGTACAAATCAGATAAGTCCTACTCTGATATGAAAGCATCGTTCACCAAGCCAAATACGAATAACGAAGACTAGTCCCGCTCGTATTTTTCGATAAATGCTTCGTAAGATTCTGGTTGAAAAATATAGTCGTACGCTCCAACAAAATTGAGCTGTTCTCCGCCAAATCCAGATTTAAAAGCACTCAAACCGTGCCAGTCGTGAGTCTCATCTTTGAGCGATGGCGAGACACCCCAAAAGTCATACTCCGTGCATGACTGCCGCTTAGCATCCATCATGATACTCCAATGCAATGCATAGGGCGCCATGAGGTTGCGATGCACATTTCCGGAAGCGCCATAAAGATACGTTGCTCTTTCGGCAAACGTCACCACAAGAGCACTTGCGAGCGACACACCTTCATGCTCCGCGATATAAAGCGACACACGATCTCCCATCGTCTTGAGAAGTATTTCAAAAAACTCGAGCGATTTTTTTTCAAAACCATCACGAATTGAAGTCTCTTCATACAAAGCATAAAACACACTAAGTTCATCAAAAGTGGCCTTCCTCACGATCACGCCTCGTTTTTCTGCCAAGCGAATATTGTATCGACACTTCTGTTTCATCTCAGCCAGAAGGGTCTCGGAAGATTTTTGTAAATCAACCACACGAGTGTGCTTTGGCATGAGATTAAGAGGCGCCTTGCTCCAACCCAAAAGAAGCCAAGAAGGAAGTTCTTGAGTTCGAATCTCCATCCGAATATGCGTCGTACGTATCTCCGGCGTCAGAGAAACAATTCGGTGAAGAGCAGTCTCAAGAGCTCGCCACTGCCAAAAAAGCATATCATGATCGCTAAAGTTCATAACCGGACCCTCGGGAATATAGAGAAAATTCGTATCATTCGTACAGGAAAACTCATGGACAACACATCCTCCAACCAACTCCTGGGACTTCAAGTCAAAAATACCGATTTTATATGTTTCCCAATGATCATGCTGTTTGAAATCCGCCCACGAAAACAACTGATGAAAGCCAGAAAATGAAGACCGAGCCACAAGCTCTTCCCACCTCGACTGAAGTTCTGGAGAAATGTATGCACAAAAATAAGACATCGAAGACATGCTAACAATAAAACCCAACGGAATACAAGCCCTAAACCTTGTGTTTTGGCTTCAAGTAACCTAGAATACCTAGGCTTTTTAGCGAAACTTTGAACTTTACCAAAATCACATGCTCCGAAAAATTATTAACGCTATTCTCGGCGATCCAAATGAGAAAGAGATTCGATCAATTCTTCCGCTCGTAGAGCGAACAAACGAGTGGTTTGAGAAGTACCAGACCGAGCTCACGACAGACGAAGATTTTCCAAAAAAGACGGAGGAGTTCAAAGAGCGAATTGCCAACGGTGAGTCACTGGACAGTCTGCTTCCAGAGGCGTTTGGGCTGGTAAAAGCCGCCTGTGTGCGACTCTGTGGCCGAAGTTGGGATGTATCTGGCAATCCACAGGAGTGGGAGATGGTTCCGTATAACGTGCAAATTATTGGAGGAGCCGTCCTGCATCGTGGAAAAATTGCCGAGATGAAAACCGGTGAAGGTAAAACACTCGTCTGTACCTTTCCTGTCTATCTCAATGCGCTCAGTGGAAAAGGTGTCTGGGTGGTCACGGTCAACGATTACCTCGCGCGACGTGATGCTGAGTGGATGGGTGGACTGCATAAATTTCTCGGTCTCACTGTGGGAACGATTAGACACGACCAGTCACACGAAGAAAAAAAACTCGCCTACGAGTGTGACATCGTCTACGGAACGAACAACGAATTTGGTTTCGACTACCTCCGTGACAACATGGCAACAAACAAAGAACAGATGGTACAGCGAGGTCTTAATTATGGGCTTATTGATGAGGTTGATTCGATCTTGATCGATGAAGCACGAACACCACTTATTATTTCGGCACCGGCAGAAGAGTCTACCTCGAAGTACCAAGAATATGCTCAAATCGTAAAACAGTTAGAAAAAGATCGGGACTTTCTTCTCGATGAAAAAGTGAAAGCGGCATTTCTGACCGATGCTGGTATCTCACGACTCGAGGGCATTCTCGGTGTTGATAATATTTATACCGATGCCGGATTCTCGGAAGTTCATCACCTCGAGCAGGCGCTAAAGGCATATGCTGCCTACAAAAACGACGTCGACTATGTTGTGAAAGATGGAGAAATTCTGATCGTGGATGAGTTTACCGGACGTCTGATGTCCGGCCGCCGTTACTCAGATGGGCTTCACCAGGCGATCGAGGCAAAAGAAGGCGTCGAGATTAAACGTGAGAGCCGAACACTCGCAACCGTCACGCTGCAGAACTTTTTTCGACTCTTCAACAAACTCGCCGGTATGACCGGTACAGCGCAGACAGAAGCCGAGGAGTTCGTACAGATTTATGGACTGGAAACGATCATCATTCCAACGTACCGACCAGTCAACCGCGATGATGTCACCGACGCGATCTTCAAAAATCAGCGTGGAAAATTTCTCGCAACCGTAGAGAAAATTAAAGAACTTCACCTGAAAGGTCAGCCAGTACTTGTCGGTACTATCTCTGTTGAGCGTTCAGAATTAATCAGTGAACTTTTGAAGCGTCAGGGAATTCCACATAATGTTTTGAACGCGAAAAATCACGCGCATGAAGCGGAAATCGTGAAGAATGCCGGTCAACGAGGTGCTGTTACCATCGCGACCAATATGGCCGGGCGTGGCACCGATATCAAACTTGGCGAGGGCGTAGTAGAGCTCGGTGGCCTCTTCGTGCTTGGCACAGAACGTCACGAGTCGCGACGTATCGATAATCAGCTCCGCGGTCGATCTGGACGTCAGGGCGATCCAGGTACGAGTCAGTTTTTCGTCTCAATGGAAGACGACCTTATGCGACTTTTTGGATCAGATCGAGTCCAGCGAATGATGGAGGCTCTGAAAATTCCAGAGGACATGCCAATCGAGAATCGGCTTATTTCTGGCGCTATCGAGAGTGCGCAAAAAAAAGTTGAAGGCCATCACTTCGATGTTCGTAAGCACCTCGTGCAGTATGACGATGTCATGAACATGCACCGTGAAATTATTTACAGCCGACGACGAAAAGTACTCTTCAGTGATGATATCAAGAATGATGTTTTCCTGAGTATCAGCGAAGTTGCAGAAGGCATTGTTCGTAACTACACCGGCGTACTTCCACCAAATGAGTGGGACCTCGAGAAAATCGCCGAAGAAATTCGGGCGATCGAAGGCAGCCCTTCAAAACCGCTGACCGTTGAAGATATGAAGGGTGCGAGAACACCAGAAGAACTCGTAGAAAAAGTAAAAACCTATCTATTTGAGGAGTACGACTTTCGTGAAAAGAAACTCCCAAGCAGTGAAATCATGCGAAATGTTGAACGAAATATTTCACTTCGTATTGTCGATGATCTCTGGATGGCACACATCGAAAACATGCAAGGCCTCCGCGAAGCAATCAGTCTCCGTGGCTATGCACAGCGCGATCCACTCATCGAATATAAACAGGAAGGATTCATGGCATTCGAAAAACTCCTCGCCAATATTCGATTCAACTGCGTGAACACGCTTTTCAAGATCGAGATTACCGTCACAAATCAAGAAGAGCTGGCCCCAAAACCGCCAAGAAAAATGATGACGAACGAGGCTCAGATCGAGTCAGTCATCTCTGGCGCCGTCCATAACGAACCAACCGTCGGCCGCAACGACCCATGCCCATGCGGCAGCGGCAAGAAGTATAAGAAATGCCACGGCGCAGAAGCATAAAAAATGACTCCATGAAGGAAGCTCTCATCATTCACGGGTACAACGGCACCAAAGATGGAAACTGGTTTCCATGGCTCAAGCACGAACTTGAACAGCTCAACTTCCACGTCGACTGCCCCCAGTTTCCCCACGCCGATGAACCGCAAGAACAAGAGTGGACACACACCATAAAAGAGCTCTGGAAGCCAGAAAATAAGCCATCACCAGAAACCACATTTCGAACCATCGTCGGGCACAGCCTCGGCGGAACCGAGGTTCTTCGCGCGCTCGAACTCGACTGGGCAACACCCATCGATCTTGCCGTAATCGTCGCCGCCACCAACAATGACTCGCGCCGTCCGGCGCTCGCCAACTTTTTCACCACACCCTTCGACTTCAAAAAAATCGCCCGCAACTGCAAAAAATTCATCCTGATTTTTTCCGACAACGACCCCCACATCAACCTCGAAACCGGTCCCTACTTCCAACACCAGCTCAACTCTGAAGACTCACCAGCGGAACTCTTCATGCTGCACGAAGCCGGCCACCTCATGAAAAGCGACGGCTACGAAGAGTTTCCGATGTTGCTGGAGCTGATTAAAAAGGCTTCATCCCAGCAAGCTAGTTAGCTTCAAAAAAATCCCTGTCTGCGCGTTTCCGCATTTTATTCTAGAATTACTACATTAACTCGAGGTTCCCTAACTTCCATTAAACGTACTCGTAAGGCCTTCTTCTCGCTGTGCGGCAAGTCGATTACGCTCTTCTTTTACAGCTGGATCATTATCAACATAGTAAGAATGACAGATCTGAACCGCTTTTTTACGATTACTCTGATCAATCAAGTAGCTAATTCGAATCTGATTTTTTCCGTGAGAAACAGAGTAGATATTAATACCAAAGGCACCGAGTGTTGAAGAAATAGAACCAAGAACAGAAGGACGATCTTTAAGTTCAGTGCCAATAAATGAAAGAGCGGCAAATTTCTCCTTATCCCACTCGGTCTTCTGAACATCAAAACGCTCACCCTTCACTTCAATAGTTTTGCAACTATCAATTACCTCACGAATCCGTAATCGAGTGGCCTGACGATCAGCAGCATCCTGAGGTAAAGGAATACTAAAAGTAATACTTGTACCCTCGCAGCAGATAAGATCAAGACTAATATTATGCTCTGCGAACTTCGCCGTAAGAACCGCTCCAAATCCAGGCTCATCAGCCATTTCAGGAATAGTAAATGTAAGGGCATCAACATAAGGATTCGTGACAATATCCTTGAATAAATAACGAGTATCAACGGAACCCGTCGTAATATTGGTACCAAAATCAGGATCAAGGCGTTTTAAATTTCGAATTCGCACACCCATGCCATTTTGAAGTGCATAAGAAAGTGCACGCACATTAATAATTCCGCTTCCAGCAGCGGCATTTTCAAGCGCCTCAGCAATAGAAACATCTTCATGAAGTCGAGGCTTGTTACCTGGCCCCAGATCCTTGGGATTCGCAGTATAGATACCATCAACATCCTTCCAGAATGTTGGATCTGGAGTGGTTTCACCAAGATCACGAAGTGCCTGATTGACATTCGTACCCATAATATCACTATAACCACGCCCCTGATGCGGAACCATGCCACGGGGAGTTCCGCGCATATGACCGCCAAAAATACGAATAACATCACTCTGAACCCTCTGAAGTGCCTGAATAATTCCGGCTTTTTTTGCAGCACTAACTCTTGTATTGGTAACTTCTCCGTGACTCAAAAGATCCTGATCAGCTTGAACATTTTCAACATGAACCGCCTGCTTACCTTCTTGCTCAAGGTACATCTGTAAGAACGCCGCCGCCATATCTTCACCAAAACCAATAATCTGATCTCGAATCTGAAAAGAGCCATCAACTGGCTTAAGAACACTGGAAACAGCCTTATGTGTCATCAGTGAGTGGCGAATAATATCAAAACTTGAGTTATATTTCTGTCGAACTCTTTCAGAAAAATCGCCCTGAAAAAACTTCTCAATCATCTCATGATGTTTTTGACCAACGGACTGAAAAGCTGCATCAATATCACTCTCTAAATAATGAGTACCACTCAATCTATCCATCGCGGCCGTAAGCATATTCGTTACTCCTTCAAAGGCAGAAACAACATAGACAATATTCCAGTTACGCTTTTCGAGAACACCCGTAAGGTTGCCAATAACATCGAGTTGAACCATATTGGCTCCTCCAATTTTATGAACAGTAGTAAGATTCATTTTTTCCTTTTATAGGAAACCTACATTAAAGAATCGGCTCCATGCCGTCAATATTGACCTATATAAAAAATCTGGGTCAGTCCTATTTCTTCCTCTCCCAATTCCACGCACTCTCGATAATATCACGCAGGGCGGCGCGTTTTGGCTCCCAGCCGAGGACTTCACGGGCCTTGGTACTATCGGCGACGAGGGCAACGGGATCGCCTTCACGGCGAGGCTCTTCGACAGAAGGCAATTTTCCACCAACAACTTCTTCAGCCACAGACACGATATCGCGAACCGTAAATCCAGCTCCATTTCCCAAATTAAATACATCACTCGCACCGCCATCAAAAAGATATTTGAGAGCAAGGACATGCGCATCAACCAGATCATTCACATGAATGTAATCACGAACACAGGTACCGTCTTTTGTTGGATAATCAGCGCCATACATTTCGATACGAGGTAACTCCCCTTTCGCAACCTGGAGCACACGTGGAATCAAATGCGTCTCGTGTGGATGCCACTCACCAATCTCACCCGAAGCATCGGCGCCCGCCGCATTGAAGTACCGCAACGCTACATAGTGAAAATCACGTCCCTCTTTATCTGACTCAATCTTCAAACGTTTCTCAAACTCAAGTTTCGTCGTCCCATAATAATTCACCGGGTGGAGACTCGCGTCTTCGGAGATAGGAACCGTTTCTGGCTCACCATAGACCGCCGCCGTCGAGGAGAAAATGAAATATTTCACACCAAATTCTTCACAGATACGGAGTAAGCGTTCACCGCACACCACATTATTATAATAAAAATCCTCGCGCTCTTTCCCTGAAAGACCCGCTTCGATACGACCGGCAAAATGCATCACCGCGGTAATCGGCATACCTCGCTCTTTTTGCTGCTGGAAAAGATCCCGCATCAGCGCGGTATCACCAATATCCGTTTCAAAAAAATGTGCCTCAGGTGGCACGAACTCACGGTGGCCGCCTTTCAAATTATCAACCACCGTCACATCGTATGCTTCTTGCAAAAGCGCACGGACCGCATGTGATCCGATGTAGCCAGCTCCGCCGGTAACGAGAATATGCTGTTTCATACATCATGCAAATCAAAAACTACACCTCTTCTGGAACATCCGCCGGCACATCATTCACATAAATCTCACGAGCCTTCGCACCCTGAGAAGGGCCGATATACCCACGTTCTTCCATGACATCGAGAAGGCGTGCCGCACGCGCATAGCCTACTTTCAAACGTCGCTGCAGGAGACTCGCGGAAGCCTTTCGGCTCTCAATCACCAGCTTGATCGCTTCCAAAACCATCTGATCATCATCCATCGCATCTTCACTCGTCGCGTATTTAGAATCAGGAACACCCATCACGGATTCATCAGCAACCTTACGTGAGGTGACGCGCTCATCATATTGTGGTGGCATCGTGACCTTCGCATGATTCGTCACACGCTCAATTTCCGCAGTAGACACATAAATACCCTGGACACGAAGTGGCTTCGCCATGCCGCCTGGGAGATAGAGCATGTCACCCTTTCCAAGAAGATCTTCCGCACCAATGGCATCAAGAATCGTTCGCGAATCAATCGACGAACTCACCGCAAACGAAATACGAGAAGGAATATTTGCCTTAATCAAACCAGTAATGACATCCACACTCGGACGCTGCGTCGCAATCACGAGGTGAATACCAACGGCACGCGCCATCTGCGCCAATCGACAGATTGAGGCTTCCACTTCACTCTTCGCCGTCATCATAAGATCAGCGAGCTCATCAATCACAATCACAATTTTTGGCAGACGCTCAGCGACATCGTCATCGCCAAGAGCCGCCATATAGTCCGCAAGGTTTCGCTGACGTGCTCCAGAGAGTAACTTATATCGTCGTGTCATCTCGGCAACGGCCCAGCGCAGCGCAATCGCCGCCTTCTCCGGCTCCGTAATCACCGGCGTGAGCAAGTGCGGAATTCCATTATAGAGATCGAGTTCCACGCGCTTCGGATCAATCATAATCAACTTCAGCTCATCGGGCCCATTCTGATAAATAAGCGACATGAGTAGCGCATTCATGCCCACCGACTTACCCGAACCCGTGCTACCCGCGATCAGCAAGTGCGGCATCGCCGCCAAATCACCAATCACCGGTTTTCCGGAAACATCACGTCCAAGGGGGAAGCGCAAATTAGAATCCAGTTCCGAAAACTCTTTACTCTCAAGCATTTCCCGAAGGTGAACATTCGTTCGTTTTTCGTTTGGAATTTCAATACCGACGAGCGACTTTCCTGGAATCGGCGCCTCGATACGAACCGATTTCGCCGCAAGAGCAAGCGCCACATCGTTCTTCAGGTTTGTAATCTTGGAAAGCTTCACACCTTCGTGCGGTTTCAGGGTGTACTGGATAACGGTCGGACCCACATTGACCTCATGCATCACCACTTCGATACCGAATTGCTTCAATTTACTCCGAATTTTATCGGCATTATCTCGAAGCATCGACTCATCAACGCGACTCGACTTGGCGGCCGGCGCGAGAAGATCGAGCGACGGAAATTCCCAAAAAAATTCTTCCTCCACTATAACCTCACCCGTCTCTGGATCAATTTCCTCCGTCACGGCATTTTCCGGCCTCACCTCTTTCAGCACAATATCCTCCTCGCCCTTATGTTCATTCATATCAATACTAATCGTCTTCACGCGCTCACGCTCCTCATTATCACGATCGGCATCATACTTTCCACTCTGAACTTTTTTCGCAAGCTCGGTCAAAACCTCATCAGCGAGTTCATTTTTTCGAATAAAAATTTCTGGAATTTCGTCCTCATCCTGCTGTGAATCCTCTTCCTCCTCTTCTGCCGTCTCGACGATAACTTTTTTAATCGAAAGACTGCCACTGAAGAACGCAAAAATTTGGCTGAGTGAAACCTCAAAGGTCAGCATCAGTCCAATAAAAAACATGGAGATAAACATCACACTGGCACCAATATGGCCAATCTGAAGAACTTCACGGAAAAGGAAGTTTGTGACGAAACCGGTATAGCCGCCATACTGGCCAAGACTTGCGGTCGAGTGCAGCTCGCTAATATCAACCGACAGGTGAAAAATACTGAGAATAGACACCATAAGGGTCATCATGCCTACAATTCTCGCGAGCCCAAACTGAATTGATTTTGAGAAAAAAAGCATCACAGAAACGAAGGCTAAAAGAACCGGTATACCATACACGCCCCAGCCAAGAACTGGCTTCAGTAAACCAACCCAAGCCTCACCAACCACACCAAAATTTCCCTGCAAACTCAGAATGGTAACCGTCGCAAAGAGAAAATAGATGATTGCCGAGATATCTCGCGCGACACTCGACTTCACCTCAAACGCCAGCGATCGCAACGCGCCTCGATTTTTTCGAGATCGAGTCTTGGTACCGCGCCGCTCTACCGATTGGGATCGTTTTCGTCGTTTAGCCACGTGAGGAGTATAGCAGTTTCTGGCTTGAGGGGACAAGAGGGCTGTATGTGAGACTTTTGAGAGTATTTTTCGGGAAAATTACTCGCTATTTTGCACAGGAATTTCTACCACAATTATTCCCGATTCGCAACTGAGAAAACTGTTATTTTTGGCTTGTTTCAGGTAGTATTCAGATACATTCTGGTCGCGGCAATCAGGTCTCAGTATCGAAGAAAGGCCCGCAAATAACACTCCTCTTATTTGCTAACCTTTTTTTTATGATTGATCTCTCCGCGCTTTCCAACACCGAACTTCTCACCTTATGTAAGGAATATGGTCAGGCGACGCTCAGTTGGCGTCGTAAGTTTCTTGGACTTCTTCCGGAAGTACACAAAAGAAAATTGTATGAACAGGCTGGGTGCAGCTCAGTCATTGAGTTCGCACAAAAACTCGCAGGGATAAGCGAAGAACGGGTTCGCCTCACCCTGAATCTCGAGAGACGTTTCGAAAATAAACCGGCCCTCCATGAAGCGCTCGTAAATGGTGAAGTGAGTATCAATAAACTCGCGAGAGTTGTCTCGATCGCGACGAAGGAAAATGCAGAAGAATTGGCGGAAAAGGTAAAAATCTTACCGCGAGAAGCACTAGAAACATGGGTACGAGATATAAAAACAGAAGAATCAGCCCCTTGCAAGAACCAGGAATTATTTTCCGAAGGTCTGCACGTGCATAGCGACGCATCTCTTGGAGAGACTATAACAACGTTCCAGCTCACCCCGAAAGTCCAAAAAAAACTCCAAGAGCTCCACCAGAAAGGCATCGACATCAATGAGATCATTCTCAGTGCGATTGAAAATCGAGAACAGGAAATCGAACAAGAAAAAGAAACCATCAGTAACGAGTGTCAGCCAACCACCTCCAGATATATCCCAGCAAAAACTCGGAAGATTCTCAAAAAAGAATATGGGAACAAATGCTCCATCAAAACCTGCACCAAGCCATCAGAAGAGCTCCATCACTCACAACGTTTCTCCGTAGCAAAAACCCACGACCCAAAGTACCTCGCTCCGCTGTGTAAACCCCATCACACGCTGGCGCATCTGAAAGATCTAAAATATTACGCTGCAAAAAATGAACGGAAAAAAGGCTCATAGCGCAAAACTATGGAGCGCAATCGTTCAATATCTACCCCTTCGCCCTGAATTTCAGCTCGAAAACGTAAACTCAATGCAATGAGATCTGGCCCTAAAGAAGTACCACCACGTGGAGCAAGTGTTCGCAAATACTCAAGCATATCGTCCAAATCAGCACCCACGAGCTGTGGAAAACGGAATCCGACAACCATAGACAGATAAGCATTATATGGAGTAAATGCTTTTGCAGCAGTCATAAGATTTCCTTTTGACGCGAGACGTGACGACTCATCTCCATAACGAACCATCTCATCATAGGAGTAAAAACTAGTTAAAAAAACCAGAAAATTATTCCAATAATCACGAATAATTCCATTCCGACCAACTTGAATAGCCACACGAATCTCTGGAGTCAAAAGCTCTCTAGGATCAAATTTTTGAGGGGGATCAGGGTTCATAAAAAATACAAAAAGGTGGTTATAATAAGGTAATTCAGCTAGCAGATCAATGAATATTCATCTATAATCGGCCTCGAATAAGCCTTATAAAGCAACCATGAGCACAACCGTCCGCACCCGCTTCGCCCCGTCCCCTACCGGCTATCTCCACGTTGGAGGGGCTCGAACTGCACTGTATGCGTACCTTTTCGCCAAAAAACTGGGTGGAAAATTCTTGCTCAGAATCGAAGACACCGACCAGAAGCGATTCGTCGAAGGCGCGATGGAAAATCTCATGAGTTCGCTCAAGTGGCTCGGCATCGAGTGGGACGAGGGTCCAGACCTTCCGGATAACGGCGGTCCACACGGTCCATACATCCAGTCACAACGAAACGACAAGTATCGAGCAGCCGTCGACCAGCTCCTCACATCCGGCCACGCCTACAAGTGTTTCTGTACGCAAGAAGAGCTCGAAGAGATGCGACGAAAACAGGAAGCTCGTCACGAGGCACCGATGTACAACCGGAAGTGCTGTGCGCTCACCCCGGCAGAAGTCGAAGAAAAAATCGCCTCCGGCGTGCCCTTCGTAATCCGTCAAAAAATTCCCGAAGGCATGGTCATCGTTGAAGATCTCATTCGTGGGAAAGTTCGATTCGATTCGAAGTCTATCGACGATCAGGTTCTCGTAAAATCTGATGGATTTCCAACGTACCACCTCGCCAACGTCGTCGACGATCACGACATGGAAATTACCCACGTGATCCGTGGTGAAGAGTGGCTCCCTTCGACCCCGAAGCATATTTGGCTCTACCAAGCCTTTGGATGGACACCACCCGAGTACGCACATCTTTCGCTCCTCTTGAACGCCGACCGCAGCAAACTCTCCAAACGACAGGGCGACGTCGCCGTCGAAGAGTACATTCAAAAAGGATACATGCGCGAAGCCATCATCAACTTCATCGCCTTCCTCGGCTGGCACCCTGGAAAAGGTATTGAAAAAGAGATCTACTCCATCGAAGAACTCGTACAAGATTTTTCTCTCGAAAATGTTCACAAATCCGGCGCGATTTTTAATATAGAAAAACTCGACTGGTACAACTGGCAATGGCGTCGCCGAAAGTTTCTCGAGGCCGTCGAACATGATCCATCTGCGAGAACAGCGCTTATTATCGCCGAGTGCGATCAGTATCTCGCACCTGAATATAAGAATAATTCCGAACTTCTCGCACGTGCGCTGAAAACCGTTGAAGAAAAAATCATCCAGAATCCAAAACCGGCGAACGACTACATCAAGTTTTTCTTTACAGCACCCGAGTTCAAACCAGAAATTGTCTACAGTGAAAAAATGAAAGTCGATGAAGCAATCGTGAAACAGGTCGTACCAGAAGTAACAAGTGCCCTCTCGGAAATTTCCGACTCCGACTGGACCGAAGAAAAAATCAAAGAAACCCTCATGGCAATCGTAGCAAAACTCGGTCTCAAAAACGGTCAGATCTTCTGGCCCATCCGCGCCATTCTCACCGGCGAACAATTTTCACCAGGCGTATTTGAGGTGGTGTGGGCACTGGGAAAGGAGGAGACAATGAAAAGGCTGAAGAACATAGTATAAATTATATATCCCTATGAAAAACCTGCTTCGCACCATCATCATAAGTGTAACATCCGTAGCACTCATCATCCCATCCGCCTCCGCTATCGAACTTCCAAAAGACTTCGAGTTTGCCACGCCCAAGCAGGTCATAAATTTCACAAAAACATACGGGAAAAATATTCACATTCCAGGATTCGAAAAACTCACGTTCAAATATCCAGTGAACTCGATGTACCTCGAGGAAGAACTGGGAGATACGAAACGTCTCACTATTCATAAGGGTGAAATAGGGAAAATTACCATTGTTCCAAAAAAAGATGCTTTCACCATAGACACATGGGGAGCTGGGTACTGCGTTGATTTCGAAGAAAAAGCAGAGGATGTCTTTGAGTCATGCATTATCGAAGAACTCGACAGCATCATGTATCTACCACAAGAACAATACTTCATTGGAGAGTATCAGGTTTCTGTCTATTATCACGCCAAAGATACCAAGACAAAAAACCTCATGAAAAAAGTGGCAAAATCCATCAAGGTCAGCAACTAGCAAAGCTGAAATTTGACAGTCATCTAATTTTACCGTATAAGAGTCATCCGGTCAAAAAATGGCTTCATTCTGCTACGACCTGCTATTTTTTGCTCCTGTTCCTTTACAACAAGTAGAGTTTTGTATGATGGTACCAGCCGAAAAGCTTCTCTATGGAAGTAGCACTTGGAACTGTGCAGAAAATCGTGCAGAGCACACAGAGTATTTTCTATAGAATTCCGAGTGTTCACGCCGTAGTAGAGGGGTCTTCATGACCCTCATGCTTCACGCATGTACCATTCGAAGTGCCCATCTTAGCGAGGCACGACAATTTTTCCATCAAAGCGGTGGATAAAAAGTCAAAGACGCTTTCCTGTCACCCGCGCATCTCGCGCAACACATGGGACGTGCTTCACAGCATCTCCCGGAGAATTCACATGTCTACTCTCGACTACACCACCCTCGTCGCCATGAGTTGCACCTGCCGCAACTCGTCCTCCATGTTCTCCAGCACGATCAGCGTCCTCGTGGCGCTGCTCACCAACAACCCGAACAAGATCAGCGAGGCTTACAGTGCCATCGCGGAAGACAAGAAGCGCATCGTGGAGGCGAAGGTCTCCGCTATCCAGCGCTATTTCCGCAACCCGCGGTACATCGGCCTGGAGCACCCCACCCGTATCTGGGGGGTCATCGTCAACAGCATCAAGGTCGCCGGCAATTCGCCCAACGTGACCAAGGAGCAGATCGAGCTCTTCACTTTCCCGGACAAGGAAGTGGTCCAGTACTTCCAGGACCTCATCTGCGACCGCGGAATGTGTGAAGTGGTCAACAAGGCGTGCAACCAGCCCAGCAGCGACATCCGTATTCTGGGTGCCGTCGTGATGGCATCCGAACTCAACCTCGAACTGCTGAAGGCCATTGTCGCGTTCTTCGGCGAGGAAGGTCCCACCTCTCTCTCCGCGATCCCCGACGATGTACTCCGCGCCATCGATCCGCATCGCCTCGGCATGTCGGACTAACCAGTTCCCCAATTTCCCCGTAGCGAGGACTGACGCCAACTACAAACCAGGCGCCGGAAATCATACGGGGAAAGCTTCTTCCACAACTTCTCGTTGCGACGGAGACACCACGACTTCTCGGTGTCATGAGTTGTAACGGGAAATTTCGACACACGGGGCTTATCTAAGGAGAAAAGCCACGAAAATGTGTGTCAAGGAAGGACACTTCGACCAAAACTCTACTTCTCTACTCCCACTTTCCCAAAGAAGTAGGGTATAAGGACAAAATGTTCTGGAGGAGCACATGACAACTTCGTCACGTGCTTCTCCCCTTCCTAAATTCACAAAAATTTCCTTCCCGAAAAAAATCTTCGGTGGTATCATCATGCCGTGAAAACACCCCTCCTCATCTTGTGTATCATGACAGCACTTTTTGCAAGTGGCTGCAGCAAGCTTGAGGCTCTGAGAACAGATGTACAAAAGACAACAGCCAATGTCATACAAGGAGCACAAAAAGAGGCAATAAAAGTACAAACCGGCATCGTAGAAACGAAACAGAACGTCGAACGAAAAATTCAGAAAGTCGAAAATCTCATCAACGCCGTCGACGACCTCAAAAAAGAGTTATAAAAAAGTTCTCCATGCTCATGGCATCGTAAGGGAGTTTTCACACCAACACCTTACCCATTCCCATGAAACCACTCAAAGTTCAGTTCCACGTGCACACGGCACAAGATCCGGTTGACCACCCAAAGCACACCGCCGAGCAAATGCTCGACATGGCTGCCGAAAAAAATTACGACGTCGTTTCTATCACCCATCACGACAGTTTTTTCTTCAATGACGATATAAAAGAGTACGCCGAAAAACTCGGTATTTTACTCGTACCCGGAATTGAAAAAACAGTTTCTCGCAGACATGTACTCATTATCAACGCTACAAAAGACGCCGAAAGAATTAATAATTTTTACGATCTCTCAAAATATAAAAAATCCCACCCAGACTGTCTCGTCATTGCCGCGCATCCGTATTACCCACGTGGATTCTGTCTCCAGGAAAAACTTCTCGAAAATATCAATCTCTTCGATGCGATCGAGTACTCATGGTTCTTCACGGAAAAAATGAATATGTTTAATAAACAGGCAGAAGAAGTTGCAAAACTTCATAAAAAGGCCCTGATCGGCACATCCGACAATCACATCCTCCCCTACTTCGATCAAAATTTCTCACTCGTCTATGCCGAAAAAAACTGGCAAGCCATCCGCGAGGCCATTCTTGCAAACAAGTGCGAAATGAAACCAACTCCCCTCACCGGCAGCGAGTTCCTCAAACTCACCATGCAGATGATCTTCGAGTTCGATCTCCCCTTCCAGTTCCGCAGCCTGAAACAGAAGCTATCAAGCCTCAAAACAGATCATTTTATTGACAAAAATAAATAAAGTAGTAAAATTAGCCCTTAGATATTTACACCACTCTCTATGTTTGATGCTGAACCAGATGACAAGGACGTAGTGCATGGATTTGAAGATTATGCCGTTGGTATGAGCGAGGTCGTTGACGATTCTGTCGATAGTTTTATTGTGACCGCACTCAAGAACCAAACAATCGGAGACCGTATTGAAAAATTCGCCCCAGGATTTAGAGATATGCCACAACATGCACAACGTAGGATTACAATGGAATATCTTAAAGAACAAAGAGCAAATGGAGAAAAACGATCCGAGGCAGAAGAGGCGGCAAAGGCTGCTGCAAGAGCTGCAAAAGATGCAGGCCCTACCATTGAATTCACGAAAGTAGCCGTCATCAATGATCTACACGCGGTATATGAACGGGTGTAAAATTCAATGTCATAGATACAATAGAAACGTGTTACAATCCCAGTAGCACGTTTTTTTAATTGGTGCACAGAGAATGAAAAATCTCATCGCTCGCATTATCGATCAAGCGCAAAAAAATCCACAACGGATCGTGTTTGCGGAGACCGATGATCCACGCACTCTGCAGGCGATCGATTATCTCCACGATCACAAAATTATCACGCCAGTACTCATTGGGAGTAAGGAAAAAATCGCAGCCATAGCAGAAAAAAACAAGGTTAAGATGTCACTTGATGATCTTGATATTTTTGACAAAGATGCAGCAGGCTCAAAAGAAAAAATGGAAACCTACGCGCAAAAACTCTACGAACGACGAAAAGAAAAAGGCATGACCATCGAAGAGGCACGAGAAAAAATGCAACTACCCGACTACATCGGATGCATGATGACTCACCTCGACGAGGTTGATGGCATGGTCTCAGGCGCAACCTCGCACTCCTCAGATTTTCTCACACCGATTTTCCAGATCATCGGAACCAAAGAAAAATTTCACAAAGTATCCGGTGTGTTTTTCATGCTCATGCAGCAGCGATTCATGCTCTTCGCCGACTGCTCGGTAATCGTAAATCCGGACGCCCGTGACCTCGCGAATATTGCCTTGGATACGGCACAAACTGCCCGTCGCTTCGGTATCGAACCTCGCGTGGCGATGCTCTCATTTTCGACACACGGCTCAAGCGCCGACGAATCAATTCAAAAAATTCCTGAGGCCATGAAACTGATTAAACAAGAAGATCCATCATTGATCATCGACGGAGAAATCCAACTCGATGCCGCCGTCGTTCCAGATATTGCCGCACGAAAATTTCCAGATTCACCTCTGCAGGGAAATGCAAATATCCTCATATTTCCAGACCTCAACAGTGCGAACATCGGATACAAACTCTGTGAACGGCTCGCAAAAGCTGATGCCATCGGTCCAATACTTCAAGGCTTGCGTAAGCCAGTAAATGACCTCTCGCGCGGATGCGACTGGGAAGACATTGTCCATGTCGCCGCCATCACCGCCTGCGAAGCGATGTCCGCAGATTACGACACCAAAGAATACCAATAGCCACTTCACCTCACTCACCCATGCTCATTCTCGTCTTTAACGCCGGCTCATCGAGCCTCAAGTGTCAGCTCGTCGATACCAAGCGCGAAAAAATATTATTTTCCTCAATGGTCGATCGACTCGGCCATAAGAAATGTGAGTTCCGTATGGAAGTAGGCGCGAAAAAACTCACCACCAAGCCAAAAATCAAAACCATCTCGCAAGCCGTATCACTCACCTGCGAGTTTCTTTTCAGTCAGAAAATTTTCAAGAATCAGAAAATCGAAGCGATCGCTCACCGTGTCGTTCACGGTGGAGAGACCTACTATGAGCCAACGATCATCAACGCAAAAGTTCTCACAGAACTCACGAAACTCTACGCACTTGCCCCACTTCACAATCCTCCAAACGTCGAAGGTATCAAGGCAGCACAAAAGATATTCAAAAAACTTCCACAGATCGCCATATTCGATACCGGCTACTACAAAGACTTACCGATTCACGCCTATCTCTACCCCGTTCCGATCGAATGGCACGAAAAATTCGGCGTCCGACGCTACGGCTTTCACGGCATCAGTCACGAATACGTCACACAGATCGCGGTCAAAAAACTTCGCGGATTTCTCAGGCTCGGAAGCGCGAAAAACACTCGAGTCATCTCTTGCCATCTCGGAAACGGTTGCAGTATTACCGCATCAATCAACGGAAAAGCACTCGATACCAGCATGGGTTTCACGCCACTCGAAGGCATTCCCATGGGAACACGCTCCGGAAATATCGATCCGGCACTCGTCCCCTACCTCGCGAAAAAACTCAAGATCACACCCGAAAAAGTCATCGACCTTCTCAACCGCGAGTCCGGTCTCAAAGGGCTCTCTGGAGTCTCAGGTGACATGCGCGACATTCGTGCCGGCAATCTAAAAAATAATCCCGCAACGCAGCTCGCCTACAATATCTACATCGACCGAATCGCCAAATATATCGGCGGCTACACCACCGTTCTTGGTGGCCTCGACGCACTCGTCTTCACCGCTGGCGTCGGTGAAAATGCCACCTACCTTCAAAAAGACATCCTCAAAAAACTCGCGCACCTCACCAAATTCAAGACATTCATTATTCACACCCAGGAAGAGCTGCATATCGCAATGAAAGCAAAAGAGTTCATCAGCTTAAAGGAAGTCGAAATGCGTTCCCTTAAGCGGATTATCAGGTGAAAGTTCTCCGCCCTTCTGGAGAATGGTTTTCACTGGCTTTCCTTGAGCATTGATGGCCTTAATCTTCATAAGGTCAAAGAAGGCATCGTCAAGTGAGTCGTCGATGACACCCTGTGCCTTCAGTGAGAAGCACGTAGTGCTACCAGCATACATATCAACATTGGAGCTCATAGGAAATATGGCCGTATGCTTGCTCCATCCAGCCTTTTCAAGCAGGACAGAGAGTCCACTCGAAGTATCGATCTTTACAGTCTTAAAAGGTGATTGCTCACGAACTAGATGGTCAAAAGTTATCTCAGTAATTTGAGCATTTTCATTTGGCACGAGACAGAACTGATTCATCTCGACATACTCGCCTGGCTTCATCGTATCGAGATCAACAATTTTTGTATAAGGCGGTGGAATATTATTTGAGGATGTCTCAAAGATGCCTGACTGAGTAAAGACAGTGTCATTAAATACGAGAGGAAGGGTAATAGGCTTTGAAGTTTTAGAAGCCGGAGTGAATGTCATGAGAGGAGCTGGCATACCAGATTTAATAGGAATACTTTTGCCATCCTGAACGACAGTGAAGTCTTTACCATAGTTCACCGAAAGTGAGTTGATGACGGGCTGGATGTAATAAGAAGATTTTAGCGACTTCGGAAGCTCTAAGAGAGAAAAATAAACATTAAGCCCATTAGTAAATGCCGGAAGTTGAAGAGTAAAGGGTGTTTGAGGCATCACGACAATATCCTGAGGCTTATCATTCTGAAGTGAATTCGAAGAAGAAAAATGAGCACGTATTTTGAATGGCCCTTGGGCATTGCTCTTGAAAACCATCGACATGGGAAGAGGATTATATTTCATGGCATACGATGTGCTCTGATAATTTTTAAGATAAAGAGCAGCCAAAGGTTCTGGATTATTCGGAAGCTTCTCGTTGAGGGCGTCAATAGACTGAGTACCGCCATAGCTGTTGAAGTTAACCTCGAGAGCATTGAGATTGACGGCCAACTGAGTGACAGTATCGGCACCTTTATAGTTTTCTTCGCTGTCTTCAATTTTGTAATCTGGTGGGAATAGAGGCTGTGGCTTACCAGAAACATCGAGCTGAATCGTTCCAAGAATACTAGAAACAAAAGGAGTTTGTGACTGGTCAGACTTTTCAGCTATCACCGCACCATTACCTTTGATATTAGTAATTTTGAGAGTGTATGTTGCGCTATCAAGGGGAAGGTCGAGGTTAATGTTTGCCAAAAAATCAGTCATCGTATCGAGCTTGATATTCATGGGGATAGTCGTTGGCGTATTCGGCTGGAGAATAATCTGCTTCACTGGAAGTGTGAGCATATCATCTCCATAATCAAACTGGAGATCGTTCGAAGTAATTACCGTCGAATAAAGTTTCATTTTTACGGGTTTTGAGGCATTCGTCTTGAGCTCGATATCAAAACTATCAAGCTGATATGCATGAGCATACATGTTGTTTCCGTAAAACGAGAGGTTAACAAAAGGAGGATTATCCTTAGGCTTAAGCTCGTATGCCTGGATGGATGGAGCCTGATATTCGATAAGAAAAGGGCCCGGTTTTGCCGTGAAAAGCGTGAGAACTCCAAGACCATAATCACTATTGGCATTCTTCCCGGTTAACTGTTGTTTTATCCAGGTGTCAGTGAGACTTGTTTGAGAGAAGTAGACAGGTGTGTTGCTTCCTACGCCAAGGATGACAGGAATAATCCACTTACCTCCAGGTTTTATGCTCGTTGCCATGAGATTGAACTTTCGGCAGTTGCCAGGTTCGATGCTGACCGGCTTATCGAGAATAATGTCATATATTTTCTGCTGATATCCACCAGTATTATACTTACCTTGAAGCATATCCGTAATTTCGCTCTTCCAGAGCTGCTGTGAATCGAGATACGGAATGAACGAAAAATTCGCTTTTGCAAACATCTGGAATTTAATTCCAGTAATGGTAGATGCTTTTTTCCCCGAAGCGCAAAATGTAAACTGTGTAAGAAGTGACTTTTTATCTTTAGAAACAGCGGTAACTTGCTCTGGAGTATAAGTATAGGACTTTGGACCTTCTTTGGTAATCATAAGCGAGTCGGGGGTATCGATGAGTCCTCCATAGACATTTCGAAGTGTATCCTTATTGAGATCCTGTGCAAGCCGTTTCATGGCAGCCTCATCATTTCTCTGAGCTCGGAGATCTTTTGACTCAATGATATCAAATTGTCCAAGCAGATTGGTACCATTGACCGTTAGCGCAGCAATGATGACAAAAACAATTGAACCAAGAATGAGA
Organism: Candidatus Peribacteria bacterium; assembly: GCA_943349045.1. Taxonomy (GTDB): domain Bacteria; phylum Patescibacteriota; class Gracilibacteria; order UBA1369; family UBA12463; genus CALREA01. The sequence continues at coordinate 23,129 of CALQZC010000003.1, forward strand.
TATTTTCGAGAAAAAGTATTCATATTATTTGAAAATGTAAACAGGGCCTTTCACGGGGTTTTGTCCAAGGGGTAGAGACTTTACAAACACGGGAACGAGAGTACCTCCAGGAGTTTTTGCATCAATTTGAATAAGGTCGAACCAAATATCCTCGACTGGCTCAGCAGGATCCAGCGCAACAAGTTCATAGGACCAAGTTTCTTCATTGCCGTGAATAAATGGAGTGCTTGGCGTGAATATTGAGTTCTCTTTTGTCCAGTCGGCAGATTTCAAATAAACATTTGCATCTGATCTTTGAAGTTTAATATCTTTGAACGGGGACGTGTCACGAGCAAGATGTTTGTAGGTAACTCCGTGAATTTTTACATCTCCCTGCGCAAGGAAGTACGCCGTATTCATCGTGAAACCAGAGGTTTTGCCCTTCGGAAGATTTGCAATAGTGACAAGCTTTGAGGCACCCGAACCTCCACTTCCCCCTATATCGATAAAATTGAGGGTGGTTGGACCAATAGATACGATACCAAAGGAAAAAGGGAAGATAGCAGACTTATTAACCCACATTTCCTTATCGAAATCCCACTCCTGAATAAATTGAGGAATGGATTGGCCTTTCTTGTAACCATCTATATCAGTATTGAAGACTTGAACAAGGTTAGTAATTTTTGGCTTAATATGGTGGATAAATTTGGGATCTCCAGGGATATTTTCAGCCTTAATGTAAAGGTCCAAGAGGAAGAAATCGCTCAGTGTAACCACATCTCCCTTGGAAACTAACTCTGTAGCAATAAGGACGTTATTATTAAAAAACTTGAGCTTAAGAGGTTCCTTAAATGTTCCATCAAATTTAATGGAAAGGTCTTTAACGATAATGTTGTTTGAATCAGTCCCAGATACACTTGTTTTAATATAAGCAATTTTATAGGATCCCTCTTTGTTTATGCTATTTTGAGCGTCAGTAGAATCGATCCATTGCTTGCTGCCTTTGCTGGGGTGAGGGTAAATAAACGCAGCGGCTGTCAGGTTATCAACAATTGAAATTATCGTTGTATCAAGGGTTGCAAGATTAGTATCCAATGACCCATCAGTAACAACATCAACAACTTTGAAGTAAAAATTACCCTTAGTAGCCGGAGTGGATCCAACAGAGAGAATCTTAAGCACTGTCACCTGCCCATATGAAAGATTGACATTTAGAGGGATAGTTATTTCTTCGCCAGCTTTCATGGTAATACTCTGATCTGCAGGAGCGGGAGTGCCTGAGGAAGAGGTATCGGAATCCCAGGCATAGCTGCCGAGATTATTTGTATACCAGAGATATGGTTTTGGAGTTGAGGCCTTAATTTTAAACGTCATCGACTCGTAATCCTTCGTCACAAGAGAGAGCTTCACGGAAGAGACCGAAGCTTTTCCAGTATTCGGTGTATAGATGGCATAACTGCCATAGAGAAAGTCACTTCCCGTAGCGTTTGCTTTATATGTCTTATTTTTCGGCTTATCAACGTTGGTAATGAATATTTTTTTATCTGGCTTGAAGGCAATATGGGTACCGACAATCAATGTTTCGTTATTGTTTCCAAGCCAGTCATTTGCCTGATTATTATATTGAACCTTAACATTAGCTTTGACGCCTACTAAGGAGATTCGCTGCCACTCAGCTTTGGCATCGACACTGGTAAGGCGCATGCCAACTTCAACGCAGCTATTCGCAAGAAGGAGATAGTTGTCGATGGTCATGAAGTCTCCAGACCAGTCTTGATGAATAGCGACATTGAGAGAGTCGGGTTTGCCAGTGATTTGAAGAAGGCCAACGCTTGAGTGATCAGATCCTTGCGACATAAATTTCACATTTCCAATCGTGACATCACTTGGGCCACTCGCACAGAGGGTGTATTGATTAGCACTCAGTGACTGTTGCGGAGTGATACTCGAAGTTGTAGCCTCAGCAGTAGAAAGCATGACTTTCGATGGAGAAACAGAGAGGATGGTCTTCGATAAACTCTCAAGTTTTTCTGCTTCTGCTTTTTGTTTTTCTTCTTCTTTCTTCGCGTCATCCTCTGCACTCGAAGTTATGAGATCGGTAGGAGGATATGGATTATCAGAAATTTTTCGCTGCCAATCGGCATCCGTATCGCGCATCTGCGCAACGTTATCAAGTCTATCATTACGAAGGTCTTCCAACCCCAAAGGAATATCGATATCTCGCTGAAAATCGCGAGATTCAAAGTCAAACTCGCCTTTAAAAAATTTTACCGGTGCACCAGATGCGACCAGGGCAATGATAATTACAGCAATGAGCCCGATAACCCCAATGAGATATTTGTTTTTTGGATGTCCTTCCATGATATATTTTTATTTGAGTAAATTATAACATAAAATTGGAAAATGCGCAACAAAGCTTTATGCCTAAAGGAAAATACCGTAAAATAGCTTCGTGAAACAAACAACGACTCGTATAGCCATCATCGGTGGAGGGGCAGCAGGGCTTATGGCAGCAGCCACGCTCGCGGAGTCACCAACCGCATCAAATATGGAGATCCATCTTTTCGAAAAAAACTCCTACCTCGGGGCAAAAGTTATTATTAGTGGCGGCGGACGATGCAATGTCACCACCGGATCAGCGCTGACGAACCGTCGTCACGACATCGAGCAACTACTCACCAACTACCCACGCGGTGCCAAATTTCTCATGTCGGCGTTGTTTCGATGCCCGCCGCAGTCGGTAATAGACTGGTTCGAGTCGCATGGCGTTCCACTCAAAACAGAAGAGGATCTACGAGTTTTTCCAATATCGGATAACGGAAAAGATATCGTCGGCGCTCTCGAACGAACCCTCAAGATCAACAACGCAAAAATACATCTGAACACCAATATCACCTCGATAGAAAAAGTAAGCAATATATTCCGTCTGCATACTCGAGCTAGCAAGCTCGCCTCTTGGGGGCAGACCGGACACGAAGATTTCGACACCCTCATTATCACCACCGGTGGAAACGCCTATCGCCACACCGGATCAACGGGCGACGGATATGCCTTTGCCAAAGCGCTGAATCACACCATTACCGAACTCGCTCCATCACTGAGTTCATACATCACCGTCGAAAAATTTCCCGCAAAAATTTCTGGCGTCTCATTCAAAAAAGCAGGACTCACCCTGAAGACACCAACAGCCACCTACACCAGAACCGGCGCATTTCTCTTCACCCACAAAGGCATCACGGGCCCAGCCATCTTCGCCCTTTCAGGTATGGCCGCGTACGATACACCTACCAATGGCAATCCCCTTCATCTCACCATCAACTTCTTTCCCGACGAAACACAAGAAGAACTGGCAGCACGTTTCCAGAATCTCGCCAACACGCACGGAAAAAAACAACTCATCAATTTTCTCGATATATTTCTCCCGAAATCCATGTGCGATATTTTCATCGACCTTGCGCAAGCACCACCAGATCTTTCGACGGGACAGCTCACCAAAGAGCTCAAAACCCGCATTCTCCAGCTCCTTCACGCCCTACCACTCACGATCATCAATAGAACTCCTGGTGACGAATTTGTCACGGCAGGTGGCGTGCCAACCTCAGAAGTAAACACAAATACCATGGAGTCAAAACTCCAGCCAAACCTCTACTTCGCCGGAGAAATTCTCGACATCGACGGATTCACGGGGGGCTTCAACCTCCAGGCCTCATGGGCCACCGGACGACTCGCGGGGGAAAGTATTGCAAGCAAATAATAAAACAACTACCCGTCATCACCTGGTCGATAGTCGGCAGGAGAGGTAACAGCATCGAGCTCCACTCTTGTAGAAACCATCGTGTCCTGTACAGTAAACAGATCCATGATTTGCGAAGATAGATTGATCGCAGCATTATGAATCCATTGAATACGCAGATTTTTCTCGGCAATTGGCATCGGATGATGTTCAATATAGGCAAGAAAAAACAGATACGCCTGCCTTGCCTGTTCAATATAAGGAGCTGGGGACAAATTTTTTGTATCAATACCGAACTCAGCAGGGTTGAAACGAGGCGCCACATGAAATGTAAATGACTTCCATCCAGGATCAAGAAATGCCGTCCGAAGAATTCGATGAAATTGGTTTGCATCTTGAGGAAGAACGAGGCTCTCTACATCTCCCCTTATTTCAGGACCAACCATCCTACCATCTTGTACGGCATCACTATGAGACACATGTGAAGTACCTAGATCCATAAAGAAAGGAAGTTAGAAGTTAAAGTGCTATCTCGGGAACCGTGTGTCGAAATTTCATATGAGTTATCGCAGTAACCTTATATAATTCCAAAAGAGTCTGTATCGCAGATTCCACATGTTCAGTCGGCTCCGACCGGAGCTCCTGCAAAACAATATTAACCATAACATGAACAACATCAGACAGGTTGTATATGATGCCCTCTCTATTAAGAAAACCAGTCACTTTGGTCAAATCGGGCACACCTTGAGGGCCAGCAACCTCAACGGCAGACAAAAAACGATTAGCAGCTCCTTCGATAACATCCATTACCTTAAGACGTCGAGTAGGAGGAACGCTACGAGAAAAAACAGGATCCTGTACGCCTTCGTAAGGCGCCTGAGGACCACCTTTCGGGCCATCAAACATAGAAATTGAGTTAGGGAACCTCTGACTGCGATCGGAGATATCATAGTGACTCTGAGCAGTTTATCCAACAACTTTTTCTTGACGGAGCGAAGAAGTTCATGGGAAACCCTATTCAGCTTCAAGTGAAGCATTGCTCAAAGCTCAAGAATCTGGTATAATAAAAGGAAGTAAAAAATCCATCAAAACACATATAACACCCCTTTCTCATGATTCTCAAAGCCCGCAAAATTCCAATTAAAGTAGGAAACAAGTTTATCATGGTGATAAATCAGCGAACGGCACACATGATAGATGTGCAGCCGGGCGATCGTCTTTCGGTAAAAAATGGGAGCAAGCGAATAACGTGTATCATCGATGTGACAGAAAATGGTGAGTTCAAAGATAATGAAGCAGGACTCTACATTGAGACATGGAACCGATTAGGTGCCAAACACGGTGACAAACTATCGGTATCGCTCGCAGAAAAGCCGGCGGCCAATATGTATATTCGAGAGAAACTCGAGGGGGTTGAGTTGAACAAAGAAAAAATTGATGCGATCGTCAAGGACATTGTAAACGACGACCTCTCTGATGTTGAAATGACCTACTTCGTCTCTGCCTGCTACATTCATGGTCTCTCAGATGAAGAAACCACCAACCTCACAAAGTCAATTGCCGAGCACGGAAACCGCATTAAGGTGAATAAAAAAATCGTCGCTGACAAGCACTGTATCGGTGGTGTTCCAGGCAATCGAACCACGATGATTGTCATTCCGATTATCGCGGCTGCGGGTATTACGATTCCAAAAACATCATCCCGTGCGATCACCTCGCCATCCGGTACGGCTGATACGATGGAGGTCCTGTGTAACGTGACAAACGACGCAAAGAAGTTGAAAAAAATTCTCGAGAAAGTTGGCGCATTCATCACGTGGGGAGGAGGCGTCGATCTCGCCGCTGCAGACGACCGACTCATTCGTGTTCGTCATCCAATGAGCCTCGATCCAAAAGGCATGATGCTCGCATCAATTATGGCAAAGAAATACGCCGTCGGTTCGACGCATGTATTGATCGATATCCCATATGGTCCTCAGGTAAAGACCAAAACACTCCAGAAAGCGAACGAATTGAAAAAAGACTTCGAGCGACTTGGAAAAATGCTCGGCATGACCGTAAAGGTCATCGCGACGGAAGGAAACGCGCCAATCGGCCGTGGAATCGGCCCAGTTCTCGAGGCTATCGACGTCATGCAGGTACTGGAAAATGATAAAAATGCACCAGCTGATCTTCGAAAAAAAGCCATCTATATGGCAGGTGAACTTCTCGAGCTCTGTGGAAAATCGAAAAAAGGCCAGGGGGGAAAGCTCGCAGCTTCGCTGCTCGCCTCAGGCGCGGCCCTCAAAAAAATGAATGACATTATTGACGCTCAGGGCCGCAAAAAACTCCCACCCGTCGGAAAACTCACGTATGCGGCAATCGCAAAAAAATCCGGAAAAATTACCGCCATCGACAACAAGCTCATCTCACACGTTGCCCGCGTCGCAGGCGCTCCAAAGAACTCAGGAGCCGGTATCGCCATCAACAAAAATCTCGGTGACCGCGTCGTCAAGGGCGACACCCTTTACACTATTTACGCCGAAAACAAAGAGCGTCTGCATAACGCCATCGAGGAGTCGGGACGAAACGTTTACACGATTAATTAATACCATGAAAACACCACACGCGACCCACAAAATGACCCACGCCGAGATCGTCAAAGGCATCAAGGAACTCACCATCCAGGGCGCCGAACGAATCGCCATCGCCGCCGTCGATGCGCTTTCCCAGGTGATGGCCGCTACCAAAGATCCGAAGAAAATTCAGAAGGCCTACAAGGAACTCGTCGAGGCACGAGCCACCGAACCAGCGCTCAGAAATTCTCTGAATTACTGCATGGCGAATTTCAAAAAAGACAAGCACTGCGCAGAAACCGTCAAAAAACACTTCGAAGATTCTCAGAAAAAAATGGCTGAGTACGGCGCCAAGAAAATTCTCGATGGCATGATCGTTTTCACCCACTGCCACTCATCAACCGTTGAAAGTATTCTCATCGAGGCACATCGACAGGGTAAGAAATTCACCGTCTACAACACCGAAACCCGCCCACGATATCAGGGACGAAAAACCGCTACCGCCCTGGCAAAAGCAGGTATAAAAGTCGTCCACATGGTCGACAGCGCCGGCCGCACCGCCATGAAAAAAGCAGACATTTTTCTCTACGGCTGCGACTCACTTTCCAGTGAAGGAAAAACGATCAATAAAATCGGAACGGAGGCCCTCGCCGAGTTTTGCAACAAGGCACGCATCCCCGTCTACTGCTGCACGAACAGCTGGAAGTTCAATCCAGAAACGGTCTATGGCTTCGACGAAACTATCGAAGAGCGCGATCCAAAAGAAGTCTGGGAAGACGCGCCAAAGGGCGTCAAAATCTTCAACCCAGCCTTCGAGGTCATCTCCCCCGACATCATCACCGGCGTCATCACCGAAATCGGCATCTTCAAACCCGAAAACATGGTGAATCGGATTGCTGTGGTATATCCTTGGTTGGTGAAGTAAAAAGCCTTGATTTGATAGCACGGTTAGACGTGCTACAATACAGCCGATGATCACCCCTGAAGACAGAAAATTTCTCGAGCTCCTGGACAAAGAAGAACCGAAGGCTAAGTGTCTGCGTGCCAAAATTAGCGCGCTTTTTGCCCGAAACGGAAAAGTCCTCGTGCAGCACAACAACGACTGGCACCAAGAGTACAACTGCAGCAAGATTGGCTGCATCCGTAATATCATGAATATTCCATCGGGCCACCAGCGAGAAATCTGCTATGGTGTCTGCGCCGAACAGTGGTGTCTCGCCCTGGCAGCCGCCGACGGCATTTCCCTGAAAGGCTCCACCCTCTACGTCACCAAACACCCGTGCCGCATCTGCGCAAGCATGGTCGCCATCGCCGGCGTCACGCGTGTCGTCTACCAGGAAGGATATCCAATCGTTATGGAACAGTTCGATATTTTCAAATCGAAAGGCATTGAAGTTGAACAGGCAGAAGTCACCCCATTCAAGGATCCTGAAGCAAGCAAGACCCACAGCATCTAATCACCGATGAAGCTTACCATCAACATTATTTCGGAGACGCCTTTTACGGTACAGGGACATGGAGTCCATACGGCGTTTGTTGAGGCGGTTGAGGCGTTCAAAAAAATTGGGCTCAATGTGCTCACCAACTCCAACGAACCATGCGATATCATGCACGTGCACACAATCGGTCCGTACGCGCTCACTAAAATTCTCAGAAACAGAAAAAAATACAAAAAGCTCGTGATCACCGCACACGTGATTCCGGACTCATTCGTCGGAAGCATCGTCGGAAGCAGATACTGGCTCCCGCTGGCACGACGGTATCTGAAGTTCTTTTATGGACTGGCAAATGCCATTATTGCAGTTTCACCAGATGTAAAAAAAGAGCTGGAAAAGATGCATATCGACAAAAAAATCTTCTTCATCCCGAATAGCGTCAACCCAGAAAAATTCAAACACAGCGATGAAGACCGTAAAAAAATCCGAACCAAACTCCACCTCAAACCAAAAGAGTTCGTCGTCATGAATACTGGCCAGATCCAGCCAAGAAAAGGGATTGAGAGTTTCGTTAACACCGCTCACGATTTGCCTGATGTTACCTTCATCTGGATCGGCGGTATGCCGTTCAAAAAACTCGCGGCCGACCACGTCGCCATGGAAAATCTCATGAAGAACGCACCGAAAAATGTGATCTTTCCTGGCATCGTCCCGTACGAAGAAATGCCGGCCTACTACAGCGCCGGCGACGTGCTTTTCTTTCCATCGTATCAGGAAAATTTTCCATTCAGCATTCTGGAAGCGGCAGCCGCTGGACTTCCCATTATTCTCCGTGACATCGATCTCTACCGTCCGATTTTTGGCGACAACTACATAAAAGCAACCGATAGTACATTCACCGACGAAATTATACGACTCAAAAAAGACACACAACATTACAACGAATATAGGACGAAGTCCGGAGGAATCGCCAAACGCTACGACAGCACCACGACCGCACGAGAACTTCTAGAAATCTACAAAACCCTGTAAGATACCCGCATGCGCATCGCCATGTTCACCGACGTCTTTCCCCCTTCTATTAATGGAGTTGCCTCATCGATTCTGCTCCTCAGTAAAGAACTCGTAAAGCGGGGCCACTACGTTAAAATATTCACCCCATCAATAAAAAAAGGTCGCCTCACCAAGAAAAAACTAGAAGGCATTGAGGTCTCATACTGCAACTCTATCCCAAGTCTCCTCTACCCGGATATTAAGCTCGGACTCCCCTTTTATCCGAACACGGTCTATCAGCTCATGAAAGACAAGATTGATATCGTGCACTTTCACACGCCACTTTTCATGGGTGCCGCCGGAATTCTCGCCGCAAAAATGCTCAAAAAACCAATCGTCGGAACCTTCCATACCTACTTTATGGAACCAGAGTATCTCAAAGTTATTGGCCTGAATATGATGGGAAACACCGTTGAGAAAATGCTCGTCAAGCTCGGCTGGAAGTACGCAAACATGTATTACAACAGTGCCGATCTCGTCACAACCCCAACCGAAGAGACGAGAAAAATGCTCATACATTACAAAATCAAACGACCAACACAAACAATCTCCAATGGCATTCGTCCGCCAACGCTTCCTCGCTCAGCGCTAACGCAACACCACACCAGTAAAACACTTCTCTATGTCGGACGTCTCAGTAAGGAAAAAAATCTGGATATTCTCGTGAAGGCCTTCGGTCTCGTCCACAAAAAAAAACCGGCCTTTAAACTGATGATTGTGGGCGACGGACCGTATGAAAAAAAGTTACGAGCGGTCGTCACCGAGCAGAAACTTGAAAAACAGGTGATCTTCAAAGGAAAAATTCCATTCGAAAAACTCCTCAACTCAAATATCTACACGAACGCGGGCATCTTTATCACCGCATCCACCTCAGAAACTCAGGGACTCTCGATCGTGGAGGGCATGTCATACGGACTGCCTGTCGTCGGTGTCGCAAAACGCGGTATCGCAGAACTGATCAAGGGAAACGGTCTTCCGTGTAAGACCGCCAACGCCAAAGAGATCGCCCGAAATATTCTCACGATTATCAACTCACCCGAGCTCGCCAAAAAAATGTCACTCGAGTCTCTCCACCTCGCCAAAAAATACGCCATCAGCACCGTAACCGCCGAATTTGAAAAGGCCTACGAGAATCTAATTTTCAGATAGCATTACATCTGTACCTCGTAAATCTTATTCGCGCCAAGAATATGCAACCGGCTCGTACTCTTGTCGAATGAAACGTCTCGGATATCTTTCAGGCCATCGATCACAATCTGCTGCATATAGACCAGATGCTCGGTCTTCGGATCCTTATAGTACACAAACACCTTTCCGCCAGCACTATCGACCACAAACAGTGAGGTCATCTCAGCATCAGTGTAGACACGCGTCGGACCAACCATAGGGGTAAACGGCGCACGATCAATCTGAAGCGGCTGCTTCACTCCACCATAAAATCGGCTCAAAGAACCGTCACTATTCACCACAAAGACGCTCGAGTCGATCGTCAAGGCGACGCCATTTTTCACATCACCTGCCGTTTTGTAACCCTCGGCCGTACCGAACGAGCCACGGCTCTTCACGTAAGGATATCTCCAAATTTGGTCAGATCCAGGATCAAGAATATAAATACGGCTTCCCCAATCGGTCATCTGGACACCCTTTCGGAATGAGCCTTCCTGCGCAGCCATTGGACGAATTGAACCATTCACAAGTTCATACACCTTACCACTCTTTGAGAAGAATACGGGGACCTCTTTTTCATCAAAATAGACAGAAGAGATCACGGGATCATTCGCCTCAAACTCGAGAGGTTTTTGAACCTTATCGAGCACCACTTCAACCATCTTCTGGGCCTCGTACACGAAGAATCGATCTTTACCAGCAACCATACCAAGCGCATTACTGACGCCACCACTAGAAAGATCCACAACCACCTTCGCATCCGAAACACGTCGAATATTATCGAGAAGTTCACGGGTTTTTTGAATTTGAGAAAGAATTTCGAGTGCTTTCGCGCGGTGATGAGATGTATTCAGAACCTCTTTCGCCTTCGTTTCAGCAGCATCAAGAATGACGCCCGCTGCCGTCTTATCAGTTAATCCCCTACTCTCGGCGTCACTTACCATCTGTCGGGACTCCTGAAGTTTCGTATCAAGAGAGAGGAGCTCAGCATTTCGAACCTGACTTCCTCGAACAAACCAGATACCAAGAAGAAGGAGGAGAATAATTCCCACGAACGCAACAAGAATCTTATCCTTAGTCAAACCCTTATCCTGACTCAGACGATACTGAAATTCAGCACCAAAACGTCGAAGTGGTCCCGTCTTGGAAAAAAGATCGGCACCTTGAACCTTCTGGACAAGGAGGCCACCATACTTTCGAGCCTGCTGAAAAACTGGGCCAAATATCGCACCCCGCGGCAAGTAGGTCCGAGACGTATACTTTTTTTCAGCCAATCGACCCACGGGTTCATCATCTAGGGGATCTAATTCATCCTCTGCCAAGGTACTACTCGAGGCCAGCTCAGCAATCAGTGCCTCCTCAGTGACGAGGGTTGTCCCAATACCGATGAGGCCAATTCGTCCAAGAATTTCACTCGACAACGCGTCACGAAGATCTGACAACGTACGAGCCACATTACTCGAGATGACCATACGGGAGAGATCAATTTTGGTAATATACCGAAGCAGACGAGTCGTTGAAAACAGGACAAAGTCCCCGGGCTCGAGCTCACCATTGGCAATACTCGTAAAAAGATCGCCCTCTTTATTATGGGGATCAGAGAGTCCCTCACTGACGATGCTCACGAAACGCTTCCGTATAAGGTACGCCTCACTGTCGCCGCACTGGCTCACATAGAGGGCTCCGTGCTCAACCGCTCCGACCACCGCGTGCATCACACCAATGTGCTTATTCAGCTTTCCCTTACGGAAGTCATGAAGTCGTCGATTGATACCCTTCAAGGCATTTTCAAAGCGCAAATAGCCCTCAAGGGCCATCTCCTCAAAAAAAATCGTTTTAAGCTCCTGAAAAATCGCCTCTCCGATAACCTCAGCCTCAGAAGCGTTATTTTGAATCTCTAAACAGAGGAAAACCTGACCGGCTGCCCCCCTATTTTCCTGAACTTCGTACGTGTAATTCTCGAGAAAGCTTCCTTCATCTCGTCCTACAAAGAGAAATTCATAATTTGCCTTGAGAATCATACGGAGAAACTATACACAGCCATCCGCAGTAATTCAACATAATTCGTTGACACTGCCAGAAATCCAAGATAAGCTTACGCCGCATATTCGCAAGCCATAAACTCTTTTATCATGCTGTCTAAACTTAAAAAGCGAAAACGAGCTCGAACACACGGCTTCTTGAAGCGTTCACGATCAGTAGGTGGCCGAAAGGTCCTCTCTGCTCGACGCGCAAAAGGAAGAAAGCGACTTACTGTCTAACATGCTCGCAAAAGACCACCGCCTCAGCAAAAAAGACATTGAGTTACTTTTTAAGCAAGGTGAGGGTTTTCGTACTCCATTTGTCTTCTTCCGGACCCGACCGACAAATATACCAAGAGCACGCTTCTGTATTATTTTTACGAAAACGGTGAAAATGACGAGCATCGAGCGAAACCGAATACGAAGACTGACGTATGGAGTCCTTCAGAAATATCTGGAAAAGTTCAGAACTCATCGGGACTACGCCGTAACGATCACGCCGAAACTCATCGAACAACCTCAAAAGAAACGTCGAGAAATTCTCGAACAATCCCTCACTCCATTATTGTCACTCCATGGCTAAAAAAATCCTCCGCAACGTTCTCACCTTTCTCGCCATCTTTTTGGTGGTAAACGCCGCCTTCAGCTACTTCGCCGGACCATCTAAGGATACGAGTGGAACAGAGGCGCCGGTAAAAATCGTCATGAGCGATGACGAGTATGGTCGCGGAGCAAACGTCACCGCATCTCTGGAAAACAACACCGATAAGGACTTCACCATTCCAAACGACTGCCCAAGCGAGCCACTTGAGGTCATGAAGTATACCAATAATCAGTGGGGAAAGGTCGAAGCACGACCAGAGGTAACCTGCGACGCAACCGAGAAAACACTCACTGTAAAAGCCAAAAGCAAGCTCGTGATCGACTATGCAAACTGGAATCACGCCCTCTTCGGCGAAAACGGACGATATAAAGTAAGTATAAAACTTCCTGCAGCGGCAGGCGTCGAAGACGCCACCGAAAAAACAGTTGAGTCCCCTGAGTTCACCATCGTCAATCCAAGCATCTGGAGAACACTGTGGACCAGCGTCTTCTACCAGCCTATCTATAACGTACTCGTGTTCCTCACCGCGAAAATTCCAGGTCACGACCTCGGGTTTGCCATTATTGCGCTGACGATTCTCATCCGACTTCTTCTCCTCGCACCGTCTCAAAAAGCGCTCAAGTCACAGAAAAAAATGCAGGAGCTTCAGCCGAAACTCGAGGCCATCAAGGAAAAGCACAAAGGAAATCAACAGATGATCTCCGTGGAAACCATGGCGCTCTGGAAAGACAATAAAGTGAATCCATTCGGAAGCTGTCTGCCAATCTTGATTCAGTTCCCGGTATTAATTGCCCTCTTTTATGTGGTGCAGACCGGCCTAAACCCAGACAACGCCTACCTTCTCTATCCAGGATTCATCAGCGTATCGCTCAGTGATATTCACACGAATTTCTTCGGAATTCTCGAGCTCACGACGAGAAACACCATCGTCCTTCCACTTATCGTCGGCCTTTTGCAATTCGTCCAGATGAAGATGACCCTGAAAAAAGCAGCTCCAGGAGCCAAAAAATCAGAAATGGAAATCGCAAACAGTATGATGATTTACGTCATGCCGGTGATGATCGCGCTCTTCACCGCCTCCGTTCCTGCGGGTGTTGGTCTCTATTGGGCGACCTCGACACTCTTCGGTATCGGACAACAGGCCTATGTAAACAAACAGACTGGCGGATCTTCAGGTCAAGATAACAACTCCGCAAAGCGCATTATCACGGTCTAAAAAACCTGCTATACTTACACCTACATCTTTATTTACTTCCCATGGAACTCGAACGAATGATTCTGCAGACGCTAGAAGAATTCATGAAGCATCTCGGCATCGAGATGACGAATGTCGAACTGACCAAAGAAGAAAACGGAACCTTCCGAGTGAACATCGAGGCAGAAAATGCCAATCAGATTATCGGCCACCACGGTGAAAACCTCATCGCCCTTCAGCACGCCGTCAAACTCATCCTGTGGAGACAGATCGACAAAAACGCCGAGACGAAAAAGCTCGCACCAAACGAAGAAAATTTTTCTTTTGTGCTCGATATAGAAAATTACCGACGACGTCAGGAAGAAAATGTCATCATGATCGCCGAACAAAAAGCCGAGATCGTCCGAAAAACCCGAAAAAATCAGTCACTTCCGCCGATGTCACCATACTTCCGACGTCTCATCCACATGCATTTTACCAAGCCTGAGTACCAGGATCTCGAGACCATCAGCCAGGGCGAGGGCGATGTTCGACAAGTCACCATCCGTTCCAAAGTTCTCATCGAAGAGTAGTATTTCTCTATGACCACAAACATGGCCCCGAAACCCTGGATGCTCCTCGGCGTTCTCTTGCTGTCCACCACCATTTCTGCGATCGTTTCTGCAGGAACTCTTCCGGTGGAAGAGGAAAAGAAAGTATTCTTCTCCGATATTACCATCGGCTCTCCGTATCTCGTACAACTCAAATATCTTCATACACAAGGCCTGATCGATGGCTACGAAAACGGCATGTTTCAACCAAAAAAACTGATCACTCGCGCCGAAGCCGCAACGATGCTCGAACGCGCACTCTTGGATGAAGAAACAAAATCTGACACGACCACGAGATTTTCTGATGTTCCACAAGATCACTGGGCACATGAAACCATCAGTCACATGGCAGAGAAGAAAATTATCAAGGGCTACAAAAATGAGGAATTTAAACCAAACCAAACAATCAACCGAGCCGAGGCGATCAAGATGGTGATTGTCGCCGAGCAGATAAAAAGTCCAAAACTCACCCTTCCTACCAACAGCAAAAGCTCATTCAAGGATATGAAAGGAACCGAGTGGTTCGCGCCGTACATCGAGGCAGCAAACAGCCGAACGATGCTCACCTACAGCACCAAAATGCTCATCTATCCTGCAGACCAGGTGACCCGCGGTGAGTTTGCCGATCTGGTCTACCGTGCGATCCGCACCCGCGAACCCGGCCACTTCTTCGGACGGGGAACCTACTACAGCGATTTCTTCGAAGGACGCGGAACCTCCGCCGGCGAAAAGTATCGCAAAGACGGCTACACCGCCGCGCACAAGACACTCCCCTTTAACACAAAAATAAAAGTCACCTACCTCCGCAACGAACAATCCGTCACGGTGCGCGTCAACGACCGCGGCCCATTCACGCCAAGCATGGACGTCGATCTCACCCGTCGCGCCTTCAGTGACCTCGCCAATCCATCCGAAGGCATTATACCAATTGAATACGAAATCGTGACCGAGTAAACTTGCCGCATAACCCTCACTATGAACGAAGTTATCCTCCCAAAACGCAACGTCAAGATTCTCAACCGTGAGACTTTTTCGCGAGCAACCAACAAAACCATCACGATGTTGGTGCTCACCCTCGGTGCGATGATTATTATTCTGAGCGCCGTCTTTATCACGATGACAAGTGCCACTTCCCAAAAAGGCTACGAACTCAAACAGCTCCAGCTCGCAAACGAACAGCTCCAGCTCACCAGCGAAAAACTCCGCGGCGACGTCACCGAGTCCCGCTCCTTCACGAGCGTCGAAGAGACCGAAAAGGTCCAGGAAATGTCCCCTCCCGAGTTCAAAAAATATGTCACCAGCAAGAAAAGTGCCAAGAAATAGGCGAGAAATGAAGCTAGAATTGACTTTCAACAACCTTCTGCCTATACTTCCCCAGCCTCAATACGCTCATCGTGGCGCCATCGTCTAATGGTTAGGACGCTACCCTTTCAAGGTGGAGATAGGAGTTCAATCCTCCTTGGTGCTACCAAACACATGAGCGAAAGCGAATGTGCTTGTTCCCGTATTAAAAATTTAAACCACATCTTTCAAAAGTTCACGCAAGGCATCCTCCCACGTGACCATTCGCCTGAGCCGCTTTTCAAGTTCGCGCCGAAACAACCGGAATCGCGCAGCAAGCGCGCTATTCACAGGAAATGAAAGGGTCTCACGCTGAGTGGAGAGTTGCTCAAGTTTTGAGGGTGCACTTGGTTGACTCATTATATTTTCATCTTCTAGACGAGTAATTTCGCCGGCGAAATTGTCAGCTTTATTTTCATCATTTTTTTGGAGTAAAGATGATTGAGAAATATTTTTAACAGGCTCGCAACTCACCTCAATCACCCCACTCAGTAAATTTTTCTGCTCTTCTCTATTCTGCCTACGCAAATCACGAACGTACACAATGAGTGCCGATCTCGACAGATCCCTCAGTAACCCCAGCCACTGTTCCTCATTATTCGAGGTGACCAACGACAAAACGGCACGAATCTTTGACCAGCCAATCTCGCCCGAGTACAGGGCACGACGCATCAAGCGTAAATCGACGAGCTGTGCATCAAGCCGTAAAACCTCTTCCACAAGAGGATATCCAATCCCACCAACCACCGAAGCAAAGTGGAAAATCGAAGAAAATTTCTTCACATCATACGCGCCTCGACGCTCCACGAGAGGCAAGAGCCCAATAAACATCCGCCGAGATGTCACCGCAACACTCGCGAGCTGCCGACACCGCTCGAGGAGTTCGCGATCGCTCAGGTGTTCTGGATCTGTAGTAAGGAAACCAAGTTCGTTCATGGCGTACATATAAAAACAGATGATGATTGCAAAAGTATCTCATGGATTTTTATGGCTTCCTAATAACATTTTCCTAACAAAAAGCTTACACGGCGAAAAGATATACCATGAGACTCAAAAACATTATTATGGAGCTCTGTCCAGGGGTACATTCAGAAACACTAATAACCAGTATATTTATATAGCAGACAAAGATGGATGATTGATGAGGAGGACACGATCAATGGTGGCAATAGCTCCATCAGGGCCGTCAAGACTTGGGAAAATCCTATTATGAAGGAGGGGCCACGATGCAAACGAATGAGAAGAACATGAAATTTTAAATTGGGTTCGCTGTCCATCATACGGACGATGAATGGCGATCTGAATACCAGGTTCACGAGTCGTCACAATATCACCATGAGGTTTATGACGATAAGCATCATTAAACTTCAATCGATCAGGTTTATTGGCTCGAGCATGAGCTACGCCAGTTTTTTCAAGGTCAAGAGCGCGAGTAAGGGCAGCCTTTATCATACGAAGCCCGGCCGCAACAC
This sequence comes from Candidatus Peribacteria bacterium, assembly GCA_943349045.1. Lineage (GTDB taxonomy): Bacteria > Patescibacteriota > Gracilibacteria > UBA1369 > UBA12463 > CALREA01. The sequence continues at coordinate 40,275 of CALQZC010000003.1, forward strand.
CAGCCGAAGGCTTTTCTAGTTTTTTCGCCTCCAGTCGAGCCTGTCTACCAGTCAACTCAGCAACTCCCAAACCTACCAATCTATCAAGTTTCTTTCCATCCATAGTGGAATATAAAAGACTAAGAACTTTGCAATTTCAATATAAACCTTGCGCCCTTTCCACCAGATCCATTAAGCAAACCTCCATGTGGTTCGCACTCAATTGATCCACCCATCGCAGCCATTCGTTCGCGTGCATGAGCAAGACCCATGCCAGTCCCTTTCTCGCAACCACTCTTTCCCCACTCAAAAAGCTCGTTAACAATCTCATCACGAATACCAGACCCATCATCAGAAACTTCCAAGATAACAACATCTCCTTCTTCTCGAGCACTCAAAATAAACGTATTAGCACAACCATGACGCCTACTATTTTTTGCCATATTGATAAGTAAAAGCTCAAGAGAGGCGCTATGCATAAAAACAGTAGCATCTTGAGGATAATCTATAGTTAATCCATTATAATCTCCATCCTCAGACACGAAACAATACTCCAGAGAAGGCACAATATGATTCACCAAATCCTTCAAAGAGCCTGGCTGCACATCAAGCACGACATCTTCCATCCAAAACTCCATCGCGTGCAAAACACAAAGCATACCTTGAAGAGCAGATCGAATACGTTCATACCATTTCGTGACCTGCTCAGGTTCATTATCTTGAATATCAAGATAAATTATATCCAGAGAACCCATCAGAGTATGGAACTGACCGAGCGCATCATGATCAAAAATTGCCTGAACGGAAAGACACTCTCGTCGAACATGTTTGATAACCGAAGCAATAGCACCAAATGTTTGACGCCAGACCTCGATATCCTGCACAGTCAACTGCTGAGTATCCGTCTGGATGATTTCTTGCTGAAGCTGTTCAAGGGCAGCCGTTTGAGCGAGAAGCGGTTCAACATATTCTTTGGGAATATTTGGGATCATGGAACAATGAGAAGAAGATGTGACTATAAGTGATTATGAAGATTTTTACAACAAAAGATCTTGACTCCCCAGTCTCGCTCTGGCAAAGTGTGCTCGCTAATTCATACCATTTTAGTATGAATTAAAGAAAACAGCTTCAGAAAGCGACAATTTACCTGGAAAAATATGTTCCATCTCTCTCGAAAAGTCGACTACGGACTCCTGCTGCTCATCGAACTGGCCCAGAGCCAGCAGGCAGGCAACGAGCCAATTTCCCTCAAGGAGTTCGCAAAAAGCCGATTTATGTCATTTTTCTTCCTCCAGCGGGTAGCCTACGAGCTCCGCAAAAAAGGGCTCATTGAAGCCACGAGAGGAAAGAGTGGCGGCTACTTTCTCTCCAGAAATCCGAAAGAGATTAGCCTGAAAGAAATTTTTGAACTTCTCGAAGGTTCGGTCGCGATCATGCAAGGACTCGAAGTGAAAGAAAAACTCCCCTGCCTGAATGAAAAACTTTTCACCGCGCATCACGGACTTTCTCTTCTCAACAACGATCTAAAACAATCCCTCTCGCGAATTACGCTCCAAGACTTTATATCTCCTAATACACGCCATGTCACAACTCGTCATTAAGAATCTTCACGCCTCGGTCGATAATAAAGAAATTCTCAAAGGAATTTCTCTCACCGTAAACTCCGGCGAAATTCACGCCATTATGGGTCCAAACGGATCAGGAAAATCCACGCTCTGCCATATTCTCATGGGTCACCCAAAGTATACCATCACGAGCGGAACCATCGAGCTCGACGGCGTAAGTATTACCGAAATGGCACCCGATCAGCGCGCACAACTTGGCTTGTTCCTGAGCTTTCAGTACCCACAGGAAATTCCTGGCGTGAAGTATACGAACTTTTTGCGACAGGCGAAGAATGCGTTATTGGCAGCTGCCGGTCAGCCAGCCGTAAAGATTCCAGACTTTCTCAAAACACTCAAAGAGAAAATCAAGATGCTGAAATTTCCAGAAGATTTCTTGAATCGCGCGGTGAACGAAGGATTTTCGGGTGGAGAAAAAAAACGTGCAGAGATTTTACAGATGGCCATATTTGAGCCAAAATTCGCGATTCTCGATGAAACCGACTCAGGTCTCGATGTCGACGCACTCAAGATCGTCGCAAAAGGCGCAGCATCCATCGCAAAAGAAACCCAGTGTGGCGTGCTTCTCATTACGCACTATCAAAGAATTCTCAACTACATCGAACCATCATTCGTACACATCATGTCAGAAGGACGCATCGTCAGAAGCGGCTCGATGGATCTCGTGCACGAAGTCGAGGCGAAAGGATATGAACCGTTTCTCGTAACCACCACCGTATAATGGCCACTCAACAACAGCAGGACATCACCAGCGAACTTACGGATTATCGTTATGGATTTCATGACGAAGAAAAATATGAGTTCAAGTCGGGGAAAGGGCTTACCGAAGAGACGGTACGTATGATCTCAGCATACAAAAAGGAGCCGCAGTGGATGCTCGATTTCCGTTTGAAGGCGTACAAAATTTACCGAGAAAAACCAATGCCAACCTGGGGAAGTCCATTCCTCCAGGATATCGATTTCGAAAATATTCACTACTACATCAAACCAACGGATCGTAAGTCACGCAACTGGGAAGACGTTCCGGCAGAGATCAAGTCGACGTTTGATAAACTCGGAATTCCCGAGGCCGAGCGAAAATTTCTCGCAGGTGTTGGCGCACAGTACGAATCAGAAACCGTCTATCACTCACTTCAAGCGCATCTCGAAGAAAAAGGAGTGATCTTTGTCGATACCGATACTGCCGTACAAAAATATCCAGAACTTGTTCAGAAGTATTTTGCCACGATCGTTCCACCGCGAGATAACAAACTCGCCGCGCTGAATTCCGCAGTATGGAGCGGTGGATCGTTCGTCTACATTCCAAAAGGCGTACATGTTGAACTGCCGTTGCAGGCCTACTTCCGTATCAACGCCGAGAACGCCGGACAGTTCGAGCGAACACTGATTATCGCGGAAGAAGGCTCATCAGTCCACTACACGGAGGGCTGCACCGCGCCAATTTATGCAACAGATTCTCTCCACTCAGCGGTCGTTGAAATCATCGTTCACAAAGATGCACGTGTCCAATACACCACCGTTCAAAACTGGTCACGCAACGTCTTCAACCTCGTCACCAAGCGAGCCGTCGCTCACGAAAATGCCACGATGATGTGGCTCGACTGTAACATCGGATCGAAACTTACGATGAAGTACCCAAGTATTTATCTCATGGGTAAAGGTGCACGCGGAGAAATTATGTCACTTGCCATGGCGAATAAGGATCAACATCAGGACGCCGGTGGAAAAATTTTCCATATGGCACCCGATACGTCATCAGTCATCAACGCAAAATCAGTGTCGCTGCGAGGTGGACGATCTTCATATCGAGGTATGTTGCAGGTCGCTCCAGGCGCAGAAAGAAGCCGTTCTCGAGTAACCTGTGACGCATTACTCCTCGACACGCAGTCCGCTACCGACACCTACCCAACCATGCAGATCGACGAAAATAATGTCGCCATCGCGCACGAGGCAACCGTCACAAAAATTTCCGAAGAGCAGCTATTCTATCTCATGTCACGAGGCCTCTCCGAACAGGAAGCAAGCAATATGATCGTCAACGGATTCCTCGCACCACTGATCAAAGAGTTCCCAATGGAATACGCACTGGAATTAAATCGATTGATCGCATTGGAAATGGAAGGCTCTGTAGGGTAATTTTTCACCACCACTATGACTCACACCACAATCACCATCCCCGCAAACACCAAGCAGCTTATCCTCCAGGACAAGCCAGAATCTCGAAACATTATTCTCGAGGAAAATGCGGAGGTCCAGTACATTGTTTCATTCAAAAATGAAAAGCCAGAGGACAAAAGCATCATTACCTTTGAACTCAATGGCGACCGCTCTCACGCTGAAATTTTCGGACTCTTCGCAGGAAAAAATAACGACCGGATGAGTTTCGAAACTCGAACCGTTCACAAAGGAAATAACACCTATGGCCACGCAACCGTCAAAACACTTCTGAAAGACGAGGCGCAGTCAGACTACTTCGGACTCATCCGAATTGAAAAAGATACCACTCAGAGCGATGGGCATCTTTCGCACGACACGATGCTCCTCTCAAAGAAAGCAAAATCGAGATCAGTTCCTTCACTCGAGATCGAGGCAAACGATGTAAAAGCCGGACACAGCGCTTCAGTTGGCCAAGTTGACGAGGAAGCCATTTTTTATCTCCGCTCACGAGGACTCACCGAAGAGCAGGCACGCGAGCTGATGATCGACGGATTTTTTGAATCACTCCTCCTGCAAATTCCAGACGAATCCATGGCGTCACAACTTCGAGAATCACTCCAGCAATCACTTTCATAATTTCTTTACTCGTTCACTCATGTTCACTCCTACATTTCCCATCGAAGATCTCCCGTCTGGTAACAAAAAATGCACCACGATCAACGGGATCGAGCTCATGATCGTCAACGTCAATGGGAACGTCTACGCAACACAAAAAAGCTGCAGCCATGCACAGACCGATCTCAGCGAGGGAAATCTGGAAGGATGTATTATCGAGTGTCCGCTTCACGGAGCCATGTTTGACGTCACCGACGGACGAGTTCTCAGTCTTCCAGCCATCACTCCGCTCAAAACCTATCCAGCAAAAATTGAAAACGGCGTAATAATGGTCGATGTACCAGAACCAGAATCTGCAACAGAACCAACCAATGCTTAACTCACAGCAACTCAAAAAAGACTTCCCCATTCTCTCCCGCGTTATCAACGGAAAAAAACTGACATACCTGGATAACGCATCCACCAGCCAGAAACCACAATCCGTCATCAGCGCCATCACCGACTATTACACGAACCACAACGCGAATATTCACCGTGCTGTCTACACCATTGCACAAGAAGCAACGCTCGCCTATGAGAGCACTCGCGAAGCGGTAAAAGATTTTATCAACGCGCGCTCGGCAGAAGAAATTATTTTCACCCGCAACACGACGGAGTCGATCAATCTCGTTGCCTACGCCTACGCCGCAACAACACTTAAGCCAGGCGACAGCGTGATGGTTTCAGCACTCGAGCATCACAGCAACCTCGTTCCGTGGCAGGAGGTATGCCGAAAAACCGGTGCAACATTAAAAGTCATTCCCCTTTCAGGCGATCCGGAACTTCGGTACACCCTCGACTTCGAGTGGTTCCAAAAAAACATCGACGCCTCAGTAAAAATTCTCGCGATCACTCAGGCAAGTAATACAACGGGAACCATCGTACCAGTAGAAAAATTCATAGAAGTCGCGCGCGCGCATGGCGCAAAAGTGCTCATCGACGGCGCACAATCAGTCCCCCACATGCCAGTTGATGTTCAGCAACTTGACTGCGACTTTCTCGCATTTTCAAGCCATAAAATGCTTGGACCAACAGGCGTAGGAGCTCTCTATGCGAAGAAAGAGCTTCTCGAGACGATGCCTCCGTTTCTCTTCGGTGGCGATATGATTCGCGAGGTTCATCAGCAAGAAGCGACCTGGAATGATCTCCCTTGGAAGTTTGAAGCAGGCACTCCAAACATCGCGGATGTGATCGCATTTCAAGAAGCGATCAAATATCTACGAGCGATCGGAATGCAGGAAATTGCCGAACATGATCAAGAACTCGCACACTACGCAAAACAGCAACTCGAAGCCATTCCGCAGATCATCATTCACGCGCCAAAAAACGCAAAACAGATGACTGGCATTATTTCATTTGAAATTCCAGGCGTTCATCCACACGACATTGCTGAGATTTTCAACAGCGACAATATCGCGATTCGCGGTGGTCATCACTGCGCACAGCCGCTTATGGAAACGCTGAATATTCCCGCAACCGCACGCATGAGTTTCTACATCTACAATACCCAGGAGGACATCGACACGGCCATCGAGGCAATCAAAAAAGTCATAAAAATTTTTTCACCAAAGAAATAATCTCACGACACTCAACCATGGACATGTACGCAGAAAACATCCTCGATCACTTCCAAAACCCACGGCATAAGGGAACGCTCAGTGCCGCGACTATTTCTGTTGAAGAAGTCAATCCTCTGTGTGGCGACAAGCTCTCGCTCGATCTCATCATAGAAAACGGTAGCATTAAAGACATGGCATTTTCCGGCTCCGGCTGCGCGATTTCGCAAGCATCTATGTCTATGGTTGCCGAAGAGCTTAATGGAAAATCTCTTGAAGAAGCTGAAAAGCTCAGTAAAGATACCATCTACGAACTCCTTGGTGTTCCGATTAGCCCCGCGCGCGTAAAGTGTGCCATCCTCTCATATGCCCTCCTAAAAAAATCGCTCATACTTCTCAAACACCAATCATAATATGGCCACTAAAAAAACTTCACCAAAAAAAGTTACCGCTACACCACCAGCCTACAAAACCGTTGACGAACAGTGCGCCGCCAACCCAGTCATTAAAAAAATCTACGAGGCTATCAACGAAATTATCGACCCAGAAATCGGCATCGGAATCGTCGATCTCGGCCTCATCTACGACGTCAAACTCAGCAAGCGTCACGCCGCCATCACCATGACGCTCACCTCAATGGGCTGCCCCGTCGGCCCCATGATCGTCGAACAAATCGAGACCCTCGTCCCTCAAATGGTCTCCACCGACATCGACCACGCCGACACCCACATCGTCTGGGAACCCGCCTGGAACCCCGAAAAAATGAAACCAGAAATGAGAGATATGGTGTTTAATTTTTAGATTCGAGAAACAATCAAAGGAACTATCTCTTTACGGAGCAAAACTCCTGATTTTTCTGCTACATTTTCATTAAATGTAACATCAAATACACGAGAAATAAGTGACTGCGTATGAGTATCATGAGACACAAATAAATTAAAATTTTTCTCCAGATCGACAGATGTCAAAAAAACAAAATAGAGACCATGCTGCTGCTGGAAATCTCGAAGTACGCATAATACCGTATCTAAACACTGCTTCATTAAGGCCTTCAAACGAACAACCTCAAGTTGAGTTATGCCAAATTTTTTTGAGCCAAAGGTAAACTCTTTATAATCCGCAAGTAAAACTTTCCGAATATCCTTTTTAGCAGCTTCGGTCTTAGCAGTAAACATATCATAAATAAATCCATCTGGAATTTGAACCTGTTTTTCAAGCCAATCGGCTGCCTTCTTATCCCTTTCACTCGTTATGGAAGCCTTAAAATTCAGAGTATTAGAGTAAATAGCACCGTAGAGAAGAATTGCAGACCAAGAATCAATAGCAACACAAGCATCCTGATATTTTTCCACAATTTGTGTGGCAGCAGAGCCAACTTTCTCAATTTGTATTACCGCATGAGGAAAAAGTTCATTCGCCCTATGCAACTCACGATGATCAATCACTTCAGCAACATCTTCGGATCTAATAATACTAGGCATACCAAAAACATCGCTCGCATCTACAAGAACAAAAGAATCAAAATCCCCAGAAGGACTAAAAGAAATATCATAAATATGAAAACGATCAATAAGGTACTGCGCTTCAGGATGAGGTTGACCAAAAATACCCTCAGTTGCATCCTTACCCTGTTTCGTGAGCAATCGGCTATAGGCATATGCACAAGCTAATCCGTCGAGATCGGGATTTATTTTAGGGATAATAAGTATTTTATTGGGCATATATGACCAAGTATAAACTGAGAAAGTATCAAAGTCATCCTAAGATATCATTTGTCTGCATTTTTCGACAAAATATACCGCAATAAAACAGCAGCCGTACGGTCCTCCTGAACAGCGCCATTAAGGCAAAGAGCTTTGACTGCTTCATCCGTAAACCATTCTGGATGAGTATGCTCTCCTTCTTCAGTTTGAACACTTATTGGCCGTGAATCAATATCAGCCTGTATAGCATGAGCTAAATAATAATGAAGATCCCAGATAACCGTTGCACCGCATATAGAAAGGTGTAAAGGATGGAAAGCTTCAGGCGGAAGATTCAAAAGAGTTTCTTCTACTAATTCTTTTCTTGCAGCCTCAGCTGCTTTTACATTTATGTCAAAATCCGGTCGATCTTTCATGGCAAGATACTCACCAAGAGAATCAAACACCTTACCGCCAGGAAGTCTATAATCCCAACTTGCCGTCTCTGATCGCCATTCTTTTGTAAGTAAAATTTTCTTACCATCCGTAACAAGAGTACGAACACCAGGAGATCGCTCTGCAAATTCAAACGTACTTTCTTTTCCATTAGAAAATCTAACCCGCTGCGTAGCAACTCGAATCAATCTACCACGATATTGCTCTCGAGAAGGCTCCAAAATTTCAACAGAAGCTCTTCGAGTTTGAGCAATCAGTTCTATAAGCCGAATAACTTCAGTGGGAACATTTGGCTCTAATTCGCCATGATTATTAACGACAACATGAATATAGGGCAACATATTATCTGAAGAATCTTGAAGTCGATAAGCCACCTCATCAGGATGATCTGTAAATAAATCTGGAGATCTGTATTGCAAGCGAGCTGCCCTCACATCATCAGGCGCATAGATCCCAAGCATTAATGTGTTTTGCAATGCTCTTCGTGGCTCTATACTATCGAGATTATCATAAAGGGCATTGTTACCGGAATAAACAGCAAGCCTATTAGAAGGAGTACAATGAAATCCATATCTTTCTTCGCGATCACCTTCCATTTTCCGAACCCAATGTAACGCTATTTCTCCACTATCAACTTTTGCTTGAAACTCAGCCTACTCAAGGTGTGTATTTTCAATAGTATTATCCTGTTTACGCTTTGGTCTCGTAATGTATCGCATAGGAACATGTACAAGACCCTTAAGAGCGACAGCCTGTCGAATAGCATCAGCAATGGTACTTTTACCAGAACAAGTAGAACCAACAACAGCTACGCTATCAATCCTACCTAAATCACTGAGACGTTGTTCATCCTGAACACGAATGGATTGGGTAGCGGCAATAAAATTTCTAAGTGAATTCACTGACATAATAAAGAAATGTATTAATCTTTCGAAATTTAATCTCTAGAGTGGCTAAATCTAGACAAAATCAGCTCAAAGGTCAACAGGAAAAAATATATTAGCTTCACGTAAGACAAATAGTCTAAAATAGACAAAATTACAGATCACAATCATGATTGAGAGTTTCGCAACAAACGTATACATTTTTTACACCGTTGCATTCCTCAGTTCCATTGCATCAACGGCACTCGGCATTGGAAGTGGGATTTTGATACCACTTGCCGCACTCTTTTATGGCCCGAAAGAAAGCATCGGAATTATGACTCTTTATTTCTGCGTACAAAATATAAACAAAATCATTCTCTTCAAAAAATACATACACTGGAAGATCGTAAAAAAAGTGGTAATCTGGGCTATTCCAGGCGCAATTGCAGGAAGTCTTCTTCTTACTTATATCCCGGAGGATTTTTTCAAAAAATTCCTGGCCATCGCTATGATTATGTATATCGCTAACGACATCATTCGAAAAAAATACAAAAAAACTGAAATTGAAGACGAAAAGAATATTCCAATTTTAGGAGTAGCGTACGGATTTTTCTCAGGACTCCTCGGAAGTGGAAACATCATTAAAGGTCCGTTATTCACCTCTCTGGGACTCATAAAAGAAACCTACCTTGGAACCTACTCAATAACATCATTTCTCTTAAACATCCCAAAAGTTACCGTTTACACATTTTCAAATATCATAAACACATCAGTTCTTATTCAGGCACTTCCCTTCATCAGTATATCCATTATAGGAACTCAGATAGGGAAAAATTTCCTGAAGAGAATAAACAACAACTTCTTTTATATTGCGATTAATATCTCATGTATCGTATCGGCACTACTTTTATTAGCGGAGTAACATCTAGGCCACCAAAGGGTCGTACCAAAGAATTACATTTCCATTACTGACCATCTTGCTAAATTCCGGTTCCCCAATATCATGCTGCAATTCTTTTGCCAAGGGATGATCTGAGCCCAAGAGTATCTCTTGCGTTGCAGGAAAATACTTTCTCATATGCCCAATAATTGCAGGATTTTTTGTCACGGTCATAATGGGACAATCTGGATGATTTTCCAGCAAACACTGGACAGCAGCATTTTTAATTTTCGTATAATATCCCTTACCACGATACTCATCTAAAACTGTTCCCTTTGTCGTTCCATAAACCTCTCGCCCTTCCCATTCCATGCTTCTATAGAAACCAATAATACCGACCACTCGCCCATTGGATTTACCAATCATGAGCTCTCCATTTGCCAGTAATTTTCTGATTCTATTTTGATATCCTTGAATAAAATCGCGACGCGTATATCCGGGATAGACAAAATCTGCGATCTTGGAAATTATTTTCGCCTTACTCCTTACGGCCTGAATCGCGTCCTTAATTCCCATTCGCGTTTTTTCCCATTTCACATCAAGTGAATCGAAGGTATTCGTCACAAGACTTTCAGCAAGTGCTGAGATATCCTGTTCTGTTAAATCTCCAGGCTGAGCGATACCAACTTCCAGTTCAGAAGTTTGGGATTCGGGATTGTTATGACTTTCCATGGATTGTAAATTAATCTATAAATTATAGCACATATGAGCAAATTATTCCAGGAATTCTCCACCACAATTATCCCCGATCCGCAACTCAGAAAGTTGTCATTTTTGGCTTACTTAAGGTAAGATTCAAGCACATTTCAGATAGCGGCAATCAGCACAGTATCTCACCGGAAAGGCCCGCAAAACGCATACCAGACATCTGGTATCCCTATTTTGCTAACCTCTCCTCCTTATGATTGATACTGCGAACCTTTCTGACCTCGAACTCCTTACCCTCTGTCAGCAGTACGGCGAGGCCACGCTTATGTGGCGTCGCAAGTTTCTTGGACTTCTTCCAGAAGTGCACAAAAGAAAACTGTATGAACAAAAAGGATTCACCTCCGTGTTTCATTTTGCAAAAGTTATGGCAGGCGTGAGTGAAGA
>CALQZC010000004.1 GCA_943349045.1 Candidatus Peribacteria bacterium
AAATATAATAAGGAGACAGAAGTCGTGTACGTGACGGTTGCTGGAATGAGCAATGGCCTTTCGGGTGTGACGGCTGGTTCTGCCTATCATCCTGTGATTGCTTGTCCACCATTTGCTGATTTGGATTCTTATCAGGTTGATATTCACTCAACGCTTCGAATGCCGAAGGATACGCCCGTTTTGACGGTTCTTTCTCCAAGCAATACGGCTCTCTGTATCGCACGAATTTTTGCTCTTTCGCATCCAGAGTTACGAGAAAAAGTTATTGCCCGTATTCAAGAAGTGAAGGCCTCGTTCTAATTTTTTTAATTTTTCCTGCCCATGTCTCAACTCACTGCGCTCTCTCCGCTCGATGGTCGTTACGCTGATAAAGTTTCCGAGCTTTCTGAATTTTTTTCCGAACTAGCTCTGCAAAAGTATCGAGTGAAGGTTGAGGTTGAGTGGTTGATTTTCCTCTGCAATGAGCTGAAACTCAGTGGTACGAAAAAAATGAGTGCCGCGCAAGTGAAGGTCGCACGTTCGCTGTATGAAAAATTTTCCGAAAAAGATGGGCAGCAAATTAAAGATATCGAAAAAACGACGAATCATGATGTGAAGGCGGTTGAGTATTTCCTACGGGAAAAGCTGGAGAAGGGTGGAGTTAAGGGATATGAGTCATGGATTCATTTTGCCTGTACGAGTGAGGATATCAATAATCTCTCGTACGCGATGATGATGCAGGATGCCGTGAAGGGACCGATTCGAAATTCCTATAACGAGCTCTTTGCGACGCTTGAGGATTTTGCGCAGACGCACAAGAGTGTCTCGATGATGGGGCATACGCATGGTCAGCCAGCCAGCCCGACGACTGTTGGGAAAGAGGTGATGAACGTGGTGGCACGCCTGGAGCGTCAGACGGATTTGTTTGAGGACTCGATTGTGTTTCTGGGAAAGATGAATGGTGCTGTTGGAAACTATAATGCGCATGTTGTGGCATTCCCTGAGGTGGACTGGATAAAAGCTGGTCAGAAATTTATTGCCGGACTTGGATTGACCCCAAATATGTACACGACTCAGATCGAGCCCCACGACTGGAACGCTGAGCTCTTTGATCTGATCCAACGCGTGAATGTTATTTTGACCGATTTTTCACGAGATATGTGGATGTACATCGGCATGGGCTACTTCAAGCAGAAAGTGAAAAAAGGGGAGGTTGGTTCATCAACGATGCCACACAAGGTTAATCCGATCGACTTCGAAAATGCTGAGGGGAACTTTGGGCTTGCGAATGCGCTTCTTGGGCACTTTAGCGAAAAACTCCCGATCTCTCGTATGCAGCGTGATCTCACGGATTCGACGGTTATGAGAAATGTCGGTGTGGCGTTTGGGTATACGTTGATTGGGTTTAAGAGCTTACTGAAGGGGATGAGTAAGGTTGAGGTGAATGCCGGCGTGCTGGCTGATGATTTGGACAAGCACTGGGAAATTCTTGGTGAGCCGGTTCAGACCGTCTTGCGAAAATACGGCGTGAAAAATGCCTATGAGCTCCTGAAGGAGATGACTCGAGGTCGCGACTTCGGTCGAGATGACTACGTGAAGTTCGTTGGAGGCTTGCCGATTCCTTCGAAGGAAAAAGCGAAGCTCGAAAAGCTTACCCCGGCGACGTATGTGGGGTTGGCGGTGAAGTTGGTGTAGTTTTTGCTTGCGATCTCTATCGTTATGCTGCAACAATACAGCAGAACTTTATTTGAACTCCTACTTCTACTCTTATTCCTATGATTCTCTCTGACCGCGACATTCATGCTCGAATTCAAAAGGGTGATATCCAGGTGACGTGCCCGGAAAATGACTATCTTAAAAATGTGCATGCCTCTTCGATGGATATGCGACTTGGACGGTTTTTCAAGATTTATAATCATAATGCATTTGCGGTGCTCGATCCGATGAAGCCTGAGTGTTTTGATGATGCGACTCGACTCGTAGAGCTCTCAGAAGATGGCAGAACACCATTTATCGTGCAGCCTGGTGAATTTGTGCTCGGTGTGACGCTCGAAAAAATTAAGATCGCGGATGATATTGTGGCTCGTGTCGAGGGGCGAAGTTCGCTTGGACGACTCGGTATTATTATTCACTCGACGGCGGGATTTGTGGATGCTGGTTTCGAGGGGACGATTACGCTCGAGATTACGAACATCAACCGAATGCCGGTGGCGCTCTACCCGGGTATGCGTGTCTGTCAGCTCGCGTTTGAGCTCATGACGTCACCTGCGGATGTGCCATATCACAAAAAATCACACTCCAAATATCAGGGACAGGTTCTTCCAGAAGAGAGCCGAATTCATACCGATCCTGAATTTGTGAGCCTGAGGAGTAGATAATTATTTGATAAATTTTCTACTCTTTTCTTCTTTCGCTCGTCTTACGATTAGTTTTGCTAATTTGCCGCATGCTTCACCGTGCTGTTCTGGTGGCTGCACATTGTCCAGATCCCACATTCCTCCTGAAAAACTTCCATTTCCTTCGATGATGACTGGCTTTACTTTTCCGCCAGAAGCTTCTTCGAGAATAATATCCCATCCGTAAAAATCATTTGTGACTCCTTCCCTGGTGTTGTCGGGATCTACTGAGTCTTTTGCCTCTGCTTCTATTGCCTGCGTAGCCCGTATCGCGAGTTTCTCAATTTCTGCACAAACTTCTTCGTAATTTGGTATTTGATTTTGTATATTTTTGATTCCTGTTACCTTTGCCGTTCGCGAGATATTGATTGGTGTGTCCCTTTCTCCGTATCGCACGATGATTCCTTTTTCTATGACTAATTCATTAAGGTCATCTCGAGTTACGAAAACTCTCAGATTCCAGTCCACATCTTTTTCATCGATCTTTATGCCGTATGGCTGAATGAATCGTTCGCATGACATGGTGTGTCCTGCTTTTGTGTAGGCACGGATGTGGCGGAGTATTTTTTTACAGGCGGTGTTATTTTTTACAATGTCATCATACTTCACAATCATGACTCCGAGTCCGCCGCTACATTCGAGTGGCTTAATGACACATTTTCCGTTTGGCGATTTTTCGGTCATGGTGACGATCTGTGCTTGTATTGCCTCATCGTCATCTTCATCGCTAAAGATGAGATAATTTTCACTAGAAATTTTGCCTTTTTCCTGTATCGAAGTTTCAATTCCCATTTTTAGAAGAGCCATTGCCGTGCTGAGTTTATTTTGGAGTGTTGCTTCGACTGCTGCATTTCCTATATTTTTTATTGTTCTACCAGAATGGCTCCATGAGAGCAGATCATTATCTACTACGAAGTCTGGTGAAATTTGTTTTTTAAATTCTACGAAATAGATACCTCCCTTTTTGTAAACAAGTGATTTTGCTATTTCCCATAGTCCCGCACGCTCTCCTGCTCTGTATGCTAGAGGAAAAACAATGTTTACTCCTCCAATTTTATCGACCTCTCTTGCGATACTTAGCTGATCTTCTGATAGGTGTCCTATAAATATGGTTGGGTGCTCTTCATCAAATACTTCCCACTCTTCCGCCTCCTCTACCTCAGGATATTTATATCGATGGGGTACAAGAAATGCATGAGGGTATTCCGGGTTCATCAGCGCCATTTTTATACTTTTTTTCACCGCTACTGATTTTATTTCTTGAACACTTTGACGTGTTTGTGCCTGTATATAAAATTGATGCATATACTGCTGCATACTTGCCTGAAGTTCAAACATATCCAATGTATTTTCTTCGCTATCCGTTGCCTGATTGTCGTAGGCCGGTGTGATGCATATGACTTCCGGAAAACTTATAATAAACTCTTCGATATCATCGATATCCCATCCGAGATGCTGTATTTGCAGTATTAGCAGCATTATTATGAGATTATTTATTTTTCGAAATCGATGGATTGAGTCGCCGTCATAATTGAGTGCGTGCAGTTTTTTTACTATTCTTTTTAATTTTTCATTCTTGCCATTCGCCACTTTGATTTGATCGATATAGTCCAGAATGTCATTTTTTATTTCCTCATCATATACTTCGTCCAGGTATTTTTTTATGTATTTTAGGTAGTTCTGATGAATGTTGTCATGATGACGCTGCCTCATTTCATGAATCAGGTCCCACATACTCGTCACGGTATTTGTATCTCCCATATCTCCGTTTTCACTTTCTGTACCCCAATCATTCACTATCTGGTAATCCATATTTTTTTGTAAAGGTTGTATATTACGTAATATTATATTTTTGTCAATATTGTCATTTTGTTTTTTTGTTGAGAAGCAGCTTTGAAGACGGTATAATCAACGGGCAATTTTAGGAATTTGTCACATATTCTCCTCTATGTTTAAGCCAGTCAATCCCCGTCAGTCGTTTCCGGAGTTAGAGCATGAGATGCTCGATTTTTGGGAGCAGAATCACACGTTTCAGAAGTCGGTAGAGCAGCGAAAGGGGCGAAAAAAGTATGTGTTTTTCGATGGGCCACCGTTTGCAAATGGGCTTCCGCACTATGGACATATTCTTGCGAGTTCCCTGAAAGATGCGGTCACTCGATACTGGACGATGAAGGGGTACTATGTACCGCGTGAAAATGGTTGGGACTGTCATGGTCTTCCTGTTGAGTATGAAATTGAAAAAGAGCTGAAACTTTCTGGACGAAAACAAATCGTCGATATGGGCATTGAGAACTTTAATAATGCCTGCCGTGAGAGCGTGTTTCGATATACACATGAGTGGGAGAAGCTCATCAAGCGACTTGGTCGTTGGGTGGATTTTGAGAATAGCTATGCGACCCTCGACAATACTTACATGGAGTCGATCTGGTGGGTCTTCAGACAAATCTGGGATAAAAAGAAAGTCTACGAAGGTTATAAGTCGATGCATATCTGTCCTCGTTGCGAGACAACGCTCTCAAACTTTGAGGTGAGTCAGGGGTATAAAGACATTACTGACTTTTCGGTGGTGGCAAAATTCAAACTGAAAGATTTTGAAGATACCTATGTGCTTGCGTGGACGACGACTCCTTGGACCTTACCGACGAATATTGCGCTTTGTCTGAATCCTGAGGTTGAATATGTGAAGGTTTCTGCCCTCAATGAGGCGGGGAAAAAAGAATTTTATATCCTTGCTCGTGCGCGAGTTGCTGCCATCTTCGATGAGCGAGACCATGAAATTGTTGGGGTGGTTGGTGCGACATCGCTTGAAGGAAAAGCATACGAGCCACTTTTTGATTTTTATACGGATCTTGTTGATAGCAAGGCGTACACCGTGGTTCTTGATCCCTATGTGACGACGGAGGATGGAACGGGTGTCGTGCATATCGCACCGATGTTTGGTGAAGATGATCATCGAGTTGCCTTGAAATATGGCATGCAGGAGTCATTTTTTCAACATGTGAAGTTTGATGGAACCTTTGTGGATCGCGTCACTCCTTGGGCTGGAAAATTTGCAAAGACCCAAGATTCGAATATCGTTACCTATCTCAAAGAGCGAAACTCGGTTTTTAATGCCTTCAATATTCGACATAGTTATCCACATTGCTGGCGCTGTGATACGCCGCTCCTGAATTATTTCACCACGTCCTGGTTTATTCGCGTGACGGATGTGAAGGATAATCTGATTGTGAATAATAAAAAAATTGCCTGGCAGCCTCCTCATATTCAGGAAGGACGTTTTGGAAAGTGGCTGGAGGGTGCGCGTGATTGGGCTATTTCCAGAAATCGATTCTGGGGATGTCCGATTCCGATTTGGAGATGCCCAAATGATGCATGTAAGCATACGGTTTGTGTCTCGTCCCGAGACGAGTTGTCGGAGCTTTCTGGTGGTAAGCTTCCGATGCGTGGTTTAGAAATTGACCTTCATAAGCCATATATTGACGATATCACGTTTCCTTGCGAGAAGTGCTCGAGCGAGATGCGTCGAATTTCTGATGTCTTTGACTGTTGGTTCGAGAGTGGATCTATGCCATATGCGCAGCTCCACTACCCATTCGAAAATAAAAAGGAGTTTGATGATAACTTCCCGGCGGATTTCATTGCCGAGGGTCTTGATCAGACTCGTGGATGGTTCTATACCCTCCATGTCATCTCGACGATTCTTTTCAACAAGCCTGCTTTCAAAAATGTGATCGTTAATGGTATCTTGCTCGCCGCAGACGGCGAGAAGCTTTCGAAGCGAAAGAAGAACTATCCCGATCCTACTGAGCTTTTTGAGAGTCGAGGAGTTGATAGTGTTCGACTGTTCCTCTATACCTCGCCGGCGACCCTCGCGGATGATGTTCGATTTTCTGAGCGAAATGTTGATGAGATCGTGAAGCAGTTCACCCTTACGGTCTGGAATGTGCACTCATTTTTTATGACCTATGCATCGCTCGACAAGTGGGTACCATTGAAGGACGATGAAAAATTTCGGCCAACACACACCCTCGATCAGTGGATGCTCTCCGAGCTCAATACGCTCGTGCAGACCGTGACCAACTCGATGGATTCATACAACCTGATGGCCGCAACCCGACCACTCATTACGTTCGCGGACGATCTCTCGAACTGGTATGTCCGACGCTCACGACGACGTTTCTGGAAGTCGGAGTCTGATGAAGATAAGCATAGTGCGTACCAGACTCTTTATACGGTCCTCCATACCTTGTCGCACTTGATGGCGCCGTTCATGCCGTTCCTCGCAGATGGTATCTACCGTGGCCTCACCCAGTGGCAGCCGGATATGATTGAGTCGGTGCATCTACGTGACTGGCCGACTTTAAGTAAGGGATTGATCAAACCACTTCTCAATACTGAAATGCATATTGTTCGGCAAATTGTGAATCTCGGACACTCGGCTCGCGCCGGCGCAAATATTAAAGTTCGTCAGCCGCTCGCCAGTGTGCAGGTTGCCTGTCCAGATAGCGTGACGGAGGGCGTTATTGAGAAATATCAGGACGTCATTGTCGAAGAGCTCAATGTGAAGTCGATCTCGTATATCACCAGTGTGGGTGATGCGGTGACGATGATCTATACCCCGAAGTCAAAGGTACTCGGTCCAAAGTATGGTAAAGACGTTCAGTATATCATTCAGATGGTGAAGGGCGGAAACGTGGAAGTGCGTCCTGATGGAACCTATCAGGTAGGGGAGTACGTGCTCACGAGTGAGGAGCTTGAGGTCGGATACCGAGGTAAGGAGGGAACGGGAGTTGCGAATGAAAATGGGTATACGATTATTCTTGATACGAATCTCACCCAAGACCTCATAGAAGAGGGGCTTTCTCGTGATGTGATCCGACTGATCCAGGATATGCGAAAAGAGGCGAAGTATCATGTGAGTGATCGTGTACGAGTCCGAATCGTAACGGAGAATCAGGAAGTTCTCGATGCCGTTCTGAAATTGTCTGATATCATTAAAAAGGAGACGCTGGTTGATGAATTGATTCTCGATGGAGATCTCATCGATCCGGATTACACCTATGAAGATCTCGATCTCCAGGTTACATTTTCCATAAAAAAGTAACACGATGGTTAAATCTCTCATTCTCCGTCTCGCCCTCAACGCAGCAACCCTCTGGTTGCTCATCTATCTTATGCCAAGTATCACCTATACGGGTGGTGTGGTGTTCTTCATCATCGCAGGTTTTTTTCTTACCATTCTCAATCTCTGCCTCAAGCCACTTCTCAAGATTCTAGCCTTTCCTTTTGTGATTGTGACCGCGGGTCTCTTCATGATCATCATCAATGCCCTTCTGCTTTGGATTTTGACGTTACTCCTCAGTTCAGCAGCTTTTCAGGGTGTTTCACTTGTCATTCCGACGAAAGGAAGCTATCTTATAGCGGGCCTTCTTTTGGGTCTTCTCAACTGGGTCCTCAATAGTATCTTTCGAAAATAATTTTTATGCACACACTTCTCAAGTATTTTCAGCTTATTACGGCGCTCGTTATGATGCTCCTCATCCTCGCACAAGAGCGTGGAACGGGCCTCAGTCTCACCCTCGGTGGTATGGGTCACGTCTATCATAGTAAGCGAGGAGCTGAAAAAGTCATCGCGATTGCAACGGTTGTTGCTGCGGTATTCTTCGTTGTTTCTTCGGTGGCGCTCCACTTCGTCTAGCCTGCATCCTGTAATCTTTCCTCATGTTTAGGGATTTTTTTCGTACCATTCGGTCGTATTCCCTGGGTGAGAGGCTGGCTTCGGTGGTTCTTGCTATTGTTTTCCTCGTCAGCACTTTGGCGGTTTTTTCTGGTGAGGGTGTTCGCGATGATGGTGCCTATGTCGAGGCGAATGTTGGAAGAATCTTTGTTCTGAATCCGCTCCTGAATGTGAATGAACTGGATCGTGATGTTTCCCAGCTTCTTTTTTCTGGACTCATGCGATACGATGCCGAGAAGGGGAAAATGGTTGAGGATCTTGCGAAGGTGACCCTGAATGAAGCGCAGACGGTTTACACATTTACCCTGAAGGATAATATCTATTTTCATAATGGCGATCCGATGACGGCTGATGATGTCTATTTTACCTTTCATGATCTGATTCAGTCGGAGGAGTTTTCGAACTCTATTCTCAAGGCAAATTTTGGAGGGGTCTCGATCGTGAAAAAAGATGCGAAGACGGTGCAGTTTGAACTTGATCAGCCGAACTCATTTTTTACGGCAAATATGAATGTGGGAATTCTTTCCAAGGCGGTCTATGGCGACGTTCCTGTGGGTGAACTCTTCACTCATGAGGTGAACAAGCGGCCGGTAGGAAGTGGTCCCTATCAGATGGAAGATGAATATGTCGTGAATAGCCGAGGCGATGGGAAACTCACACTTCGTCGATTTGAGACCTATCATGCGGGTGTTGCGAACATACGAACCATTGTCTATAAAACCTTTACGACGGCTGAGCGTCTCGTTGGAAATATTGATGAGGTGGATGCTATTGGGAAAGTATCTGGTGATATGGCTGATATTCTCGCAAATAACGACTCGGTCAAACTCCATTCCTACCAACTCCCTCAGTATAAGGCCGCTTTTTTCAATACGAGTACGGGATTTATGAAGGAACGGAGCGTGAGATTAGCACTTCTGAAATCTTTGAAAAAAGAAGATCTTCTTAAGCTTCTTCCTCATAAAACCGAGGTGGATACGCCTCTCATGGATCTCGATCAACTTCAGTGGGTGAATAAGGCGAGTCTTAATGAGGCGCAGGGAGCGCTGTTTGATGCGGGATACAAATATGATGATCCGAAGAAAAAAGGTATTCGAAAAAATAAGAAAGGTGTGCCGTTGAGGGTAAAACTCGTTTATTTTGAACGGGCGGATAAAGATAAGTCCGAGAACGAGGATGAGATAACCGCGCAGTTTTTGAAGACATCGTGGGAGGCGATTGGCGTGAGTGTCGATATCGTGGTTCATCCGGCTGAGAGTCGCACAGAGATTGTCAGTGCTCGTACCTATGATGTGTTGTTGACGGGCGAGAGTCTCGGATACGACCTTGATACCTATTTTTTCTGGCACTCAACGCAAGCGACCGAGGTTGGCTCGAATCTCTCAAATTATCGAAATTTTTCGGCTGATGCGCTCATTGAGGATATTCGTCGGTACGTGGATGATGCTCGAAAGACGAAGAGACTTCCCCAGCTTGCCCAGATTATTCAGGGTGATATTCCTGCTGTTTTCCTCTATCGACCTACCTATTTTTACGCCACTCGGGAGAAGTTTACCGGCTATAAGCTGAATCATCTGGCCTTTCCGGCAGATCGTTTCTACAATATTCAGCTTTGGACTCATACAAAGTAGGCCTTTACATGCTTGGATTTTTTGTATAAAGTGGCTTTCGTAATTTTAGGATTATATTTTAGGATTTTACGCACACTCCGTATGAAAGTTGTCTTAACAAAAGCTGTATCAAAGATTGGTCGCCGAGGCGATGTGAAGAATGTTGCCGACGGTTTTTTCCGAAATTTTCTCTTTCCACGTGGCCTCGCGGCTGTGGCTACTCCAGGTCGTTTGAAGGAGGCTGAGGACCGACGAAAGCGCTCGACGCTTGAAGTTGAGCAGATTCGAAAGAATGCTGCTGAGGTTGCAAAGAAGCTCGCAAGTGGGCAGGTTTCTGTCATGGGCAAGGCAACTCCAAAGGGAAAGCTCTATGCTGCTATTTCTACTGAAACGATTCTCAAGGCCGTTGAAGCCCAGCTTGGACTCAAGATTCTCGATAGCATGCTCATCTCAAATGAGCATATTAAGAGTGTTGGAAAGTTCACCCTTGGTGTACAGCTCTCTGATGAGGTCAAGTCTCAGATTACGATTGAGGTTACGGCTTCAAAAAAGTAATTATGGTTGGTTCTGGTCGACCAGGGCGAATTCTGGCCCTCGATTACGGAGCGAAGCGAATTGGCATGGCCGTTACGGATGATATGCGGACCATGGTTTTTCCGCGTCCGGTTCTCGAGAACCATGGATGGGAAAAGGTGGCGGTGGCGATTCGGGATTTTTGCGTGGCTGAGTCGGTGACGTTGATCGTGATTGGCTGTCCATTTGATGACGCGCATGTGGAGAATGAGCAGACCGAGCGAGTTCGCTCGTTTGGTGCGAAGATACAGGAGGTAGCTGGTCTGCCGGTCGTGTATGAAGATGAAAAGTATACGACGTCCGAGGCGGAGGCGATGCTCGATGCCGCTGGCTTCGATTTCCGCGATAAAAAAATGTCTCGTGATGGTGTCGCGGCGATGCTTATTTTGCAGTCTTGCCTCAGTCGGGTATAATCCTCCTGTAATTCCTTTTTATGGGCCTCACTCTTATTTTTTGGATCGTTGGCGTCTATGGACTTTTTGTCCTGATCGTTCTCTTTTTCAAGTGGTTTATTCGATTCCAGCAGTATCGGGTTCGCAAGAAACAGAAGTGGGTGGTTTTTGCCGTACGAGTTCCGAAGGAGAACGAACTTGGGCCGATTGCTGCTGAACAGATCCTGACGACCTTCCACAGTATCAATAAAGAGATCTCATTTTGGGATATGCTCATGGGACGAATGGGGGAGCAGGTGAGTCTCGAGATTGCGAATATCCAGAATGTGATGACCTTTTATGTGACCTGCCCTGCGCGGATCAGAAATCTCGTCGAGGGCCAAATGTATGCCCAGTATCCTGGAGTTGAGATTGAGCGAATTGATGATTATGCCGATGAGCGCTATGGGAAAATGGCTCGTGAAAAGGGAAATATTCACCAGGAGGCTCGCTACGCTTTTTTGCACAATGGCGTGGGTGTCGAGCTCGAACTTGAAGGTCCAGACTTTGATCCGATCAAACGGTATCCCCAGTTTGAGGATCGAATTGCTCGTGTCTATGTGGATCCGATGGCTGGTATTACCTCGGCGCTCTCGAAGTTGAACAACCCAAATGATCAAGTCTGGCTGCAGGTTATTTTGCGACCGCTTCACGATAAGTGGCGTCTCTGGTATACGCGAACGGCGTGGCTCATGAATCAGGGGATTTTCAGTAATATTGAAATTTTCCAGGATACCTATGCGAATATTCTGTGTACTCGCAAGATCTATCTTCGAATTATTTTCTTTCCCCTCTATTTCATTTTTTGGCTCCGAGCCGTATTTTCCGGTACGGGAAAAGATATTTTTTCTACCTCGCCTGAGGCTGCTGAACTTTCCGAGGAGGCGACATCAAAAATGCACGAGAAGGAGTCTGCCGACACGGCTCGTATGGATAAAATTGTGAAGCTCATGTACGAGGTGAACTTGCGCGTGGTCTATGTGCCAAAAGAAAAAGATGATGAGTCGAGTGGGGCCAAGCTTGAGGAAATTGTTGGCTCATTCAAGCAATTCAATCTGCCGTTCTTGAATGGGATTACCGACCGTGAGTATGTGATGGATAATTCGATGGTCGAGAAGTTTCGTATGCGCTGGATGGAGACGCCATTCGTGCTGAATAGCGAGGAGCTTGCGACGATCTGGCATCTTCCAAATCAACTCGTTCAGACACCGTCTATCTGCTGGGTTCGTTCACGGAAACTTGAGCCACCTTCTGATCTTCCGACTCCAAAAAAGACTGACATTACGGAGCTTACCCTGATGGGAAAGACTGATTTTCGCGGGGTTCATGATGAGTTTGGTATTATGCACGCTGATCGCAGACGTCATGTGTATGTCATTGGTAAGACGGGCATGGGTAAATCTACCCTGCTTGAGAATATGATTTACTCTGATATTTATGCCGGAAAAGGTGTCGGTGTCATCGACCCGCACGGCGATCTCGCTGATCGTATCCTCGATTTCATTCCTTCACACCGAACCAATGATGTAGTGATTATCGATCCTTCTGATCGTGATTTTCCGGTCGCCTTCAATATGTTGGACAACCTTGACCCAAGTCTCAACTCGATTGTGTGTAGCGGACTTGTTGGTATTTTCAAAAAGCTGTATGGCGAGAGCTGGGGTCCACGTCTTGAGCATATTTTACGAAATACGATTCTCAGTCTTTTGGACTACTCGAATGCCACCATGCTTGGTATTACCCGTATGCTCCAGGATAGCGACTTCCGACAGCGCGTCGTGAGAAAAATTGATGATCCTATCGTGAAGGCCTTTTGGGCGAATGAATTTGAAAAACTGAGCGATAAACAGCGTATGGATGCGGTTTCTCCGGTTTTAAATAAAGTCGGTCAGTTCCTTTCGAGTCCGATTGTCCGTAACATTGTGGGACAGCCGAAGAGTGAAATTGATTTGCGATACGCGATGGATCACCAGCGAATTGTCATCGTGAAGTTACCGAAAGGAACGATTGGTGAGGATAACTCCGCGCTTCTTGGTTCGATGATTATTACGAAGTTTCAGCTCGACGCGATGAGTCGTGCGAATATCCCCGAGCGAGATCGTGTTGATTTCTACCTGTATGTGGATGAGTTCCAGAACTTTGCGACGGAGTCCTTCGCGATGATTCTCTCCGAGGCACGTAAGTATAAATTGAATATCACCATGGCCAATCAGTATATTGCTCAGATGCCCGAAGAGGTTCGTGATGCGGTGTTTGGGAATGTTGGGACGATTGTCTCGTTCCAGGTCGGATTCGATGACGCGGATCACTTGTCCTCCCAGTTCAGCGAAGAGGTGATGCCACCAGACCTCGTCTCCTTGAGTAAGTATACGGCGTACACGAAGTTATTGATCGATGGTATGCCCTCCAAGACATTTTCTATGGCCGCCTTGCCACCCGTCGAGATGGAAGCCGATCCAGCCCGTCGTGAAAAGGTTTTGAAAATCTCCCGAGAACGCTTCAGCAAGCCCCGTGAGATCGTCGAAGATAAAATTCGCCGCTGGTCAGTGAATACGGGGAAGGAGCGGGAGGATGGGGCTGGAGACAGTGCGTCGGAGGGAGAGGGTGCAGTGTAATTGCGATGATTGCGCACAAGGGACGCGCTTCCTAGAGTGTGGTCGACCACAGATGTGCCCTTACCTATACAGCACCTCAATTCCCGGTAACTTTTTCCCGCTCAAGAATTCTAGAGAGGCACCTCCGCCGGTAGAAACATGCGAGAAATCTTCATCCTTAAATCCAAGAGTCTTCAGGACTTCGGCCGTGTCGCCGCCGCCGAGGACGGAGAAGGCGCCTGACTCAGCCACGGCTTTGGCGACGTCGCGGGTGCCGTTTTGGAAGGGGGTGAACTCGGTGAGACCGAGGGGGCCGTTCCAGAGAATGGTGGCGGAGTTTTTGATGATGTTGGTGAAGGCTTCGACGGTTGCTGGGCCGACATCGAGGATCTTGGCGTCGGTTGGGACGGCATTGGCTGGCACGGTTTCGGTTGCTGCGGTTTCTGAGATTTCACGGGCGATGACGACATCGGTGGCGATGATTATTTGATGAGGGAGTATCGCTTTTTTCATGAGCTCGTTCGCGAGGTCGAGTTTGTCTTTTTCGCAGAGGGACTGGCCGACTTCGTTGCCCTGTGCCGCGATGAAGGTGTTGGCGAGTCCGCCGCCGATGAGGATGTTCTGGGCTTTTCCGATGAACTGATCGATCATGCCAATCTTGTCTTTGATTTTTGCGCCGCCGAGAATAACCGTGAATGGCTGTTTCGGTTCGCCCATGAGTGGCTGGAGGGCGTTCATCTCTTTTTCGATAAGGAAGCCGGCGTACGCCGGAAGAACGCTTGCGAGGCCGGTTGAGCTGGCGTGAGCGCGGTGGCTGACGCCGAATCCATCACTGACGAATACTTCGCCGAGTTCTGCGAGTTGCTTAATGAACTCTGGATCGTTCGCCTCTTCACCCGGATAGAACCGAGTGTTTTCGAGCATGATGATCTCACCGTCCTGAAGTTTTTCGA
This sequence comes from Candidatus Peribacteria bacterium, assembly GCA_943349045.1. GTDB lineage: Bacteria > Patescibacteriota > Gracilibacteria > UBA1369 > UBA12463 > CALREA01. Next base: position 14,274 of record CALQZC010000004.1, read on the forward strand.
CCTCTGCGTGTACCGATGGACCGATCGCCTCGTCGAGTTTTTTTACTGGTTTTCCGAGGAGTACTTCGAGGTGTTTTGCGATGGGCGTGAGGCGCATATTCTCGTTTACCTTTCCATCTGGACGTCCGAGGTGGCTCATGATGATGAGTTTTGCTCCTTTCTCGAGTAAGTACTGGATCGTCGGAAGTGCCTTCGTCATGCGGCTGTCATCCGTGATGGCGCCCTGCTCGTCTTGTGGAACGTTGAAGTCGACGCGGAGCAAAATTCGTTTTCCCTGTGGATTGAAGTCGCGAATGGTTTGAAGGGTGGGCATGGAAAGAGGGGATAAGATTAATGGAGCTTGGTGATATTTTATACGTTGAACTGGGCCATCTCGACGGCTGCGTCAGCGAACTCGGCACCTTTGTTCATGCGGTTAGCACGAATTCGATCGAGTGCCTGTTTTTTATTTTCGACGGCGAGGACTCCAAAAATTACGGGGGTGTCTTCGTCGGTATTGATTTCCATGAGGCCCGCGTAGGTTTGTTCGCAGACGAGGTCGAAGTGTTTGGTCTCGCCTCGCATCACGAGTCCCAGGGCGATGATTGCGTCGTGCTTTTCTTTTTTTGCAACTTTCAGGACGGCAAATGGAAGTTCGAGTGCGCCCGGAACACGGTAGAGGTCAATTTTTTTCACTCCGAGTTTTTTGAGTTGCTTGAGCGTGTTTTCGTAGAGCTCCATGCAGAGCTCGTCGTTGAAACGGGTGAGGACGATAGCGATACAAAATGATTTTTTCATATGAGATTTCGTTCTTTAAGGAAATTATATTGTGTGTGGCCCTCTTTTTCATCGACCATCCGCTCGAGGTAACGGGCGATGAGATCGATTTCGAGATTTACTTCGTTGCTCACGATGAGTTTTCCGAGATTGGTCTGCTCCAGTGTGAAAGGAATCAGCGAGACGACGAAACTCGTGTCGAGGAGTTTTGAGATGGTGAGACTGACGCCGTTGACGGTGACGGAGCCCTTGAAGGCGAGGAATCTGCTCAGTGCTTGAGGAAAGGTGATCTCTATTTCGTGCTGGTCGTTGATTGACGTTACCGTGCCGACTCCGTCGATGTGTCCCTGAACCAGGTGACCGCTGATGCCTTTCTGGAGGGTCAGGGTGGTTTCGAGGTTCACCTGAGTGCCTTCGGTGTAGTTTTTGATGATGGTTCGAGCTTGCGTCTCTGAGATGGCCTCAACCGTGAAGGTATCCGGAGTATGCGTTACCACGGTGAAGCAGGCGCCGTCGATGGCTATCGAGTCGCCTGGCGCTAGCTTTGGGGTTGTTTTTGGGGCGAGAACGGTGATTTCCAGAAGCTCTGCACGAGCTTCTTTTGCCTTAATAATGCCGATTTCTTCGATAATTCCAGTAAACACGGCGAAATTGTAATCTTTTTTTCAACTTTTGTTGAGAGAATTGTTAGAACGGCCTGCTAGGGTGAGGATATTATTTCTTAATCACTTCTCTATGAAGTCATTCAATAAAGTGATGCTGATCGGCAATCTGACCGCCGACCCAGAGTCACGAAGCACCCAGACGGGTGTGTCAGTCGCGTATTTCACACTTGCGGTCAATCGCAAGATACGCCCAGGTCAGGAAGAAACTGCTGACTTTCACCGGGTGGTTGCCTGGGGTAAGTTCGCCGACCTCGTTGCTCGTTTGCTCAAGAAGGGCATGAGTATCTTTATGGTTGGTAACCTCCAGAGCCATAGCTTTGAGGGAAAGAACGGAAAGCAGTACGTCACGGAGATTGTGCTTCAGGATCTCAATATCCTGACGTGGAAGGGAAAGGAGAGCAAGATCGAGGAGCCTGAGGTTGAAGAAGTTGACCTGTCAGGTGAGGAGATCTCTGCTACAATGGCTGTGTGATAAGCATTGTCATCCCTACCTACAACCGTGCTGATATTCTCAAGGAGTGCCTTGAGCATCTCGCTCGTCAGACCTGCGCTCGAGAGGAGTTCGAAGTTATCGTTGTGAACGATGGCGGAAGCGACTCGACGGCGCAGGTTGTCTCTGAATTTGAAAAACAGCATCTCATGACTCTCAGATATTTTGAAAAAGAGAATGAGGGGCAGGGGATTGCGCGAAACTTTGGTGTTCAGCAGGCGAAGGGCGAGATCGTTGCTTTTATCGGAGATGATATTCTCGTTGATGAAACGTTTGCGGCGGAGCACCTGAAGATGCATGCGGCACATCCCGAGGAGCAGGCTGGCGTACTGGGATTTATCGAATGGGATCCGCGACTTCCGAAGACGCCGCTCTATGAATTTCTTACCAACGGTTCGATTATTCTTGGCCGGTATGGTGGCCATCAGTTTGCCTATGAAAAACTAGAGGGCGCGACGGAGGCAACGTATGATTTTTTCTATACCTCAAATATTTCGCTCAAAACATCTCTCCTCAAAAAATTTCCATTTGATACCTCGTTTCTCAAATATGGCTGGGAAGATATCGCGCTCGGATATCAGCTCGTGAAGGAGGCTGGTTTTCGGCTTTTTTATACCAAGCAGGCGTTTGCTTATCACTACCATCCGATGGACGAAGAGTCACTGAAAAAGCGCATGTATGCCATCGGGAAGGCGGCAGTACTCTTTGATCAGAAGTATCCGGAACTGCACAAAATTCCGACCGGAAAAAAACTTCTCGCGTTTCAAATCCTCGGTTCGGCACCGGTGGTTGGATTTTTTAAACTCCTTGCCAATTTTCTTGGTTGGTATCACTGGTACTACTTCGCCATTTCAAAAAAATATTTTCTGGAGGGGGTTAGCGGCAAGGCTTTTTCGGGGTAGTTCTGATTTAGAGTATGAGATTTTTTATTTTATAATAGCTGTGGATTTTTTTCTATTTTTTCTCTATTTCCATTGAGGAATGTTTGTATGTCGATGATTCCTTTTCCCTCGAGTTGGATTTTGATTGGATAGATGGAGCCCTCTTTTGTTCCAACGGCAAGAGACTTTTCTTCTTTTGATATTTTCATCAGACCCGGTGTTATTTTTTCATCTCGATATTTCGCCTCGATGATTTTTAGACGCTTTCCATCCCAACTTGTGAAGCATGAGGGCCATGGTGTGAAGGCGCGAATTTGATTGAAAATTTCTTGGGCTGTTTGCTCTGTCCACCTGATTCGACCGTCGTCTTTTTCAATTTTACTACAGAAGGTTGCCTGTGCGTGATTCTGCGGAATGGGTCGAAGATGGCCGTCTATGTAATCCAGGAGTACGGGTGTGATAAACTCACCTCCCATGACCCCGAGCTTTTGTCCGAGAGACTCAGCGGTGTCTTCATCACTGATGGGAAGTTTTTTCACAAACAAGATATCGCCTGCGTCCATCTTCTCGTTGATCTTGATAATCGTGATACCGGTGGCACTTTCGCCGTTCAGGAGAGCCTGCTGGATAGGGGAGGCGCCACGATACTTTGGTAATAGTGATACGTGGATGTTTAGCGCACCATGCTTTGGAATATTGAGAATTTTTTTTGGTATGATCTGACCGTATGAAATGATCACGAAGGCATCGGGCTTCAGCTCACGAATGAGGTCCGTAAACTCTTCATTATCACGTAAACTTTCGGGCTGCAGGACAGGAATGCCGCTCTTTTCAGCGAGCACCTTAACGGCTGATTGGGTCATCTCTAGGTGCCTACCAGCTGGCTTATCCGGCTGCGTAACGACCGCGACGACCTCGATTTCTTCGCTTTCTGCTAAGGAATGGAGGGTGGGGAGGGCGATCTCTGGAGTCCCAAAAAATATAACTTGATATTTTTTCATATTACTTTACAATTTTACCTTCTATGAAAGAAGATATCACAACTACATTTCGGGAGGCAAAGAAACTTATCGAGCGATCTGAAAAGATTTTGCTTATTTCGCACCGTCGTCCAGATGGCGATACGTTGGGTGCGAATCTTGCTATTCATTTTTACCTCCAGGCCATGGGAAAACAGACCACGCTTGCGTGTATCGATGAGCCCTCTGAACGGTACGACTTTCTTCCTGATATTCACAAGTTCGTGAAGGATTTCACCTATACTGACTATGACCTCATTATCGTCTCGGATGCGGGGGCACACTACATGACGCAGTATCACACGATCTATCCGGATATTTTTTCCGGAAAGGTTCCGGTTCTCAACATCGATCACCACGCTTCGAACGACAACTTCGGTACCTTGAATATGGTTGATCCTGACGCTCCATCAACCACAGTTCTTTTACATCGCTGGTTTGCATTTCTTCGAATCACCATTTCGCCGTCGATGGCGACCGCACTCCTCACGGGAATTTATAATGATACGGGAAGCCTCATGCACTCGAATACCACTGAGGAGGTCTACCGCATGTGTGCCGATTTGGTTGCGAGGGGGGCACGTGTGAACTCTATTTCGCGTGGTATGTTCCGAAGTAACTCACTGAGTACGCTGAAACTCTGGGGACGTGTTCTTGAAAATATGAAGGTGACGGAAGACGGGGTGTGTATGTCGGTCCTCACGATGAAAGATTTCGAAGAGTCTGGTGCTCATCCCGATGAGTCGGGTGGCGTCATAGACCTCCTCAATGCGGTTCCGGATACGAAGTTCTCTGTGTTACTTGCTGAGGATGGAAAGGGGAATATCAAAGGTTCGTTTCGAACACGACGTGATGACATCGATCTCTCGGCGCTTGCTGCCAACTTCAATGGTGGTGGACATAAAAAAGCTGCAGGTTTCAGTATTCCTGGTCGCATTCATAAAGAAATTACCTGGAAGATCACTTCCGATAAACCATTCCCTGAGGGTCTCAGTAATCCGATTCAGGGTTTGACGATTCAGAGCTCCTAGTGTTAGGATCTAATCATGCTCAGGAAAATTATTGCCTCACTTGTATTCGTTATTTTTGTGATAGCGAGTATTCCCTTCTTTTTTGGACTGGCGTTTGGTAAGACATTTCTTTCGGGAACGTTCTATAGCGGTACACTTTTGGATACCGCGTACACCCCGTTTGTTGATGTTGCGACACGGAGTGTGCATCAGCTTGATCCGGCGTTTCAGAAGCACTTTAGTGAGGATGAGATTCGTGAAAAAATTCGTACCCACTTTTCAAAAGATATTCTTAAACAGTCGATTGAGAACTCCGTTCAGGCATTTTCTGCTGCGTCACTTTCCCAGGAATCAAAACGAAGTACGAGTTTCCGGCTCAACCTTACGCCCATCGTCAACGCTTCTGGCGGTTTTGTTCGCGAGATGATTGGCCTGGTTTTTGACCGTATTCCTGCGTGTAAGACTGGAGAGACACCGGTTCTTAAAAGCTCGAAAGATATTTTCGAGAGCTGCATTCCGGCTGAGTTGGCCAAAGCAGATAGTAAACAAGAAGTTACGGCTCATTTCGAGCAGCTGTATAAAAAAATGCTTTTTAAAGAGTACTCGAGTTTCGGTGGTGGGTACTCATATGATGTTCCCGTACCTGGTTCTCGAACAAGCTATCTGCAGTTTGCCGGATTTCTTGATCAGGGATTATTATACTTGGCCTCTTTTCTTGTTGCCTTTACAATTTTACTCCTCCTCACCTGGGTGAAGCATTGGGATATCGGACTGAGATGGGTTGGCACCATGTGGATTACCTCGGCGGTACTTGGCGGCATCTTTGCTTTTTTTCTGCTCTTTTCTCATGTTTTCTTTCCTTCTGAGCTATTTGGCGTTCCGTCAGGGAGTGATGGATATGCCCATCTTATGTCGTTTGTTCGTATTCTCTCTGCTGCGTTCGTAAAGGTGTATGCCTTTATACTTTGTATTCCGCTCGTTATTGGCATTATCTTCTATCTGTCTGGTCGACGCCTTGAATCTTCTCTGTGATCCATCAACATGACCCATCAAAAGTATCTTTCCATCATTGGTCTGGCCGCACTCTTAAGTTGGATTGGTTGGTTTGTTGTCCTCTTCAAACTGACGCCCTTTGAGTCGACTGGTATGGCGCTTGGATTTTTCTTTATGACACTCTTTCTTGCCCTTTCCTGCACTTTTGCGATCTTTGGATTCTATATCCGACTCTGGCTCAACCGGAATGAGGTGTACTACCACCATATCAATATCTCACTTCGACAGGGGGTGCTGTTGAGTCTTCTTACCATGGGTGCACTCGCACTTCAACTCGCTACCGTTCTCACCTGGTGGACGGGTATTCTTTTGATTACATCGGTTGTCTTGATTGAACTCTACTTTGCTATTAGTGCGAAGTAGTTATTTTTTTACGCTCTGGTCGTGTGGATTTTTGAGTCGTCCAAACTTTTCAAGTGGAAAGAGTACGAGGTACGCTTTTCCTTCGATGTGCTCCATGCTGATGTAGGCGTCGGTCTCGAATGAGCAGTTACTGACAATCGAGCTTCTGAAACAGCTGCGGGCATCTGTGGATACCGCTCTATTGTCACCAAAGACGAGATATCTGTCTGCGGGTACCGTGAACTTTGTTTTTCCAGGAATGAGTGGTTGGGTGTTTCCCTGGTTTGTTGGACTGAGGTATGGTTCGCTGAGCTTGAATCCATTCGGATGGTCTTTATTCGTGACGTATACTTGGCCATTTTTCAGCTCAACCGTTTCTCCCGGGAGGCCAATGATGCGCTTGATGAAGAACTCTTGTTCATCAAGATGGAAGAGGGTTTTTATGAGGCTCTCAAGTTTGCCATACTGCGTATGTCCTGGTGGGCGGAAGACGACGATGTCACCGCGTTCTGGCTGACCCGTGATATAGCTGAGTTTACTGATGATGAGATATTCACCATATCCGGTGTTGCACACGTTGTTTTCATAATTAAGCGTGTTACACATTGAGGTTCCATGAACCTGAAATGGTGCAATTAAATAGGTACGAATAAGGAGTACCAACCCGACGATAATAACGGCGTCGAGCAATATCTCAGCGAGAAATTTGAGCCCAACCCTGAACGGATTCTTTTTTTTGTGGTGTACCGGTGGCTGGTCGAGTCGAATTACCTCTTCTTCCTTTTCGTGTTGCATATGAAGCTATGGTAATCCGATTTGCTTCAGTTTACAAGCTGACTGACTGCGCGTATCATGCAGATGCATGAAATTTACCTACTATTTCTTCGGGGAGTATCTCGAAAAAGGGGAGAAGATTCACGCCGTGATTCATAGAAATCTCGCGGTGATGACGCCTCTATTTTTCAAAGTTTTTGTGGTAGGTTTTTTCCTTCCTATCGCTATTCTCTTCTTTTTTCCAACGCTCTTTTGGCCCATGATTGGCTGGATGATTCTCGGGTTTCTGGCTATTTTCTATCATCTTTATGACTGGTATTACTATGTCTGGCTCATTACTGATCGTGCAGTCGTGGATGTTCGCTCACCGGGTCTCTTTGAGGTTTCAACAACCCGTATCGAGTACCACATGGTCGAAGGTGTCAGTTATACGATCTCTGGTTTCTGGCGTACTGTCCTTGGATATGGGGATGTCACGCTGGAAAAAGTTGGTGGGAGTTCGAGGATGTCGATGCCTGGTGCGAATAATCCGAAGCGCATTGAACGATTTATTTTGAAGTATCAGGAGGAGTACATGAATCACCACAATTACAGTAGTCACGATAATTTAAAGTCACTTCTTTCTGGTATGCTCTATGAGCATATGAAAAAAATGGGTACGGAAAACCCTGAGGAGCTCGAGAAGGTTGAAGCCACTCCTGTTGAAAAGAAAAAGGTTATTAAGCGAGTTGTGCGCCGTTAAAACATTTCTATGGAGCAAATTATTGTCTGGATTGCGGTATTCGTTGGGATTCTCTTTTTTGCGTTTTTATACCGAACTCTCCGTCGTCGGCGTCAAATTTTTTCGAAGTCAGAGCTGATGGTCATTCGCGGTCGTTTCAAGGATTTGGAAAAACGGGTGTATTGGGATCCGCGACATGCCATTCTGGAGGGTGACAAGCTCCTCGATCTCTTGCTTCACAAGAAGGGATACCATGGCACACTGGGTGAAAAGTTAAAAAAAGCCGATCGGAATCTCGATGGTATTCAGGAGTTGTGGGATGCCCATAAGCTTCGAAATCGAATTGCCCATGAGCTGGATGTGAAGATTGATCCGCGAGATGCGAAACGTGCCCTTGCTTCTTATAGAAAGGCGTATCATAGTTGGGGCGTTGATCTGGAGTAGCTTTATGAAGAGTAACCCGATGCTGCATGAAGATAAAACCACTTATTGTCGGTATCTTTGGCCCACCCGGGAGTGGTAAGTCGACACTTCTTGAGTTTTTTCGGGAAAAAGGATTTCATGTTTGGAAGGCTGATCATGCGGTAAAGGAGCTTTATAAGGCTAATGGAGCTGGTGCGAAGCGAATAGGGGAGTACTTTGGGAAGAATTTTTTGGCGAGTGATGGCTCGGTCCTGATTCCACGTCTCTCCCGTATGGTGCTCTCGAAGTCCATGAAGCTAAAGATTCTCGAGTATATGATTCATCCGCTGGTCTTGAACGAGGCGGTTCAGTGGATTGATCAGCAGAAAAAACTCGGTCATGAGCAACTGGCTATCGAGGCTGCTGCGTTTGAGTTTGATGGTATTGGAAAGCATACTGATTTGCTCGTCAAGGTGCAGGCGGATATGGAGATCTGTCGAGAGCGTGTTCTCGCACGGGGTAAGACTGATGCCTATTTCAAGGCTCTTTATTCGGTTACTCGTAAGTACGAGACCCCTTATATCATCGAAAACTCGGGAACGATGGATGAGTTTAAAAACAGGTTTGAAAATCTGTACAGAGAGATTACAATGTCCCCGTATGTCGCAACTCTTTGAAACGGTCATCGGCCTCGAAATTCACGCTCAGATCTCGACTCAGTCGAAGATGTTTTGTAGCTGTTCGGCGAATGCCTATAATGCGGAGCCAAATGAGAACACCTGCCCGGTGTGCATGGGTTTCCCTGGCCAACTTCCCGTGATTAATGAAGAGGCAGTTCGGAAGGGGATTATGGCGGCTCTTGCCTTGAACTGTACGATTCCTGAAATTTCTAAGTTTGATCGAAAAAACTACTTCTATCCCGACCTTCCAAAAGGATTCCAGATTTCCCAGTTTGATAAGCCAGTTTCCGAGAAGGGTTCTTTGAATATCTTCGTCGAGGGCGTGGAAAAGACTATTCGCGTGACGAGACTCCATCTGGAGGATGATGCTGGAAAGCTCTCCCATATTGAGCGCGGAACACTCTGTGACTATAATCGATCCGGCATTGGCCTCATGGAAATTGTCAGTGAGCCAGATATTCGGTCGGCTGCTGAGGCTTCGGCCTATGCGAAGGAAGTTCAGATTGTGCTGCGGTATATCGGTTCCAGTGAGGCTGACATGGAAAAGGGTATGATGCGTTTCGATGCGTCGGTTTCGTTGCGGCCGGTGGGTGATGAGACGCTGTATCCCCGTGCTGAAATTAAAAATTTGAACTCATTCAAGTCGCTGGAGAGTGCGATTGAATTTGAAGTTCGTAGACAGCGTAAGTTGTGGGAAGCGGGTAAACCTCAAGATAAAAATATTACGGTTGGCTGGAAGGAGGAAAAACAGGAGACCTACTTTATGCGTGAAAAGGAGGGCGCTGACGACTATCGATATTTTCCTGAACCGGATCTTCCGCCACTTCGTGCACCGAAAGAGATGGTTGATGAATATCGAAAATTACTCCCAGAGTTGCCGTATGTTCGACGTCTCAGATATGCGAAGGATTATGGTTTGAGCGAAGGCGATATTTATTTATTGAGCGAAAATCGACCGCTGGCAGAATACTTTGAGAACACTCTTTCTCTGACCAAGTGTGAACCGAAAAAAGTGGCGAGTTTTATGACGACGGTTTTGATCCGATTTCTCAATGAAGATGCGAAGGATATTGATGAGTCGCCGGTTTCACCTCAGCATCTTGCCGAACTTTTGGATGCGGTTGAGTCTGGTAAGGTCTCAAATAACATGGCAAAGGGTGAAATTTTTGAGGAGATGTACCTGAAGAGTATGGGTGCGGCTGAAATTATTAAAGAAAAAGGTCTTGAGCAGGTGAGCGATACTGGCGAGATTGAAAAAGTTGCCGCTGAAGTTTTGGCTGCAAATCCATCTATTGTCGAAGAGTACCGGTCGGGAAAAGTGAAAGTTTTTGGCTTTTTGGTCGGTCAAGTCATGGCGAAGATGAAGGGTCGTGCCAACCCAGGTGTGGTCAATGATTTGATGAAGAAGTTGCTGGGGTAGTTTTGAGGTTCGTTTGGAATTTTTTTTAAAAAAGTGGTATAATTGGTGTACTCATTCACTCGTTCCTCCATGTTTGCAACTTCACAAGATGTTCTCTTCATGTCACTGGCTCTCGGTTTTATTGTCCTCGTGATTTTTCTCTCGATCGCGCTGATGTATCTGATCTTCATTTTGCGTGATACCTCGATGATGACTCACGATGCCAAGGAGGTCACCCATAAAGTGAACCAGGTGGTCATTAGCCCATTGCGTTTTTTGGGAAGTTTAACCGATCACTTGAAGCCGTTTATTGACTCTATCAAGCAGCGAAAGGGGAAGCATGATGAAGAGGATGAGGAATAATAATGAATTTCTGTTGGTCTTTTTACTTTGATTTGAGAAACCTCCACGGGAAGACCATGGTGGCGTTTTTGATGCGGGGCCAGCGTGCTGGTTCTTTTATGAGGCGGTAGAGCCACTCGAGGCCGGTTTTTTGAAGGAGGAGGGGAGCGCGCTTGATGTGGCCGGAGATGAAGTCGAAGGTTCCGCCGACACCGATCGCGACTTTGACCGAGGGTATTTTTCGGAGGTTTCGGGCGATCCACTTTTCCTGGGCAGGGGCGCCGTAGGCGATGAAGAGCATATCTGGTGAGGCGTCGTTGATGATGTCTTTGATTTTTTCTTGTTCGTGAATAGAAGGGGAGCCACTGTAGGTTCCTACAATCTGAATCGTTGGGTAGAGCTTTTTTAGCGCCTCCTTTGTTTTCTCTGCGACGCCCTGTTTAGCCCCGAGGAGAAATATTTTTTGCTGTTTTTCTGCGGCCTGTTTACATATTTCCAGAAAAAGATCGACGCCAGTAATGCGCTCGGGGAGCGGAGATGTTGGTCGATATATTGGAAGTACTATTAGTTTGAGTATGGATTTCCATAGGGAATCGTGTTGCGTATTGGCTGCCCACATAACTCCCATGCCATCTGGAGTATTGATGGAAGTTTGATGGAGGACATGGCGGAACTCTTCGTCGTGCTGCGCATGGAGAAGCATTTCTGGATTTACGGTGGCCAGGTGATGCTGCTCAGTACCTTTAAGATATCTTTGAATGTGCTCGAGTACCTCACGTTCTGTGAGGATATTGAGTGGTACATTCATGATGATTATTCTCCTTTTTGGCATATGATGACGATATTGTGCGAGGAGCCGACGGTAGTATTTATAATTTTGAATCTTTTTTTCAGGAGTCTACTGAGCTCTCCTTTTGTAAATGCGTGATAGTAGCGGAGGACTTTCTTGTTCCATGGGATGAAGAGGTCGTTGTATTCCAGATCGCCGAAGGTGATTTTTTCTTTGAGTGCCCTGAGGATACATTTCAAATATTTTCGCTGCCAGAGATTCCAGACGGTGATGATGCAATATCCACCTGGTTTGGTAATTCTTAGGAGTTCATCTACCGCCTTTTCACGGAGTTCTTTTGAGGGAATGTGATGGAGGGACGCGATACAGAAGGTTGTGTCGATTGAGCCAGACTCGATGGGAATATCGAGAAGACTGCCTACGAGAAATGTTTTGTCGGGAAATATTTTTTTCGCTTGCTCGATGAGATTTTGGCTGATGTCGATACCTATATAGTTACTGTCATCTGGAAGTGATGAAATGAGTCGTCCATTTCCACAGCCAATGTCGGCAATCGTCGATCCTGGAAATATGTATGGCTTGAAGTAGGCAAATTCATTCCAGGGTGCCTGCCGGGTTGCTGAAAACTCCTCGGCGATGGTGTCGTAGTCCAGCTTTACTTTGTCTAAAATTTCGTGAGCGATTTGGTCTTTCATATGGTAGAATGGGCTTCGCTATGGATATTATCACGAATAATTCGCTCAGGGAACTGGTTAAACAGGCATTAGCTCTTCCGGTTAAAGACGCAAAGGCGCTGCAGCACCTGAAGAATCAGTATTCTACTCATTATAAGCGACCGACTCCAACAAACATGGAGCTCATCGAGACCTATCGTGCCATGTGTGCGGATGGGGATATCGTGCATGAAAAGGAGTTCATGAAGTTTCTTCGAAAAAGGGGAGTGCGCTCGATGTCGGGTATTGTCTCGATTACCGTGATTACAAAGGCGTTTCCCTGTCCCGGGAAGTGTATTTTCTGTCCGACGGAGCCAGGCATGCCGAAGAGTTATCTCTCCAATGAGCCGGCAATTATGCGTGCGATTTTAAATGATTTTGGTGGATACGAGCAGACGCGAAATCGACTCGATAGTTTGCAGCGAACGGGGCACGAGACAGATAAAGTAGAAATTATTGTCTCGGGTGGGACGTTTTCATTTTATCCACACCCTTATCAGACCGCTTTCACTCGCCAGATTTTCAATGCGCTCAATTATCCGTTGCCGCCTGCACGGTCCTTGCTTGAGGCTCAGACACTCAATGAGACCGCTGAGAATCGATGTGTGGGTTTGTCGTTTGAGACTCGTCCTGATCATATTACTGAGGCGGAGGTGAAGCGACTTGGTGTGCTTGGGGCGACGAAGATTGAGATTGGTATTCAGTGTCTTGATGATGAGATTTATCGACTCAACGAGCGAGGTCACACGATCGCTGAGGTGGCGAGATGCATGCAGGTGCTTAAAGATGGCTGTTTCAAAATTAACGCCCACATGATGCCAAACCTCTATGGCTCGACGCCTGAGCGTGATTTTGAGATGACGAAGGAGCTCTTTGACAATCCTGACTTCCGACCTGACTGGATGAAAATTTATCCGACGATGGTGGTTCCCTGGTCTGTTCTCGAAAAAATGCATGCGCGTGGAGAGTTCAAGGCCTATTCTGACGAGGTACTCATCGATCTGATGTGTCGCATTAAACCTCTGATTCCTGAGTATGTGCGCGTAACCCGTCTTTATCGAGATATTCCAGCACCGACGATCGTGGATGGCTCGAAGATTTCGAATTTGCGGCAGGTCGTTCAGGAAGAAATGAAAAAGCGTGGATTGCCGTCGTGTCGCTGTATTCGCTGCCGTGAGGTGCGTGATACGGTCGTCGATCCGAAAGATTTGCGAATGCGGGTGACTGAGTACGATGCGTCCCATGGTAAGGAATTTTTTATTCAGTGGGAGGACCCTGTTTCTGATAAGATCTGTGGATTTATTCGTCTGCGATTTCCTTCGCAGTATTACACTGGCAAAAAGCACTTTATTAAGGAGCTAGAAGGCTGTGCGTTGATTCGCGAGCTCCATGTCTATGGCATGCATATTCCTTTGAACGATCGAGAGGAGGGGGCTCAGCAACACTTTGGGCTTGGAAAGACGTTGTTGGCCAAAGCTGAAGAGATTTCTCGGGCCGCCGGCTTCAAAAAAATGGCTATTATCAGTGGGGTTGGGGTTAGAGAGTATTATCGAAAATGGGGTTATCAGCTTCAGGGAACCTATATGGTGAAGGGGATGTAGATTCTTATTGCTTGACAATTCGCTAGCTTCGTTCTATATTCTTCCTCCTATTATATTTTTTCTATGACTGACATTCTTCAGCCCGCAAATGTACCTCATTCTGAAGCACTAGAGGGGACTGCAACTTCTGTATCTGTAGCACCTGAAATTGCTCTTCGACTTGAGGAAGTTGCTCATGAGGTTTTGAGACTTCTTAAGCTTCGTGAAAGAACGGATTATCAGGGTGTACAGTTTTCTGGTCCTGATACGGTTCAGCAGTACTTCGTGAAAATTGGACATTCAGTAGAGCTTCGAGATGGATGCGCCTTTTTCACCGGAAGTTCTGATTGTGTCGCTGCCTATGATCGTAATCGGGGATGGACCCTGACTCAGAAGGGTGTTGAGTTTATGTGTAATGATCGGTAGTGGTCGTGGTTTGAGAGGTTACTATAATTTCAGCTTTGCAAAGCTGAATCTCTATTATACTTTGTACAATGTATCTTGTACAAAATACTCTGGCTTTGGTTAGTCGGACCCTTGCGTAGTTTGAGTTTTATGTGTGATGTGTGTTTTTTGTTGGTGAACTTTTTGTGTGTTGTTTTTGTAGCTGTGCACGTGCAGATGTTTTTGAAATAATTTTTAGATACGACAAACCGTTGTCTGAATTATTCCTTGCCTTTGATCTTGACTCCCCCTTCCCTGCCTCAATCCGTATTTTTATGAGGTAATTGTGGATTATTACCCTTGTTTTTTGGCTTATTTAAGCCATTAATTTAGAAATATCCCCTAGGACGCGTTGGAGCTCTAGAAACGGGGTTTTAGTCGTCTGGGTTGTGAAACTGTAGGGGGAATTCCCTCGAATGTTCGGTTTTATTCATGATATTTAGCATATCTGCTTTTAAGCTCTAGAAAATGCTCTCTCGTGAGGCCTTGGATGGAAGGAAGTGTTTGAGGGTTGGCGTTTGCGATTGAGCAAAACTTTGGTCTTTTTTGTAAAAGTTCTTGGAATGCTAGAGATGTATCAAGAGGCCAGTTTTTCAAGTCTCGAATTTGCGTTGCCATTGTTTCTGGATAACCATGTTCTTTTCTCACACTATCTTCGATTTCTAATTTTTTTGCCATCCATTCTGCTGGTGGTAAATAAATTCCAGGAGCGAGATTTGTTGTATCCCACTGAAGCGTGAAAAATAGAAAAACATGGAAGCTATTCGTGTAATGCGAAATAGTTTCGTCTTTCATATGCTCCCACCAGTCGAGCCCTGCTGTTGGCTGCGGCTTGAGTCCTTTTCTATCTATACATACGTCTAAATCTTTTATCGAAGCATCCACTTGATGGATATCTACTGCGTCTAACATTCGTTCGACGGTACTGCCGATAACGATACCGGAAAAACCATTTTTCGTGGCTTGCGATTCAGCCTTATCTATCAGCTCTAAGAGTAGGCTCATTTGAAAATTACTTCTTGGAAATTGCTTCCAATGTATATGTTCGTACAAGTGTATATGGAGCACGGAGAAGATCTTCAGGCCTGCCTTGTGTGCCTGATAATCCGGTACGCACAGTGACACTGCCTTGTTTGAACTCAACTCCGATCACGAATGAAGTTGGGCTTTTTATCTCTGCATCTTTCTTTCCAGTCAATAGTGCTTGAATCATTGGCTCCCTGACTACATTGGCACATCTGTCCCTGTCAAATGTTCTAAAATTTGTTGCTTCTTCAATGAGCTCCTTGAATGCTGAGGCTTGATCTGCTGTAAGTAGAAATATATCTGATGAGTAATCTGTTGGCGGATAGAGATAATCTATCTTGATGAGATGAGTAGCTTCACGGACTGGTCCTGCAAGTAGCGTTTCTTTATGCTTTTTAAAGCTGTATTCACTCATTGTTCCATCCATGGTTATTTTTGGATCTAAAGAGAAAAGCTCGGATGGGAGCCTGGTGGCAATCGTTTGTATTTTTGTGATGCTCGCTTGAGCATTTACTGTTTTTTGCGTTTCCGCCTCTTCTCTTTCTGCTTGTTGTCCTGCTTCATGATCTCTTTGTTGTTCAGCGAGAGTACTTGCTGCTTCTTTTGCGGCTATGGTAAGATTTGCTGTGGTCATATCTACAAGTAAATGATTTAAGACCGAATGATAGCGTATTCTTTAGGGTTGTCAAAATTTAGTCGTTTACATACACCTGTTCTGTCCGCTCCAGCTGGGCTTTGAGCTTTGGGAAGGTTTTGAGGTAGGGGTCTTTTTCGATGAGGAGGGTGGCGTATTGGCGTGCTTTTGAGATGGTGTGAGCGTCGGTGAGACTGGCCATTTTGAGGTCGGGGATGCCGGATTGGCGGACGCCGTAGAGTTCGCCGGGGCCGCGCATGGTGAGGTCGATTTCGGCGAGGGCGAAGCCTGATTGGTGCTGGACCATGGCTGCCAGACGTTTCGTGGAGGTTTGGGATTCTTTGTTCGTGAAGAGGAAGCAGAAGGATTGGTGTTCGCCGCGGCCGACACGGCCGCGAAACTGATGGAGCTGTGAAAGTCCGAATCGTTCCGCACCTTCGATGATCATGATGGTTGCATTTGGCACGTCGATACCGACTTCGATGACGGAGGTTGATACGAGGACGTTCGTGTTATTGGCGCTGAACTCTGCCATAATTGAGTCTTTTTCTTCTTGCTTGAGTTTGCCGTGGAGGTACTGGACACTGAGTTCTGGGAAGATATGTTTGGAAAGTTCTTCGTAGGTTTGCATCACGGAGCGCACTTCGAGCTCGTCGGATTCATCAATTAACGGACAGACGACGAAGACCTGTCTCCCCTGCTCTACTTGTTGCCGAATCCAATTATAGGCGTCTTTACGCTTTTTTTCGGGGACGATGTGGGTTTCAATGGGTTTGCGGCCGGGAGGAAGTTCGTCGATGATGGAGAGGTCCTGATCGCCGTAAATAGTCATGGCCAGGGTACGAGGAATAGGTGTTGCAGAGAGGCTGAGGAGGTGCGGCGTGCCGTGAGACTTGAGCGTATCCCGCTGTTTGACGCCAAAACGGTGCTGTTCGTCGATGATCGCGAGACCGAGTTTTTTGAATCCAATACTTTCTTGAATGAGCGCATGCGTGCCGACGACGAGATCGCAGGTTCCGGTTTTGAGCTGAATAATGATCTCTTCTTTTTGTTTGGCAGGTGTGGATCCGAGGACTTGTTGGATGTTGATGCCGTACTGTTGGAAAAATTTATAGAGCGTCTTGTAGTGCTGTTTCGCGAGAATTTCTGTCGGGGCCATGATGGCTACTTGATGCTTGTTTTTGATCATGGAGAGCGCGGCAAGACCGGCGATTACGGTCTTTCCTGAGCCAACATCGCCCTGCACGAGTCGAGCCATCGGAATATCTTTTTCGAGGTCGTCGATGATTTCGGTGAGGGTTTTTTGCTGTGCCCCGGTGAGTTTGAATGGAAGTTTTTCGAGAAGTGTGGCGAGGTGTTTTTTGTCGATTTCGTTACGCTTAATTTTTGACGTCGCGTCGTGCTGCCAGAGCCATTTTTTATGAATGGCCTTGAGCTGAAGGAGGAAGAGCTCGTCGAATGAGAGTCGTTTTTTGGCTTCGTCGAGGTCCTCTACGCGTATTGGAAAATGAATCAGCTCGATCGCTTCTTTGAGCGGCATGAGTTTTTCTTTTTTGAGAATGTCTTCCGGAATGTAATCTTCAATGTATTTGAGGAACTCGGTGAGTACGGGTCGCATTTTTTCTCGAATCCACTTAGAGTTGAGGCCCTCGGTTTCGTGATAAATCGGCACGATGCGTCCGGTGTGGAGCTGCTCTTCGCGTTTGTGTTCGATCGTTGGACCCGCGAGCGAAAGTTTCCGCATGTTCAATTTTGGCTTCCCCGTCACGAATACGTGCATGCCGGACTTGTACATGTGTGTGATGAACTTCTGATTGAACCAGACGAGTTCGATGCTAGTTGAGTCATCAGTGAGCAGTGCCTTTGTGAATTGACGATTGTTTGGGAGTCTTTTTGTGAAAAAATTTGAGAGAATTCCGGAGAATGTTTGTGGCTCCCCTTCTTTGGCATCGCTAATCGGTGTGATTCCAGACGCGTCCGTATAGCTGCGCGGAAAGTAATAGATAAAATCCTCCACGGTTTTTACGCCTACACTCTGGAGCAGTTCCAAGTGCTTGGCGTTCGTCGAGAGAACCGTTTTGAGAAGGGTGGAGAGCGGTGGCATGGCTCTAGTATATCATAGGAATTTGAAGCTAAGGATTGACTTGAATTTTACCGTTTGCTATAATGGTCTTGTTCACTAGGGGGAAACGATGTTATGACTGCGTGTCATAATGCTACGCCCCCCATTTTTTATGCATTTCTTTCGATTTTGTCCCGATCTCTTACTAAGAATATTTTGTACGCTTGAAATTTTTTTAGTAGAGAAGATTCAGATTTTCTGTTCGGAATAATAATTTTTAACAATTTTTCTTTTGTTGCCAAATACTCATGTAAGCAGTAGAAATCTCCATCTCCAGAAACTATGACTGCTTTATCGAAATTTACAAATTCTATCGCAGCTGAGTGAAGTACAAGTTCTGCGTCTACATTTCCCTTTGGCTTACCGTAACAATCCCTGATTGTTGGCTTGAAAATAATTTTATATCCTATCTCTCTAAGTTTTTCGTAAAATTTTTCGTTTTCATGAATGTAGCCTATGAACATAAACGCCTTCTGCACCCTGAATTTATCACGAAGATATTGTCGGAATTTTTTAAGATCAAGCTTCCAGCCTTTGTATATCATTTTTCCGTTTCTATATACGTCCTTGCTCGTTCCAAGGTTTAAATTTTGTGCGTCAATAAATGCGAAGTTGTTTGTTCTGTGATTATTCATACCTATATGTTACCGTTTTTTTAGGCTAACATATGCTGAAAATCTGATCAAGCGCTGTGCAGTTTTTTCATCTTTTTGTTAGAAATTTGTAATATGCAACCCTATTATTTATTGCTCAATAATCTTGTGATTCAATACAAGTTTTCGTCTTAGTGTTTGACCGGTTTCTTGAGCTTATTCGCCTTCTTTAAGTCGCTTTTTACTGCTTTTTTCTCGGACCAAATTTCGGTTTTGTATTCCTTGAGTCGTGACTTTTTGTCCGCTTCGATTTGGAGTTGTTTTGGGGATTTCTTGCTGACCATAGTGAGGATGGTTAATAATTGTAGGATTATAGGTATATTATTCTTCAAGCTCATCTGGACAACGACTTCTTCCCAGCATATTACCTGGTGAATAATAATATATACGTTGAATATTTCTTGGCGCTAAGCTTGTTGTAATTTTGTATGTGCACACAAGTGCACCTGAGCTATATTTTCCAAGATCTCCATAGTCATCAACTATAAAGGTTTCACCTGGATTTACCTTTTTTTCTGAAATTAGAGCATTTTTCTTAGGCGCTGTTTGTGTTTTTTCTTTTTGCGCTGGTTTTACTTCCACCTTCTCTTGCGTTGCAGATGTATCTTGAATTGTATTCGCCTCTTTTTGGATTGTAGTTGCTTGTATTTTTCCATTTATAAGAATTGATGATAATAGCATTAAAAGGCTACTTATGAAGAGTGTGAATAACACTTCGACCCAATAATCATTTTTTATTTCTTTTTTCGGAAGTGGCTTTGTTAAATCTAGATCGGCCACCTTCTTCATTTTTTCTATTAGTTTTTTTATGTCATTTCTCGTTATATAGATATATCTTCCCAGGCTAGTTATGGCTACAATTGTAGATAGTATTGCTGCAGCTACAAAATATATTGATGAATTTTTATCTAGTGCTGCAGCTATTCCTAATAATGCCGCAGATTGTCCGCTAATAAATGTTAGAGTTTTGATTCTGTCTTGAATTGAATTTACTGCTAGGCTTGCAGTATTTTGCAAGATTTCCATTCTCATTTCTCTTTCTTCGATTGGATTCATGCCAATTATTTTAATTTATAGAATTGTCTTTTTCCTACTTGCAAAATGGATTCCCCGCTTAATTTTATTACTTCATTGATGTTTTCAATTTTTATTCCGTTATATTTAACTCCACCTCCTTCGATAAGTCTTCGACCTTCAGATTTTGATTTAACTGCATTTGCTACCATTAATATATCTATAATATTACCTTCAATCGAGATAACAGTGGCGTTTACTGGAGTTTCTTTTTTTTGAAAGACTGTAATAAAGTATTCTTCGGCTTCTTGTGCGGCCTGCGTGCTGTGATAGATCTTCACGATCTCGCGGGCGAGACGCATCTTCAGGTTGCGTGGATTTTCGCCGCCGAGAAGTTGGCGGTTGATCTCGTTGATGTCTTCGAGCGGAACATTTGTGGTGAGTTCAAAATAACGAACAATCAAGTTATCCGGAATCGACATGGTTTTTCCATACATATCCTTTGGATCTTCCGTGATGCCGATGTAGTTTCCCGTGGTCTTACCCATCTTCTTCACGCCGTCGGTACCTTCGAGAATTGGCACGGTGATCACGGACTGTGGTGTCTGGCCGTAGGCGCGTTGGATTTCGCGGCCTGCTAAGAGATTAAATGTCTGGTCGGTTCCGCCGAGTTCGACGTCGGCGTTGATGGCGACGGAGTCGTAGCCCTGCATAAGCGGGTACATGAACTCGTGGACGTAGATTGGGGCTTGGGCCTTGAGTCGGTCCTGAAACATGTCGCGTTCCATCATCTGCTGGACGGTGAACACTGAGGCGAGTCGTGTGACGTCGGAGAACGTGAGTTTTCCGAGCCAGTCGGCGTTCCAGACGACTTCGATATGGTCGATGTCGAGGACTTTGCTCGCCTGCTTGATGTAGTGCTTGGCGTTGTCTTCAAGTTCTTGTTGGGTTTTGAGAGGACGGGCTTCGGCTTTCCCTGATGGGTCTCCGATCTGTCCGGTGAAGTTTCCGAAGAGGAGCACGGCGGTATGGCCGGCGTCCTGGAACTGTCGCATTTTTCGAAGGGGCACCATGTGTCCGAGGTGAAGGTCGGCTCCGGTTGGATCGATGCCAAGTTTGACCCGGAGTTTTTTGCCGGATTTGAGCTTTTCTTCGAGCTCTTTTCGGACGATGACGTCGGCGACGCCTTTCTCGAGAATAGTCTGGATGTCTGATCTCATGGGAAACATTGATAGTCTTTGAGGATATTCTACTTGGCTTTGAAACGAGTGACAAGTAGCTTTGATGATGGGTGTGCTGGGTGGTGTCGGAGATTTCTGACGGCACTTTTACCATAAAAATGTTGACGATAAGCCACGAGAGGCAGATACTCGGTTCTTCCCTACATTCTATGTTACAACAGTCGTTAGCTCGGCTCGGCCTCAAGGATAAAGAAGTTACCGTCTTCTCTACCCTGCTGGAGCTGGGTCCACAGTCGGCTGGTGTAGTGGCTCGGTTCACTGGACTTACTCGTGGTACGACGTATCTCATTCTCGATACTCTCGTGACCCAAGGGCTTGTTTCCCGTATTGAAAAGAGCGGCGTACTCTCATATGCGGCGATGACCCCTGAAGATCTTTTGAAAATGGTGCGTGCTAAAAAGCGTGAACTTGATTATCAAGAACAAGAAATCGAGAATATATTGCCCCATCTGAATATGATGATGAAGAAGCATATGGTTCGGCCAAAAGTCAGATACTTTGAGGGCGAGGATGGCGTGAAGGCGGTGATGAATGAGACGTTGACTTCGAAAGAGACGATCCTCTCATATGCCAATATGGATGCCTGGAAAAACTCGTCGCATCTTCATGATTTCATTCGTGGATACTGCTATCGTCGATCATTTGAGGCAAAGATTCCGCTGAAGTGTCTCATGTATGATACTCCTACGGCGAGAGAGCACTTTTCGACCGGGCACGCGAACTTTGAAATAAATTTCATTCCAAAGGAGGTCGTGTTTGAGTCGAGTATTATTAATATTTTTGATGACAAAATTGTCATGGTTTCACTTGAGGCCGGGAATCTGTGCGGAATTATCATCGAGAGTCAGGAAATAGCCTCTACCCAGAAGGCTATTTTTGAGCTTGCTTGGCGGGGTTGTGACCCTAAGTGTCTGGCTATTAACCGCTAGGTCTGGTAGAGTGCCGGTATGAAAATTCTCTTTGAAAATGATGATGTTTTGGTGGTCGAAAAGCCTTTTGGGATGGTCGTTCATCCGGGTGCTGGTGTCGAGATGGGTGATACGGTCGTCGGTGAGGCCTTAAAAAAATATCCAAGTTTACCTATTTCTAATGGTGAGGATCGGCCAGGTGTCGTGCATCGTCTGGATAAGGATACCTCTGGAGTTTTGTTACTTGCGAAGAGCGAGGAGGCTTTGAAATTTTATATTGAGGCGTGGAAAAAGCATCATGTTGAAAAAATATATCTGGCGATCGTTGCTGGAAAACTCGAACCCAAGACCGGAACGATTGAGGCCCCCGTTTCCAGAAGTGTGAAAGATCGAAAAAAAATGACCGCGAAATCTGGTATTGGAAAGATGGCGGTGACGCATTACGAGGTGGTTGAGTATTTCTCTGATCTTGATTTTCCGGCTACTCTTGTCAGAATTCAGATTGAGACTGGGCGAACGCACCAGATTCGTGTTCATTTTTCAGCCATTGGGTTCCCTGTTGTTTGTGACGACGTCTATGGAAATCGTCACGTGAATGCATTCTTTGCGAAGGAATTTGGTCTCAAGCGGCAGTTTCTTCATGCGCAGTCACTTGAGTTTCCACTCATGGGTTCATCCGGAAGTTCTAAGAAAAAACAGAAGGTAGTATCAAAAATACCCTCTGAGTTGCAGAAGGTATTGGATGATTTGAGTTAATTCTGTTGGGCTGACTCTGTGTATTACGCGATGCTGGTAACTTCGAGTTTCGTAAGATTCTGTCGGTGACCCTTGTTTCGCATATAACGCTTCTTTGACTTCTTCTTGAAGACACGGACTTTATCGTCCTTGAACTGCTCGAGAACTTTGCAGGTAACGACTGGACCCATCACGTATGGTTCACCAATTTTTACGCTTGCGCCATCCGCTACGAGCAAGACTGTTTTGAAGGTTACATTTTCGCCCTCTGCTGCCTCAAGTTTCTGAACGTCGAGCTTTGTCCCTTTCTCAACTTTGAACTGCTGACCGGCGATTTCTACTACTGCGAACATAGTGCGTATGTGTTAAAGCGCGTGGATATTACGGGATATAGAACCAAAAATCAAGCTAAATTTACACTGGAGCGTTGTATTGATTCATGGCTGTGAGAATTGAGTCTTTCAAAGCTAATTCTACGGCCTGCACGGCTCGTTCGAGCACGACTTTTAGGACCTTTTTTTCCTGATCCGTGAAGCCACTGAGGACAAATGCACTCGTGTCCATCAGCTTTGGGACACCATAGGGGTACTCCTCTCCCCTGCTTTCGATACCGATGCGGATGCGAGGGAATGTGTTGGTTGGGAGGTGCGAGAGGATCGATTTCATGCCGTTATGGGTGCCGCCGGAGCCTTCGGTTCGGATACGAATTTTTCCGAGTGGAAGATCGAGGTCGTCGTAGATCACCCAGAGATTTTTTGGATCAATTTTGTAGAACTGCGTGAGGAGGGTGAGGGCTTCTCCTGAAAGGTTCATCAATGTGGTTGGTTTAGCCAAGATGATTTTTTCGTTGTGGAAGGTCGTTTCGGTGATGAAGGCTTTGAATTTTTTCTGCTCTTTCCAGTCTGGTGCATTCCACTGTTTTGCGAGTTCGTCTACGGCCAAAAATCCCGCGTTGTGGCGCGTGTTCTCGTACTCTTTTCCAATGTTCCCGAGACCGACGATGAGGATCGTCGATGATATTTTTGATGTTAATTCTTTTTCCATGAGGTGCTTTTGAAAAACGGTATTTCTTTTCCTGCGATGATGAGTATATCACCTTCTTCCGCGCCCTGCTTGAAAAGTGCCCGGTCAATACCAAGTTTTCGTATGTACTGTCGGATACGAGTTTGTGCCTGGGTATGGGTCAGATCCATCATTTTCACGAGTTGCTCGATGCGGAGACCCGTTACTTCGTAGTATCGCCTCTTGTCTAATTTTTTCAGGTACTTGATTTCGAAACTCAGTTTATTTTCAAGGTGTGGTCGGAAAATTTTGTGTGGTGTTTCTGATGCGACGATCACTGGCTCCTCAGCAAGAAGTTCCTTGAATACTCTCCATGTTTCTTTCATGAGATCACCGACACCGTCGTTGATGGCTGCAGAAATGAAAAATACTGATTTTATTTTCAGGGCTTTTTTTGCAGCTTTGATAAAGGCTTCCTGCTCGTCTTCCGGGATCAGATCTTTTTTATTGATGACGACTATTTGAGGTTTTTTTGCGAGATTTTTATCAAATTTCTTGAGCTCGGCATTGATGACTTTGTAAACCTTTGCAAGATCTGGCTCGGTTGAGTCGATCATGTGAATGAGAATTTTTGTTCGTTGGACGTGCTTGAGAAACTCGTGGCCGAGACCCTTTCCTTCTGATGCGCCTTCGATGAGTCCCGGAATATCGGCTACGACGAAGGATGCCTCTTTTTCTTTGACATATTTCGTAAGGTCGACGACTCCGAGGTTTGGGCTCAGTGTCGTGAAGTGATAAGCGGCAATTTTTGGCTTGGCGTTGCTAATCACGCTAATGAGTGTTGATTTTCCTGCAGATGGAAGTCCGATGATACCAACGTCCGCGATCATCTTCAGCTCGATGGCGATATCAAGTACTTCACCTTCTTCTCCAATTTCTGCAATTTTTGGTGCCTGGAATCGTGAGCTGACGAAGTGCACATTTCCATATCCACCACGGCCACCTTTCGTCACGACGAACTCCATGTTTTCTTCGGTCAGATCCGCGAGCATCTCTTTTTTGTCTGCGGTGAATATCTGTGAACCAGCCGGCACCTGAATATAGAGATTTTCACCATTTTTTCCGTGTTGGTTGACGTCGCCCCCTGCTCCACCATTTCCCGCCTTCATAATCTTCTGATTCCTGAGATTTGTTAGGGTTCTGAGGTTGTTTTTCGCGATAATAATCACATTTCCACCACGACCACCATCTCCCCCGTCTGGGCCACCACGTGGTACAAATTTCTCACGCCTGAAGCTGACGAGGCCACCGCCTCCCCTTCCTCCGACACACTGAATGTGAACTTCATCGCAAATCATGCGCGTATTCTACCTTGGTTTTGGGCTTTAGGGAAGCCAAGATATTCGCAGTTTTGATTTTAGTCGTATAATTGCGTATCATTCCTTGGAAATAGGCTTTACTTTATCTACCCTCCCATCCTCTGAAAAAAATCACTCCCTATCTTGCTCTATTGATTGTATGTAGTATTTTTTCGACAACGGTATATGCTGAGTCAACGCCTCACTATCAGCCAAAACTGGGGACGAGTTGGCAACTTCAGCTCGATGGAAATATCAATACCAGTCATGACGTTGCGATGTACGACATTGATCTTTTTACAACTCCCCAGGCTACTATCGATCTGCTCCATGCTCAGGGAAGGAAGGTTATTTGTTATTTTTCAGCTGGTTCGTATGAAAATTTTAGAGATGATGCTGCAATGTTTCCGAAGAAAATTCTTGGAAAAAAGATGCAAGGATGGAATGATGAAAAATGGCTTGATGTAGGTCATTTTAGTGTTTTTGCTCCAGTTATGCAGAAGCGTCTTGATCTTGCTGTCACAAAAAAATGCGATGGTGTTGATCCTGATAATATGGATGGTTATCAAAATAAGACAGGATTCAAGCTTACCTACAATGATCAATTACAGTATGCAAAATGGATCGCAAAGGAGGCCCACGCAAGAGGCTTAGCTGTAGGACTTAAAAATAATATTGATCAGATAGCTGATCTCGTTATGGATTTTGATTTCGCCGTAAACGAGCAGTGTTTTCAGTATAAAGAGTGTGACAAGCTTCTTCCTTTTATCAAGCAAAATAAGCCTGTATTTGGTGTTGAATATCAGCTCAAACCTCAGAAATTCTGTAGTAAAGCCCTCGCTGCCCAATTCAGCACTCTGAAGATGGAGTTGGCCCTTAAGGGCAAGAGAATTGGTTGTGAAATATATGTCATGTAATCTATACTGGCTTGCGAAAATCACTGTTTTTGGTGGTTTCTATGCCGGAGTGGCGGAATGGCAGACGCGCTCGACTCAAAATCGAGTACTCGTAAGGGTGTGTGGGTTCGACTCCCACCCCCGGCACCAGGAATTATTTATTTTTGCAATTGCTGTTTGAGCATGATGGCTGTTTTCTTCCCAGCTACTCTGGCGAGTTCGTCCATGGTGGCGTTTTTGATGGAGGCGAGGGAGCCGAAGTGTTTGAGGAGTTTTTTCTTGGTGAGTTCGCCGATGCCTGGGAGGTCGTCGAGTTCGGAGGTGATGAGCGTTTTGTTGTGGACGAGGTTGCTATATGAGACGGCGAAACGGTGGGACTCGTCGCGAATGTGCTGGACGAGATGGAGGGTTTTTGAGTCTTTTGGAAGTTTGATGGACTCTTTTTGACCAGGGACAAAAATTTCTTCTTCTTGTTTGGCGAGTGAACAGATTGGAATATTGAGATTCAGTTCTTTGAGAACTTCGATGCCGATGCCGAGCTGTCCTTTTCCGCCGTCGAGAACGATGAGGTCGGGACGGACGGTAAATTTACGGTACTGTTCCAGGGTTTTTGCTGCTTCGATCACGAGAAGTGTCTCGGGTCTGGTTTTCCCTGGTGTTGCCAGGAGGTGCGTGATGAGTGAGTCGGGTTTTACTTTTACCTCTTTGAATCCTTGGGTCTCGAAGTACTCCTGCGTCTCGGGTGTAGTGAAGAGATACCACTTTTTGGTCTTCTTGTGCTTTTCGAGAAGTTTGTAGATGAGCTTATTTGTGAGTTCTTGGTCGTGGTACTCGGGATGTATCCAAAGATGGTCTATGATTGAGGTCTCGTGATTGATGATTTCGTTGGTGACACATCCGACGAGTTTTTTGTCGTCACACATCGTCATGACATTTTCCGCAAGGGATGCTGCGCTATCCGAGTTGAGATTCTCGAGATTGAGATTTTTTTTAATTTCTTCGAGGGTCTTTTTACTTGGTGATCGGTAACTGAACTGACTAATGGTCAGATACTTGAGACGGCGCGTGAGAACTTCGCGCATGGAGGCGTAGTCGTCGGGTTTTCCGTGGGGAATGGTGCGAAGTTTGAAACGTCGATATTCGCTATTTGATGGTTGGCCGTTCATGAGGACGACCATCGAGGCGACGGTACCGGTACCGCCAAAATGCGAGATGTCGTAGCACTCGATGCGCTTGGGCGGTTTTGGGAGGTGTAGGGTTTCTGCCAGACTTGTGAGAGATTCCTTGGGAATAACTTCTTCCTTCATCCACTTCGCTTTTTGCTGGTGAGCGTAGCTGCGTGCGTTGGCGAGCGAGAGCTCGAGGAGTTTGTTTTTTTCGCCTTGTTGTGGCCAGAGAATGCGAACTTTTTTTCCCCGCTTTTCTGAGATCCATGACTCTTCCATTTCGGTATCTTCGAGAAGGTCGGGAATGAGAATTTCGTCGGGAATATTGGTGGCGTTTTGGTAGTAGTCTCGAATAAATGCTTCGCAGATTTCACTCGTGGATGGAATGTCTTTGTCGTTCTGATTGTTGAGGATAAAATTTTCTTGTCCAATAATTCGACCATCGCGAATCTGAAATAAGTTTGAGTAAATGCGTGAGTTGTCGACAACAAAGTGAAATACATCCGTATCTTTTCTGGATGGATCGCTGATACGTTGCTTCTCGAACATTTCTTCCATCATCTTGAGTTTATCGCGTATGGATGCGGCTTTTTCAAATTTCTTCTGGGTTGCGTAAACGGCCATTTCATCCTTGAGCTGGTTCATGAGCTCCTCTGGTCGACCCTCTAAAAAGTTGATAACTCGGTTTATGATGCTGCCGTAGTTGGTTGTATCAATTTTTCCAATGCAGGGTGCGGCGCAACGACGGATAAAGTGATAGAGGCATGGATACTTGATAACTTTATTGGTTACCTCGACGTCGTGCTCGTAGCCGTTTGGCTTGATATACTTGATGTCGAGATTGCAGTGGCGAAATGGGAGAACTTTTCGGAGAATATCAAGGGTCTGTTTCACTTTGTAGGCTGCGGTTTTTGGGCCGAAGTAGCGGGCTTTGTCTTTTTCTTTTTTTCTCACGATGGTGATGCGTGGAAAGTCTTCGTTAACCGAGACGCGGATGTAGACGTAATTTTTATCATCCTTCATCAGCACATTGTACTTTGGCCGGAACTGTTTGATGAAGTTGGTTTCCAGAATAATTGCCTCGAGGTCGGTGCCAACTTCCATATATTCGATATCGTCGATGAGAGCGACCATGCCTTCTTTTTTTGGTCCAAGTTCTGAAGTTCGCAAGAAATAACTCTTCACGCGGTTGCGAAGGTTTTTTGCTTTTCCAATGTAGAGAATTTTCCCTTCTGCATCCTTCATTTTATAGACGCCCGGCGTGACCGGAAGGGCGGCGAGAATTTTTTTGAGTTTAGGGTTTTCGAGATCCATTGTCATTGGATTGTATCATAGCAGAAGCTTCATTAGAATAGGCTCATGAGCTCTTTTCTTGAACAGTCGGTGTATCAGACGATCGCTTTCTTCGATAAGCTCGATTTTTGTCTTACTGCTGAGGAAATTTCTGAGCGGTTACTGGGAAGTACTGCTGTTTTTGGTGAGATCGAGATGGTTCTCTCCTCGAGCACGCGGATCGGCTCGAAGGGTGGCTTTTATTTTTTATCGGGTCGAGATGTGTTGGTTCAGTTACGGAAGGATCGAGAGGGTATGCATGATGTTTTGATGCGAAAAGTCGAGAGGTATCGTTGGATATTTCGGATGGTACCTGGATTACGCGCGGTATACGTCTGTAACCGCTTGGCAATCGCCCAGGCGCGCGAAACGAGTGATATTGATCTCTTCGTGGTTGTACGAGGCGGACGCATGTTTACCACGAGATTTTTTCTCTTATTTTTTCTTCAAATTTTTGGTTTACGAATTCATCCAAAAAAAAGATTTGGTCGTTTTTGTCCCAGTTTTTTCGTTGATGAGACACAGCTCAACTTCGAGTCGCTTCTTCTTCAACCGAGAGATCAGTACTTTGCCTATTGGGTTTTACTCTTGAAACCTGTTCTGGGTCGGATTGACCTGCGAGCTGCTAATCCGTGGCTTACCTCATATTTTTCTGAAGATGTACTTCGGCGATCACTCGGTGGTGTATGTGTTGATATGTCGCGTCGGGATGCGGTTTTTTTTGGCGGGGCGCTAGAGTCGTTTCTTCGGAGATGGCAGCTTAAAAAACTTTCACGTAAGTACCCAGATGGGGCTCGTCCAAAGGGCGTTGTTATCTCTGATGGTTGTTTGAAATTCCATGAAGATGATCGACGGCATCTGTACGTATGATACGTATGAAATGTTAGCCTTTCTTCCGTTTATCGTGCTTCTTTTTTCGGTCCTTGCTGGTTTCACGAAGTACTCCTTCTGTTTTTTCTCGGTATCGGACATCGATACCCGTTCCTGAGAAACCGTACTTTTCACGAATGATGCGTTCAAGATATCGCTTGTAGGAGAAGTGAAATATTTTGGTTTCACTCACCATAAAGGTAAAGGTTGGTGGATTTTTTTGCGTGTATTCAACCTTGAAAATGGTTGCCTGACGGCCGTGAGAACGTGGTGGTGCGTGACGGTTCAAAGCGTCCTGGATGAGACTCTTGAGTTCGCCCACGGGAATGTCTTTTTCGCGTTCTGCCTTAATTTTCTTTGCGAGCTCCATGATTTTCTGAACATTTTTTCCTCGTATGGCTGACGTCATGACGACTGGTGCCCATGGCAGGAACTCAAGTTTGTGCTGGATTTTGTGAACAATTTCTTCGGCATCACCCGGTGGGAGAAGGTCAATTTTATTCACGACGAGAATAAGTCCCTTTTTTTCATCTTTAATGTATCCGGCGATGTGCGCATCCTGACTCACGAGCCCTTCCTCTGCATCGATGACGAGTACGGCAATATCTGATTCTTCCAGGGCGCGAATACCCCGCAATACACTCCAGAACTCAATTTCTCTTCCGATTTTTCCACGTTTACGAATACCCGCTGTGTCCTTCAGAATAAATTTCTGATCTTCCCAGGTGAACTCCGTATCTATGGTATCTCGAGTGGTTCCCGCGATATTTGAGACGATCATTTTTTCCTCGCCGATCAGTGCATTGAGAAGGGATGATTTCCCAACGTTTGGACGACCAAGGATTGCCATAGAAATCACGTCCTTCTGTTGCTTTTGAACTGGTTCTTTTTTGAATCCATGCTTTTTGAGCGTTTTCTCAAGTTTCGTTGTGAGTTCATCGATACCCGTACCGTGTGCCGCTGAGACATTGATGACTTCAT
Organism: Candidatus Peribacteria bacterium; assembly: GCA_943349045.1. GTDB lineage: Bacteria > Patescibacteriota > Gracilibacteria > UBA1369 > UBA12463 > CALREA01. The sequence goes on from CALQZC010000004.1 coordinate 44,273, forward strand.
CGATTCCAAGCCGGTAGTATTCGCTAATCTGGTGTTCATGTGCCTTTCGGTCTGTTTTATTGGCGACACAGAGGTATGGCTTTTTTGCCCGTAAAATTTGCTTGATGGCGCTTTCGTCTTCAATGGTAGGAGGATTGCTCGCATCAATCACGAAGAGAATCATGCTCGCCTCAGCGATGGCAAGCAGTGTTTGGCTGTAGATGTCTGCTTCGATGTTTAATTTTTTTCCATACTGGAGTCCGCCGGTATCGACGAGGATTACCTCGAGATTATCGAGTTCGCATTTCTGGTAGATTCGATCTCGAGTTGTTCCGGGAATGTCCGAGGTGATGGCAACTTTTTTCCCTACGATTCGGTTAAAAAGCGTAGACTTCCCCACATTTGGTTTTCCGACAATGGCAATAATTGGTTTCATACTTGCGGTATTGTGCATTATTTCTTATGATACGTCTATGAAAAAGAATTTTCTTGCTTTGTCCCTCCTTATTTTTACGGTTATTTTCTCCTCTTTTTCCCCTGTTTTAGCTCAGGATGACGGTATTTTGCCGAATGAAAGTACTATTTTAGCCGATGGAGAGACGCTCGATTGTATTCGTTTTATGAAACTTTCGAAGGTGCAGAAAAAGGACGGGGGCACCAAGATTACCCTTCGGGAGGCAGTTGTCCAGAATGCGCCTATTACTGTTACAAATATTGTTTTTGATGTTACTTCGGCGAGAATTGATGCGCAACGTACGGTTAATGCCCGGGATGCTGCTATGACGTGTGGATTCAAAAGTGGACGCGTACCACTCTGGCTTGTCCCCTTTTATATCGTGAGAGTTATTGACTTTCTTCTGTTGGCTGGTGGACTCGTTTCTGTTGGGTTTGTCGTTATTGGTGGATACCATATGATCATTGGTGGTTTCTCGGAAGAGAAAGAGAAGGGAAAAAATACGATCAAGTATGCACTCATTGGATTGGTACTCATGCTTTTGGCTTATACTATCGTTAATCTTGTACTCCTTTTCCTCACCTCCTAATGAAACTCACTGATATTTTCAAAAAGACCAAGTCGATTGTCAGGAATTTTAAGGAGAGTGTTGAGGAGGCGAGTCGGGAACCGGCCTTTGAAAAGGTCGTCGTTCATGAGAATACAAAAGATTCAGAGAAGCATGTCGTGGTTCATATTTCCGGTACCGGAGTTGCGAAGGCGATGATTATCATTCTGGGTCTTCTCACACTTGCCTATTTCATTATGGGCATGACGGATATTCTCGTTATTTTCTTTGTGGCCTTCTTGTTGGCTGCTGCGATGGAGCCAACCATCGATAGCCTCAGTAAGCGAAAAGTTCCTCGAGGTGTCGCGGTTATTTTGTTTTATATTCTTGCGATTGGCCTTTTCGCCTTCATGGTTTCGTATATGCTCCCGATTCTCGCCCAGCAGATTTACGAACTTGCCGTGAACCTCGGCGTCTATCTCAAGCAACTTTCTGAGGGAAAGCAGTCACTTCCAATTCCTACGAAGTTTCAGCCATATGTGAATCAGTTTCTCAGTAGTATTAATGTGCACGATCTGGGCGGGCAGGTTGAGAGTAGTCTCAAGGTTCTCGCTGAGCAGCTCTTTGCGATTGGCGGTAACATCTGGGAGGTGATCAAGATTATCTCACACGGTTTGATTAATACCGTTCTCGTCTTGATTCTTGCGTACTTTATGGTGGTGGAAAAGCACGCGGTTGATAACTTTATTTTCTCCTTTTTCCCCGTCAAACATGAGGAGTATATTGCGGCAAAAATTTCCCTGGTTCAGCGAAAAATTGGTTTCTGGTTGCGAGGTATGCTGATCATGATGGTTTCGATGGGTGTCCTCGTCTATATCGGACTCACGATTCTTGGTGTGAAGTATGCCGTGGTACTTGCGATTATTGCCGGTTTTCTTGAGTTGATACCTGTCGTTGGACCGGTGGTTGCTTGGGGACTTGCGATTCCTATTGTTCTTAATCAGTCCGCTTGGTCGATTGTTCCGGTGACGATTCTCTATACGGTTGTTCAACAGTTCGAGAGTCACGTGCTGGTGCCGGTGGTTATGAAGCGCGTGGTTGGGCTTAATCCAATTGTTATTCTGTTTGCTCTTCTCGTTGGATACCGTTTCTTGGGCGTTTTGGGTGCTATTCTCTCGGTTCCGGTGGCGACGATGGTCTCTATTTTTTCTGATGACTTTTTCGTACGACCAAAAAGCGAGGATGAAAAAGACGAAAAGGTAAGCGCCTAGACTCTTTAGCGTTTGAACTGGTGCCACATATCTTCTACGTATTCGAGGAACTTTACCTTGAATGTCTCTGT
>CALQZC010000005.1 GCA_943349045.1 Candidatus Peribacteria bacterium
CAAGAACTTCATCCCCCGCCTTCTCATTAAGAGCGCTTACATAGTTGGTTGTTGCAACGATCTGATTGACGGTTGCGTCTGAGAGCATATTACTTGCGAGCTGTCGGACTTCTTCCATTTTTGCGGTAACTTCAACGACGGCACGTTCGAGAACCTGAACGGTATTTTCAAGCTCTGCAATACGAGCCTTCAATCGTGCAATAGTTTCGTCAGAGAAGTCCTCACCAAGATCGAGCTTGTCGACCTGATTGCCTATAAACTCTTTCTGATTTACGAAGCCTTCATCACCGCCAAATACTCGTTGGCCAATTTCGTCGAGTTCATACATCGCATCTTCTGCTGCGTCGAGGTTCCCTGCCTTACATGCTGCGAGACCAGCGGTAATAACCTTGAGAGCCTTTGGAGCTTCTATCTTTGCCCGTGCAACGGCGGCAGCTGGCATGCCCTGCATTTCACCTCCAAGATCACCTGTCTTGAGGAACATGCTGATCTCTTGCTGACTTCTCTCGAGCTGGCTACAAATAGCGTCTTCTGCATGAGATTCGCGTGACATTTCTCGGCGATCCTGCATCTTGTATCTGATGTCTTCCAGTTTCTCAAAGAGATCTCGTGGATCAGCATACTCAAGATCGATACCTGCGAGAGGATTTGCCTCAATTGCAACGATCTCTGCGAGTAAGGCTGCATCGCCGTCTCTCTCTACTTCTTTCTTCAAACGTGATACTTCCTTCAAGAAGTGACCGATACCTTCACAGAAACCGAGCTGTGGCATGACATCCTGGAACTGACCATTGATAGTTTCGCTGAAGTCGACATTTGGACCTCCGTGAACATACTCAAGTCGTGCCTGTGCTGCCTCAACCGTATCGGCTGTGACATTCTTTGTGGCATCAACAACGCTCTTGTATGCATCGAGGAGTGACTGAGCCTTCACGATTGCAGGACATGCAAGTCCACCGCTCTTTCGTGAGAATCGCTCAACTTCCTTTGTACGCATGGTGAATTCTCGTTCGAGTTCCTTTGAACGTCGCTTGATATCCTGAAGCATCTGAGCCTTCATTCGTTCGTTCATCTGACCCTGTTGCATCTCTGGTGGCTGTCGCATCTGATTCATGTCGTCAAAGTTGAATCGATACTTGTCAAATCCCTGATCGCCATATGCTGAACAGAACGGATCGCCTGGAGGACATCCCTGATCAAATGTTGGCTGCATGAATTGATAGTTGTTCTGCATCATTCCATCCTGACCCTGCGTGCCGTTCATATTGTTCATCATGCCTGGGAACTGGTATGGTATAGGCATCGGGTACGGCATTGGCATAGGCTTTGCGTCGTTGACACGAGCGCGCATTGCGGTACATTCCTTTCCTGCAAACGCAGGAGAAGAAGAATTCCAACAGTCACCAGACATGTTATTCTGGTTGTTAGTATTACACTCAGCCTGTGTTCTTGCGTATGGCATGCCTGAAGAAGTCCCAGATGGACACTGAATCATGCCTGCTGGAGGATTTGATGATGTTCCACAATCGAGCTGCTTGCTGACCATTCGGCCATCAGCACAACGGATCGTGTTCTGTGTGTTTGTGCTTGTAGCGGCACGAGCGGCCTTACATTCTGCTGATGAGTGTCGAGCCAAATTTGCCTCGTTCCAACAGTCAGCGGTTGGGTTAGTGGACATACCTCGAACACCCTGACATTCAGATGTGTTGTAGTCTGCGTGACCGGCTGTTGTACAGTTTGAACGTGGTGCACACGTCATACCTGGCATTTTAACATACTCGGTTGAGCTACAGTTTGGCATCGTTCCACTGGTACATCGGTTGTTTACTGCATCCCAACCCATATTCATTGCTGCACAACTTGCTATGGTTGGAACGGTACCTGAAGTGGTTGTTCCTGTTCCTGGCATATTTGGCATCAAACAAGGAGGGCTGAAAGTCATACCTCTCCATACACCCTTGATTCCATTACTAGGAGGATTTTCACAAGCTGCCTTCATCTCAGCTTCTGTCATCATGCTGCTCGATTGCTGTCCTACGGTAGTACAAGGTGTACTATTTGGAACCATGACACCATTACACATGTATGTGCCTGTGCTGGTCGTTGAAGCAGCTGGACAAACATATCCTGCTGGATGCATCGGAGCTGTTTCTCCAGGACACTGGACGGTGTTTGTTGGCTGTGGACAAGCAGATCCTTGCGGAACCTGTGATCCATCTGGACAGGTCGTCATCTGCTGTGGAGCTACACAGTTTGGATAGACACCGGTTGAAGGTGGCTGACATTGCTGCTGTGACTGAGTTGTACCGCCGCTTGGTGCACCGGAACAGTTTGGTGGTGTGCCCGTTTCACCTGCAGGACAGGTTCCCTGAGCTACGAGTACTGAAGCCTTCAAATAGGCACCGACCGGAATCGATGCTACGAGGGCGACGAGAATTCCTGCGACCACGACGAGGTGGGGCAGGTGTGATCGATGAGCCTTTGAGGCCTTCGATGCTCGCTTTCGTCGAGCGAGTGTTGGACGTTTTCCCATATGGAGAAAATAAAGAAATATTAGTTTTTGTTTGATGAACCAAGTGAAATTTTCAGTACATCAGAGTATTATAGTACAAATTTCTTTCCGTGTAAATATGAATGTGTCGGGCTCGGGTGAGCCGCTTGAGTTTCTAAGCTGATTGTGCTTTACTATGCCTGTTCATTTTTACTGTTTTACGCACCCCGTGGGCTTCTTTTCTCGTCGTATACGCCGGAAGGGTAACTTTTACCTCGCTCTCGACATCGGAACCGATGTTGTCAAGGCGCTGGTCTGTAGTGCCGAGGGAAATAAAGGACGTGTTATTGGCGTTGGACGGAAGGCACAGAAGGTCGGCGACATGCATAGTGGTGTCGTCACGGATATTGCGAGTGTGATTCGGAACTGCCAGGATGCGATTCGGGATGCCGAGCGTCAGGCGGGCGCTCATGCCGAGCAGATGGTGATTGGTATCGCCGGAGAACTCGTAAAAGGTGCGACGATTACAACGAGCTATACCCGACGTGATCCAGATACAAAGATTGATTTATCGGAGTTGAAAAACATTGTTCACAAAGTTCAGTGGAAGGCGTTTGAACAGGTTCGCTCCCAGCTGGCTGCGGAGACGGGCTACAATGAAATTGATGTAAAACTGGTGAATGCGGCGATTGTTGATGTGCGTATCGATGGATATAAAGTGACGAATCCGATTGGTTTCCAGGGTCGCGAAGTGGTGATGAGTATTTTTAATGCGTTTGCACCACTGGTGCATTACGGCGCGCTGCAGACGATTGCGGCGGAGCTCGATATTGAGCTGTTATCGGTTGCTGCTGAGCCGTATGCGGTGAGCCGCTGTCTCCGCGAAGAGGAGGGTGGTGGAAATGTGAATGCGATCTTTATTGATATTGGAGGTGGTACGACCGATGTGGCGCTCGTCCAGAATGGACGTGTCGAGGGAACAAAAATGTTTACGCTCGGCGGGCGGACATTCACGAAGCGACTCTGTCATAGTTTGAATATTTCTTTCGAAGAGGCCGAGATGATCAAGCTCACCTATAGTGCTGATCGACTTGAAAAACATTCCCAGAAAATCGTACGAGAGGCGATGAAGAGTGACTGTGATGTCTGGCTGAGTGGTATTATCCTTACGTTGAGTGAGTTCGAGGTGGAGAGTCTGCCGACCAAAATTTATCTGTGCGGAGGCGGCTCGAAGTTACCGGAGATATTTGAGGTACTTGACTCACGAGATTGGGTCAAGACGCTCCCCTTTCCCAAGAAGCCACAGGTCAGCTTTCTCAGTCCAAAAATGGTGGCTAACATGTACGATGACACTCGCATGCTGAAAGAAGTTGAGGACGTCACGCCCATGGCGCTTGCCAATATGACGCTCGATTTTGTCGGTGAGGAGCATATCCTCTCAACCCTTTTGAAGAAAGTTGTTCGCCTTATGCAAATTTAATTTTTCCTGTATGTCAGATATCAAAGAGCCATCATCGGAGACCAAAACCGTATCCTCACGAAAGATCTTTTACTGCGAGATCGATGACGAGGTGACGATGATCTTTGACCGGATCAAGGCGACAAAACTCAAGGATATCTACCTCGTCGTACCCCGTCAGGGAACTATTTTTCAGAGTCTCGTAAACTTAAAAATTCTTAAGCGAAAAATTGAGGAGTCGGGTAAAAAAATTCATATCATTACCGATGATGTAAATGGCGTTCATTTGGCTCATCAAGCCGGTATTCCGGTGTATGAGCGACTTGAAACGCAGGGTGGATATGTCCCGAAACCCGAGGATGAAAAGATGAAAATTACCCCGTTGAAGGCGACGGTAAATGCGGTTGATGACGAAACGCCTACCCGACTTGCTGAGAAAAAATTGTCGATCTCGGAGCTTCTCGGACGTGGACGAAAGCGGAAGATTCCGCTCCTGAGCAATGCGCTGAGTCTTTTTTCTTCGAAGGAAAAAAAAGATAAGGATATGAAATTCGTGGTCGTCTCACCAAACCGACAGGCATTGATCGCGCTGATTACCATCAGTTTTTTACTGGTACTGATTATTTTCTATATCGCGCTGCCGGGTTCGACCGTCTATCTGACACCGAAGTCGGGTGTGATTGAGCATTCTATCAATGTGACATTTGCTGACTACGAAGCCAATAAGGCAGAGTTGGATAATCACCCTCCAAAGATTCTTGGATCGCATCGAATCACGACGACTGTCCGACGAACGATTCTTCAGGGAACCTCGGGAAAGATCTTTGAGGGTCAAAATGCGAAGGGAAGATTGACGGTTTACAATACTGAATCGAAACCGTGGCCACTCATTCCAAGTACCCGGTTTCAAAGTCCTGAAGGAATGATTTTTCGAATCAATCAGTTTGTGACGGTGCCCGCCGCGCGCGGCGGGCAGCCAGGTTCCCTCGATGTCGACGTCATCGCTGATGAGGTAGATGCGTATAATCAGACGATTGGTGAACGGGGAAATATTGGTCCGATGAAGTTCTTCCTTCCCGGTCTCAACGCAGATAATCAGAAAAAAGTTTATGCCGAGTCGAAGATTGCTTTCGTTGGAGGACAGACCCTGGTCAAGAAAAAGGTCTCAAAAGAAGATCTGGATGCTGCAACTAACAAGCTCAAAAAAGAGCTTCAGGATGCTGTCGAGGCCGAACTTGATCGCGCCATTCAGGAGAAAAATGTCGCCATGGCCGACCGTGCGAAGTTTACCCTTTTGAAAGGAAAACTCGCGTATGAGTTGAGTGAGCCACGCATCTCCCTTCCTGCCGGTATCGAGGGAACGCAGATGGATCAGTTCCAGGCCGTCGGTGAGATGGATGTGAGTGGCGTGTACTTTAATTTGAATGAGGTTCTGGAGATCATGAAGGCCGAGCTAAAGATTCGTAAGAGTCCAGATAAGCGCATCGTCAAGATCGATGACTCGTCCATCGCCTACCGTATCTTTGACGTCGATAAGAACTCGAAAAAAATCAAGGTGACCGCGACCCTGAAGGGCTTGGAGGAGTATGATATCAACCCATCCCGAGAAAATGGCGAGCGACTTATCGAAAAAATCAAAGAGCACATCGTGGGTCGAAAGGTTCAGGATGCAAAAGATTACATTTTAAATCTCCCGGAAATCGCTGCGGTGGATATCAAAAACTGGCCGGTCTGGGCACCAACGGTTCCAAGCATTACTGATAACATCGATGTTGAGATTGTCCGACAGAATTAATTTCGTTATACTTTTCCCGTACCTTCACCCCTCACTATGAAATCCTCACGAACATCTTCACGATCCAATTCTCGATCTCAGTGGATCCTTGCTGGCACATTTACGATGAGTGTTGTTTTTGCCATCGGCACCAGCTCCTCCATCGCCGCTACGAACCCTCCTTTCGCCAATCCACCATCCGGCAAAGTTATTCCGACCTTCACGACTGTGGAGTCGGTTGAGGATACGATTGTCGGAAAAGATGTTCGAGTTGGAAATTCTATTAAACCAAAGACGGGAACGAATCTGAAATTGGATGCAGAATTTGTAAATATTATCAAAAATCTGAGCACGGGAGGGAATGTGGACATACTGGGAAGTGCCTACTCTTCCACTCCTGAGCCTGCTAATTTTACGAGTATATTTCCAGGTAATTACCAAGACATAATTTCATTTCCTCAAGGAAAAGGACCCCTTGTTTTAGAAAATGCTCATATTAAAGGCGGATTAACGATTGATGGAGACGTTTCTCTCGCAAAAGATAGGGAGCTCAATACCGAACAATTCTTGTCTTATTCTGCAGGTTGGGACAAGATAAATAATCCACCAAGACCTTCTGTTATCTTTCAGGGCGATGTTGGCGTTGCGAATGATATTTCAGCAAGTAAGATAACTGCAGGCCAAATAGGAAAATTTTTTGTTGAATCTAATACTTACAATATTGCCGCATCTCTCCTTGATCCAAAGAAAAATATTCGTCGATATATCGACCTTCCAGCCCCAAAATGCCCTGCTGGAACAGTTCTTGTTTCATGTAGTGGCCTTCTTGGATCTTCAGATTTTGAAGTAAATCCCGAGATGGATAAGTTTAGATTTATCGGTGCAACTGTCTGGAAAGATCAGCCAGACATCTGCCGCGCTTCCGCTACCCAGGCTCAAAAAGTAACACTTCCACTTACAGGAGCCCTTGGCTTAAGTGTTCGAGCTACATGTTTTGATCCAAGTAGTGCAAATTAAATTTTCGCATCTCTTATCTTACTTACGGATTCAGTCGGTAGAAATTTGCACATGCCTCCTGCTCATTTTTCTCCTTGAGCGATTCGCAATCTTTCTTATTTCCTGATCCTTGTGCTTTAGCAAGAGCATCAAGACTGGCATCATTGTTCTCCACTCTGATCTCTACCTTCTCTTCTTGGCTGTTTTTTAAATTGTTCATAACATCCTCTTTTGAATATGTACCGCCTGATATATCAACAGAGCTATTCGTTTTTTTTGCTTGAGCCTCGATTTGATTCTCTGAATTATTGCCTGCTTTTTTCACAGGGTTTATTAAAGAACATCCTCCTAAAACAAATGCTGCTGCAAGAAAAACTAATGTGATTTTTTTTGACTTCATAGGGCGAGATAAGAAAATGAGTTTATTACAGGCCGAGTTGTTTGCGGATTTCTTCGGCTTTTTGGGCGTCTTCGGAGGCTTTGTTTTGTTGTTCGAATTCGCCTTCGAGGTCCATCCATTCTTCGTAATGTTTTTGGGCGAGCTTTTCGAGCTGGTCGATGTGCTTCTTGGAAAGTTGGGCGAACTTTTCACGCTCTTCTTCGAAGATGCGGACGAGTTCGTCGATTTGGGACTGTTTTAACTTTGGAATCGACTCAACGATCTTTTTCTTCTCGTCACGGGTGAGCGAGATTGATCCGGCGAGGAGATGAAGAAAGTACTGCTCATCGAACTGGAGTTCATGTGGTGGAACCTTTACCTTGAGGACGGCCGGGAGCTTCTCGCCGATGCGGAAGTTTGCTGGTGTCTCGTCTTCTACTGGTGGTGGAGGTGGTTGGTAGCCACTTGGGGGTGGTTGCGGTGCATATCCACCGCCGTAAGCCTGTCCTTGTCCTTGCTGTTGTGCATATGGATCGCCTGGTGGAGCGTATCCTCCCATTGGGGGAGGTGGTGGTTGGTAGCCTCCTTGTGGTTGCGGAGGCATGTATCCACCCTGATATTGGGGTGGCATTGGAGGCATGGGTGCGCCAGCCTGAGGTGGATATGGAGCGTAGCCTGGCTGTGGCTGTGGTGGTTGCGGGGGGTAGTAGCCTTGCGGTGCAGATGGTGCGTACCCTTGCTGCGGCATGGCATATGGATCCTGTTGATACTGAGGCTGAGGAGGTTGCTGATAATATTGAGGCTGCGGTGGCTCTGGCTCCTGTACTGGAGGCATCGGCGGAACCGGAGGTTGCGGAGGTACCGGCGGGTTTGGCGGAGTAGGAGGCGTCGGCGGATTGCCGGCGTCGCCCCTCACGGGACTACCTGCTGGATCGCCTTGCGCTGTGGGATCGAATTGTGGGTCTTGTGGATCTGCCATTGCGGGTATTTTAGAAGGCTTAGGGGTTTATAGCAAGCCTTTTAGAACTCGCCCATCATCTCGTAGTTGCTCATATGCAGCTCCCATTTTGCACCAAAAACCCCCATGTGAAGGGCAATCATGGATGCGAACATAATGATACCGATGGCGAGTGATGCGGTGATCACGTCAGTCTTGTACATCGTTGCAATTCCACGAAGGCACACTGCCATAACGGTAATCATCGTGAGAAGAACGCCGAGGACGGCCAGACCGAGTCCAGCGACTGGTATGGCTCCAAGAATAATAATAAGAAGGAGGTAGACGCTTCCGATATAGGCGGTCGTGCTTGAAATTTTAAATGCATCCGAGTACGCACCCTTGTCCGTGAAAATTTTCATCACGATGTGGAGGAAGCATGCGCGTACAATATTTCCTACATAGATTCCTACGAGCAAGACGAGAAAGAGCTGGAGTGTATTCAGTTCCGCAAATACCGGCATCCATTTCATTGGGCCTTTTGTCATCATTTCTGAGTTCTGAAGCATCAGGGTAACGGCGAGGGCACCAAGTCCGGATGCGAGAAAGAGCATAATGGCAAAGGCTCGTGTTGATCCTTTTTTTATGGCGTCAATGGCGTCAAACGGCTGTAAAAAAATATGGTACATAGGGTGAGGGTAAAAAATAAAGTGAGGTGTAGTGTATGTCTCTCGATCTAGTAGAGACCGAATACGGTGTTATCGAGGGCAATCTTTCCAGCTCCGGCAATGGCGATTGTAATACAGGCGGCAAGAATAATGAGATCAAATTCCCATCCTGTCTTGTCGTGTGCCGTGAATGGCATCTGCCACTTCCAGATCTTGAAATAGATGGCTCCAACCATAATAAGACTGAGGATAGCGGCGGTTGGCTGCGTCAAAATACCAGCGAGGAGTGCGAGAGCTCCAAAAAACTCAAGCCATCCTAGAAACGTGAAGAACCATCCGCTTCCCCCCATGCCTGATGCCTGCGCGACCTGTTTTCCGTTCTGGATTTTCCAAAGTCCATGTACGAGAAATATGAGTGCGATGGTGGCACGAAGAATAAAGAGACCTATATCGTTATACTGATGCAATATCGCAAGATTTTCCATGGGAGTGAGTTATGGAACAAGAGAGTTATACCGTGAATTTCTTATATTGGCAAGATTTACCGATTTTCGACCTTCACTTCTTTCATGACATCGCCGGCACGGATTTTCTGAACGGTGTCCATCCCTGATGTTACTTTTCCAAAGATGGTATAGCTCGGTGGCAGTGGTTTATCTTCAAGCATAATGAAGAACTGTGATCCGTTGGTATTTGGACCGCGGTTTGCCATGGCGACGATACCTGTCTTGTATGACTGTGTGACTTTTTCATCTTCGAAATCGTATCCTGGACCGCCCGTTCCATTTCCATCTGGATCTCCACCCTGGATGACGAATCCTGGCTCATATCGGTGGAATGTCAGACAGTTATAGTAATTTTTCTCGGTGAGGTAGACGAAGTTGCTGACGGTTTTTGGTGCCTCTTTATTGAGGAGCTCGAAGACAATATCCCCTTTGTCAGTCTTGACCGTTACTTTTTTATTGGCAATTTTGTCATCTGGGAGTACCCCTGGGAAGGCGTATGTTTGATTTGGAGAAGCGGGGGTACATGCTGTGGTTGCGGTTTTTGTGTCTTCCATAGGTGTTTCTGAAGGTTTAAAGGATCGGGCCAAGGTGTAGATGAGCGCTATAATAGCAACTCCTGCGATAATGTACAGGACGGTCTTTTGGGTTTCTGACATAATGAGGTAGGTAAAAAATGGATACGCTGTAAGCTGACTTATCATAGCATTGACGATTGGCCGCTGCCATGCTAATTTTTTTGGGCTTCGTTTATAGTTGGTTATAGCTATTTCTTGGACAGTTAGCTCAGTTGGTAGAGCGTCTCGTTGACGTCGAGAAGGTCAGAGGTTCGAATCCTCTACTGTCCACCAGTTTAATTTGATCGCCAGTTTATATTTTTGTTAGACGGTGGTTCATCGTTTTGTTAGGTTCGTGCGGTATGATTGCTGCATGAAATTTTTTGATGTCTTATTTCCGCCCATGTGTGTGGGGTGTGGCTCCTCGGGAGAGCGCATCTGCGATGAGTGCTGGTGGAATATCGAGGGTACGGTACTGCGCGAGAACCGGTTCACCGTTCTGAAGGATCCATACGGTGGCGAACAGCTCGATCTCCTGACGGTCTGTCGGCCAAGCCCGGTACTGCAAAAAATGGTCCATGAGTTCAAGTACACCTATACCGAGGAGTTTTGTGGGTTTTTAGGCGGCTTGATGACCATGCGAATACGGGATTTTTGTGAGTCGATTTCTGATGATTTTTCTGGTGACAACGTCTGTCTGGTTCCGGTTCCACTTCATGATTCGCGAGAGAAGCTGCGTGGATTTAATCAGAGTTTACAACTGAGCCGGTCAATTTCTGAGCGGATGGGTTGGCGGGTGTGGAATGGTGTCGTTCGCATGCGTGAGACGGCACCTCAGGCGAGTCTGGATCGAAAAGGGAGACTCGAAAATATTCGAGATGCTTTTGGGGTGTGTGTTGCCTGTCCTGTTCCTGAGATTGTATTCCTGGTCGATGATGTGGTGACGACGGGAGCGACGTTTTCTGAGTGTCGGCGAGTGCTTCAGGAGGCTGGGGTGCGAGAAATTTATGGCATCATGCTCTCGCATGGACTATAGTGGGGACATGATTCTGGGCATTGATGCATCTCGGGCAGGTAAAGGGAATGGTACGGGTATTGAGGTCTACTCGACTGGTATTATTCGGGCGCTCTTGAAAGGGATTCATGATGCGAAGCACTCACCGTTTACGGAGGTGGTGTTGTACACTCCACGGCAGCTTTCTGATGAGGTTCTTGGAGGGCGGTATTCGTTTGTGGAACAGAAGGTGATGACGTTTCCGCGTTTGTGGACACAGGTGCGACTTTCCAGTGCCATGATCTCGGAGCCGCCGGATGTTTTATTTATCCCTTCGCATGTTTTACCGCTCATGCATCCGGGAAAGAGCGTGGTGACTATTCATGATGTGGCGTTTATGAAGTTCTCTCGTGCCTATGGATTGGCACAGCGTCTCTATCTGCGGTTTTCTACGTGGCTCGCGGTTCGGGAAGCAGCGAAGATTATTGTGCCGAGCGAGGCGGTGAAAGATGACCTCGTGCAACTTTTTTCGTGTCATACTGAGAAGATCGTGGTGGTGCCACATGGATATGATCGTTCGAATATTGGCGAGGGGGCGAGTTCTATCCATGCCGATTCCCTGCTTGAGAGTTTTGGGCTCGGCGCTGATACGCCTTTTATGTTGTATGTCGGTCGGCTTGAAGAGAAAAAAAATCTCGTTCGAACCGTGCAGGCGTTTTTGAAATTTCGAGCGGCGCACCCTGAGTGGAAGCTCGTGCTCGCCGGCATGCGTGGTCATAGATGTGAAGACATTTTTCGAGTCGTTGAGCAGGCGGATGCGTGGGACTGCGTCGTGATGCCGGGCTACGTGACAGATCAGGAACGAAGTGCTCTCTATGAGCGATGTCGATTCGTGACATTCGTGTCGCTTGATGAAGGCTTTGGATTTCCTATTCTCGAGGCGGCATCGTTTGGAAAAGCGGTACTGATGAGTGATATTCGAGTGATGAGAGAGGTTGCTGGCGAGGATGCTGGCGTGTTCGTTGATCCGTGTGATGTTGAGGCGATCGCTGACGGTATGCGTGAACTTGCGGCGTCTCGTCCTGATGTGGGGGCGCGGGCGCGGCTGTGCTCAAAGTATTCATGGGAACGGGCTGGCGAGGCGACTCTGCAAGTTCTGACGGATGTTATATAATGAGTGTATGGATAATCAGAAGATTGCTACCGTGTTTGGAGAGATTGGAGACATGCTTGATATTCAGGGAGCGGATTTTTTTCGTGTGAATGCCTATCGACGATCGGCTCAAGTTATTGAGCATCTTCCTCATGATCTCCATGACAGCTATCTCCGAACGGGCGAGCTTGAAAAAATTCCCGGTATTGGCGTCGAGCTGACTAAGAAAATTATTGAGCTGATTACCCGTGGTCGTTGTGAGTTCCATGAGGAGCTCGTTGCGAGTTTTCCAAAGGGACTCCTGGAGATGCTTCACCTCCGAAGTGTCGGACCGAAAAAGGTGAAGTTATTTTTTGGAACCCTTGGAATTTCTAATCTTGATCAGTTGAAAAAAGCGGCAGCCACCGGGCAACTGCGCGATTTGCCAAAGATGGGCGAGAAGAGCGAGTCTGAAATTCTCAAGGCGATCGAGGAGTACGAGCAGATGCCTCATGGACGGCGACTTCTGCATGTTGGCATGACTGAGGCACAGAAAATTCTCGAATATTTACGAGGATGTCCTGAAATTTCTCTTATTCAATATGCTGGAAGTTTACGTCGTGGAGTCGAGACGATTGGCGATGTTGATATTTTGTGTGCGCCGAAAAAAATGAGTGATGCGGCGGTTGGAAATATCATGGATTTTTATGCGAAGTATGATGAAATTTCCATGATTATGAACCGAGGTGAAACGAAGTCGTCGGTACTTTTGAAGACGGGTTTACAGGTAGATTTGCGAGTGCTGGAGTCGAAGATTTTTGGAGCGGCTCTGCACTACTTTACCGGTTCAAAAGCCCATAATATCCGCATTCGAGATCGGGCGAAACATATGGGACTTAAGGTGAGTGAGTATGGCGTTTTCAAGGTTGCAGGCGAGGAAGAGACACTCGTGGCAGGTGCGACTGAGGAAGAAATTTTTCACTCGGTTGGTTTGCCCTATATTATTCCCGAGATGCGCGAAGATCGCGGTGAAATTGAGTATGGTTTACAATTTGGAACCATGCCGAGCGTGGTTGAGCATGATGACTTGCGGGCTGATCTTCATACACACTCGCGGTGGAGCGATGGGTCTGAAGAGATCGAGGATCTTGCGAAGGCCTATAAGAAGGCGGGGTTTTCGCATATGGCGCTCACCGATCACTCGAAACTTATGGGGGTGACGGCCGGACTTACCGATGAGCGAGCGACCGAACAGTGGGAAGAAATTGATGAGATCAATAAAGAGCTCGCTCCTTTCAGGATCCTCAAAGGCAGCGAGGTGGATATTTTGAAGGATGGTTCGCTGGATTTTTCAGAGAAGATTCTCAAAAAACTTGAGGTCGTGAATGCTTCTGCGCATCTCTACCACGGACTTCCCGAAGATGAGCAGACGAGGCGAATGCTCAGTGCCGTGACATCGGGGTATGTGAAGATTCTCAGCCATCCGACCGGACGTCTCATCAATGAACGCAAACCTATTGCGTTTGATATGGAGGCGGTTTTCAAGGCCTGCGCTGACCATCATGTAGCACTCGAAATTAACTCGTCGCCCGATCGCATGGATCTGAACGACACTCATGTGCGCCTCGCTAAAAGTCTCGGCTGCACGTTTGCGATCAACTCTGATGCGCATAACTCTTCCCACATGCACTATCTGACCTACGGCGTTCTGACAGCGCGTCGTGCGTGGCTCACAAAAGAAGACATCATTAACACGATGTCACTGAAGGAACTTCTCAAGTACTGGAAACTAAAATAACTGAAATAGCGGGTTCCGAGTTGCCTATTACGCCACCGCCCGTACACCTGCTGCATATGCTACGACCGCACTATCATAGCTCACGGCCCTTGCAGCAATATTCGCCGCGTAACGAATGACCCCATTCGTACCTTCCGGTCCTGTCAGGGACCTATTTCTCTGAAACGATGCGACTGAGTATCTGTCTGCTGTCTCTTCGTCAGGAAACATTGGAATGTGATCAGGCTTTCCATTATCAGCCCACCATCGAATAAACTTTTTTACACCCGATGGTCCATCGTGATGCGCAATCGCCATAAAGGCCATACCAAGTTTATTTGGCTCTTTCAATGGGTCGAGCTCAGGAACAAGGGCATGAATCCTTCTCGCGTTATCTTTTACGAGGTGCACAAACATCGTTACCTGGAGTCGAGCATCCTGCCGCATTTTTTCCAGAAATTCTTCCGGATTTCTCGGCACATCACGACCCTCACCGAGGAGCGTCTTTTGCATACTGAGCGCGGTTGACTTCAGAAACTGGCCGATACCCGTAGCTGTTGAGTTTGGATTTTTTGCATCTGGATTCCAGCCCGACTCTGATTTTCCGAGCGAAAGCATGAACGACACGAGACTCTCAGACACCCCCTGAAGCTTACACTCTTCTAGAATTGAGGCACCGAATTTTTCCAAAATTCCCTCCGCTGTTTTTCCCTTTAATTTTCCATCTACGCGCTCTTTTTCTTTTACCTGTAGCTCCACGGGGAGATCTTCCATTTTTACTTTATAGTCTGGATTTCGTGTTCGAGTTTCTTCAAAAAATTTCTTCTGCGCTTCGAGCTGTCCCTCTCTATTTTCCTGCCACTTTTTGAAAATTTCATCGTCTACTGAGGTAATTTCCACCTCGTCGCCCGTGAAGATCGGCATGTAATTTCCATTCGTATCATAGAATCCTCCGTCAGTTCTTGCACGCATTCCACTTTCTACTATCTCTTTCGTGCCATCTTTCTGGGTCTTTGTAATCTTCACGCTACGAACATACGCTGGAAGCATGGATCCAAGCCCGATTTTCCAATAGGCCTCCTTGTTCCCCTTGAAATCGATCTTTATCTTCTGTCCTGCTTGGAATTTTTTGAGATTGGTATCTGCATACCTCTCTCCAAGCTCCGTCTGTGCGAACAGTGCGCACAATGAACCTGATTCTTTTTTTTCCGCTGCGAGGAGCTCGTCTTTTGTGAAGGTTTTGACCGTCTCACCGTCGATTTTTTTACCGTCGAAGGCCTGCTCAATTTTTGGTGCATCTTGCGGAGTGACCTCTAGGCGTTCGGTGGTTTTTCCGGCGTCAAGTTCGGGTGCTACTTTTTCCGCTGGATCTTCAACCTTATCGCTCGGATTTGGTACATTGATTGACATAAATTATACGGGTTTTACAATTCTAGTAACTGGTTTTTCTTTCAAGTTGGCCGTGTGAATTCTGATACCACGACCGACATATCCGCTGGCCATTTCTGCTTCTCCCGTTTCTTTATTAATCCATCGAAGGAATATCGCGCTGTGAAGGCCCTTCCATCCTGGATTTTTATTATTATACCAAAGCCAGTCACCAGACTCTATCCTATCCATTTGCTCGGGCGTCGCGTGATGATCACCGCAGTCGAGTCCATCATAGTTTGTATCGCGGAATATCTGTCGCTGGCTTACACCCGCCCGTCGATAGATTCCGCCAGCGATCTGGCCACAGTTTCGACTCTCATCCTTTGGATTTTCGAGTTTTTCTTTTGCCTCAGTCTGTACCGCTTCGAGAACTTTTTTTGCGGTGCCTCGCGCTTCAATATCCCCCATCAGTGCATCAATTTCTTCCGTCGACATCTGCTTTCTTCGCTGTGCGTTTGGATTTTTTATGTAAAGCTCATCTAGAAATTTTTTGTCATTTTGCGCCTCGGGTGACTCACTATAACGTTTGTATGACTCTTCATTGAGAGGCCCTTGTAAACTTGCATCAACACCACTGATTTCCATCGTATCTCCGCTATGGACAGCCATATATCCGTTGGCATCAAAAAACCCATTACCTGGCTGATTTCTGCCTTTCAAGCCAATACGGCGGAGACTTTTGCGTGCATTATTTGGATCGGCGTTCTCGTAGACCGTGATTCCGCGCACTGATGGAGACAAGAGATCGGCTGCACCAATACGCCCTTCTCCAGCACTATTTCCTCGGAAATCTACCTGCAATTTCGTCCCAGGTTTTGGCTCTTTATACATGACACTCCAGCTTTTGAAATCAAGTTTCTCCTTATCTCCCGCAATGTCGGTAAATGCGTAGAGTAAAATTCCTTCATAGTGATCTTCGAGTTTTATCAGTGTCTCGGCATCCAGTGATCGTAGATCTTCCACTTTTTCGACGCCATTCAGAACGTCCTTGAGGCCCGGAAGGTTACTCATCTCCTGCTCAGCCTGCTTGCGATGAGCGAGATTATCGATGACATCGCCGAGATATGGCATACCTTCATTCTCGTCTTTTGCTAATGCCTTCTCCGTTGCTTCTCGTATCAACGATAGGTCACCGTGCGTCTTTAACTCTAGATCGAGCTTATTCTGAACCACCACTTTTTTGATGGCTTCGAGTTTTTCTTCTGGGTTTTTGCCAGATTTTTCTACGGTGTCGGTCACGACACTTTCGATGGTCTGCACCGGCAGCGATGGAGGTGGCGACTGTGGCTGAGGTTGAAGGTTGTCCATGGAACGGTATTTTATTTTTGCTTCTTTGTATTTTACCACAGATCAGCTTTATTGTCCATTGTGAAAATGGGGTGGGGTGCTCTATACTGACGGTATGAAAATAGCTTTAGTTCATGATTTTTTACTGCGGTACGGGGGGGCTGAGCGGGTTTTGAAGGTTTTTAGCGAGATGTACCCTCAGGCGCCGATTTTTACGTTGATGTTTGATGAGAAGGTGATGGGGAAGCATTTTGACGCGAGTCGGGTCGTGACGTCCTCTATGCAGAAGTGGGCGCGGTTTCCCGGTCGACTCTATCGTTGGTTTTTTGGCGACATGCCGAAGGCGATCGAAGAGTTTGATTTTACCGGGTACGATATTGTGCTGAGTTCGAGTCACTCGTATGCACACGGCATTCTCACTCCGCAAAAAACAAAACATATTTCCTACTGCCACTCCCCTGCGCGATATTTGTGGGACTACACCCATCAGTACATGGAAGATCATGCGTACGCGGGTCTCAAGCGCTGGATCGTTCAGCGAAAGATGCAGTATGTTCGCGAGTGGGATCGGCTGGCTTCTGATCGGCCGGATTTTTATATTGCGAACTCTGGCGCGGTAGCGGCGCGGATTTCCAAGTACTATCAACGAGAGAGTGATGTGATCTATCCGCCGGTCGATGTTGATCGCTTCGAGGTGAGTGACGCGAGTGAAGACTATTTCCTGATCGTCTCGCAGCTCAGTCCATACAAGCGTGTCGATCTTGCGGTGCAGTTGTTTTCCAAGTTAGGAAAGAAGCTCGTGATTATCGGGGCGGGTCCCCAGGAATCTTTTTTGCGTGAGATCGCGGCGCCGTGTGTGGAGATTCTTGGATTTAAAGATGATGCGGTCGTTGGTGAGTACATGAAGTACTGTCGTGGGCTGATTTTTCCGGGTGAAGATGATTTTGGAATTGTGCCGTTAGAGGCCATGGCCTGCGGAAAACCGGTTCTCGCATTTGCTGCTGGTGGCGCGCTCGAGACGGTGATACCGGGCGTGACGGGCGAGCTGTTTCGTGAGGCGACGGTTGATTCTATGGAAGCGGGCCTGGCAAGCATGCTCCTGAATATGCACCTGTATCGACCAAAAAGAATACGGGAACATGCAGAACGCTTTTCGCGTTCTGTGTTCGAGAAGAAGATCCGGCAGTTTGTGAAGGGGTGCTAGACCAGCTTGGTCACCCTAGATAAACTTGATCGTGGCGATGATCTTTTTGAGCTTGGTAATCTGTTCGTCTGAGAGTCCGCATGCTGAGCCGAATTCGTAGTTGTATTTCTTGCCAATCACGGTCATTGCGGTTCCGGGGCACATACCATCGTAGCCGGTGTAAAGGACAGTAAAACCGTTGATGCTTAGAACTTCCTCTGTCAGCATGTCTGCACTTGCGCGAGCCTTCTTTTCTTCAGCGAGACTTTTAGCCGGTAAAAATGCGAGATTAAATTCCCTCCAAAGACATCCTGCACCTTCTCCGCATACCTCAATAAATCCAAAATTAATCCCGTTTTTTGTTGTCTCATACTGAGCTATTTTATGTGCTGATGTCCCCCAGAGTGGATTCCATGGGAGCACTAATTCTATGCCTTTCTGCGCGTTGGTATAGGTGAAGTTCGTTGTTGCTGGCGAGGTGTTAAATTTTCCGAGGAAGGTATCAAGAATATACTGTTGCTCGTATTCTGTTGCTGACGATATCAGCTGTCGCTTGTCATCTGGTTGTACTGGAGTTTGAGCCTGGGCTGCCGGAGATGCTGGAGTAGTTTTTGTTATCGCTGCTGGTTGCTGTGGTTCATTTTTAGCCTTTTCATTTGGGTTATAAAAATATCCGCCTGCGATAAAGGCAAGCACAAGAAGAACAATGAGTCCGGCGCCGAGGAGAAAACCTTTTGTGGTGGAAGATTCCATAAGTGAGGGGTGAGAGAAATTGTTTTCAGTGTACTCTTTTTTATTTTGTAATTCAATTTTTCCCTCAAAGGGGGCTCCTGCTAGAGTCTGCACGTGCAAAGGTAAAAGGCCATGATTTATGAGGTATGGCAATGCGCGCGCGTCAGGCGCGAAAAGTAAAATATTCGCTCACCGACAAAACTATGCTAGCATGAGGCCCCATGAGTGACGTTTCGCTATACAGAAAATTCAGGCCGCAGACCTTCGCGAATCTGGTTGGGCAGGACCATGTCCGCGTCACTTTGACGAACGCGCTCAAGAAGGGCCATTTGGCGCATGCATATCTGTTTACGGGGCCGCGTGGAACGGGAAAGACATCGACGGCACGTTTATTTGCGAAGGCGATTAACTGTTTGAATCTTGGGGAGAATGCCGAGCCATGCGAGGCGTGTGATATTTGTCAGGATATTACGATTGGCCGATTGATTGATGTGATTGAAATTGATGCGGCGTCCAATACGGGTGTGGATGATATGCGTGAGCTGATCGATAAACTTCACTTCGCACCGACACGTGCGCGAAATAAGGTCTACATCGTGGATGAAGTCCATATGCTCTCGAAGGGCGCGTTCAATGCGTTTCTCAAAACGCTCGAGGAGCCGCCGGCGAATGTCTACTTCATTCTTGCGACGACCGAGTCTCACAAAGTTCCGGAGACGATCATATCTCGATGTCAGCGATTTGATTTCAAGCGCATTGATGTGAAGACGGTCATGACCCGACTCTCATACATTGCGCAGATGGAAGGTATCGCTGCCGAAGATGAGGCCCTTGAGATGATTGCGCGGCATGTGGATGGCGGACTGCGGGATGCGATTGGACTATTTGAACAACTGGTGGTGAATAATAAACTCACGAAAGAACATGTGCGCGTTATTCTCGGCGTTGCGGGAAGTAGTGCGATTGAGCATTTTTATGGTTTTCTGAGTGCGCGCGATGCGAACGGTGCATTGAAATTTATTCAGGAACTGTATGAAGAGGGTGTCGATTTTGTGCAGTTTACCAAGGAAATTCTTGAAAAAATGCGTGCTGAGATGCTGCATGCAGTTGAGTCAAAAAAAATGGATGAGGCTGGCGCGTTGATTGGCATGATTGAAATTTTCCAGAAGGCCTTTGATCAACTCAAGAATGCGATGATTGTACAGCTTCCTCTCGAAGTAGCGATCGTGAAGTATCTGAATCCGGGAGCGGTTCAGACGGCACCGCCTGTACCAACTGTGTTGATACCTGTTGCGGTAAAAGTTACTCCAACTCCGATAGCACCTCCTGAAACTCCTGCTCAGCTACAGCCTGAAAAAGTTATGGGTGGAAAAACTATTACCGTTGAGGACCTAAAAAAAGAGTGGCCACGCATCACTGAACGAATTAAAACTCCAAAGTTGCGCATCTCTCTTCGTGATGTTCGAAACTTTTCTGTGGTCGGGCATATTATTACGCTCGCCTTTACCGCCAAGTTTCATCAGGACTCCATTATGGAGAGTGCGTCGCGAAGCGAGCTGGAAAAAATTATTGAGGAGACCCTCGGCGTTAGCGTTAAAGTTGATTCGACGCTTGAGCGAGTTGAACTCCATAGTCCGATTGAGCACCATGAAGAAACGGCATCAGCTCCACCGGATTTTGCTGATGATGTGGCCGCGATGTTTGGAGGCGAGGTGGTGGATTAACATAACGGGACCTAATTTGTCGCTAGGCTCGTGAGTTGACGCACCGTCCTTTGAACGCCTTTTTGGCAGTTCCTTATTCTCTGGGCAAATATATGCCCTCCATGTGCGCGAAGCCACTCCCTAAATTCAGCTATTTTTCTATTTGCGTCCTTGCAAAACTTCTCTTGCTCGTAAAATGTCCTCGTGTCCCCGTTCGAGAGTTCGTTAATCATCATGCGAATTTCACCAATTATTGTATCAAATTTCTCCTTCGCCTCTTGTCTGAGGTAGGATGGCAATTGCTCAATTTGTGGTCCTAAATTGGCATGTGCATTGTTCAGAAGATCGAAAAATATTTCTTTTTGAGGTAATGATATTTTTTTATCATCGAGGGAAAAATTTTTAACTCCCTGTGGTCGTGCGAATGTAGGCTGCATAGAGTGATATGTAATGGTACATTTATTGAACGGATGATATTTTATCATGTATTCTCACTTTGTAAAGGTATTCTTGACGAGATCCATCCTGATCCGCTATAGTCGGTGTACATGACATCCTACTTTTCTCAATATTCAGCTTTGAATAGCAGATCGAGCTCCGATCTGGGAAGTGTTGTGTCTGCCAATCTTCAGGTTCGTCGTGCTACGCGTCGCGGGTAGCCCGCACATACACCACGCCTTTTTCCATATTCGTGTTTTTTTTACTTTAACCTTATTTTTCTATGAAAAAGAAGATTGTTCTCGCCTATTCAGGCGGTCTGGATACCTCAATTATTACCAAGTGGCTCGCTGATAAAGGCTATAGCGTGATCTGCTGTTTACTCGATCTTGGCCAGAAGGTCGAAGATATCGAGGTGCTCAAACGAAAGGCCCTCGCGTGTGGAGCTGAAAAAGCGCTTTCATTCGATGTGAAGGAGGAGTTTGTGAAGGAGTATGTTCTTCCTGCGCTGAAGTGGAACGCAAAATATGAAGGTGAATACTTGCTCGGAACGTCACTTGCACGACCACTCATTGCCAAGAAACAGATTGAGGTGGCGATTACCGAGGGGGCAGACTATGTGTCTCATGGAGCTACCGGAAAGGGCAATGACCAGGTACGATTTGAGATGGCGTACTATGCGCTGAAACCGGATGTGAAGATTATTGCGCCGTGGAAAGATGACGAGTTTTTGAAAGAGTTTCCTGGACGACAGGAGATGATCGCGTATGCAGAGAAACATGGGATTCCTGTGAAGGCGACGAAGGCTCAGCCGTGGTCCTCGGATGAAAATCTGCTCCATATTAGTTTCGAGGCGGGCATGCTGGAAGATCCCTGGGTTAAGCCACTGCCTGAGATGTTTGAATTAAGTGTGGATCCGAAACAGGCACCGGATGTCGGCGTTACGGTAGAGGTCGATTTTGAAAAAGGGATGCCGGTTGCGGTGAACGGTGTCGCGATGTCCCCTGCTGAGATCTTGAGTGAGCTGAATGTGATCGGCGGTGCGCATGGTGTGGGAAGACTCGATATGGTTGAGAATCGATTTGTTGGCATGAAGTCGAGAGGCGTGTATGAGACGCCGGGTGGAACGATTTTGTGGCAGGCACACAAGGCGGTTGAGAGTATTACGATGGACCGAGACACGATGCACCTGAGAGATAAACTGATGCCGGAGTTTGCGGAGATGACCTACTATGGCTTTTGGTTTTGTGACAAGATGAAGGCGATGCAGGCGTTTATCGATCAGACGCAGATCTATGTGACGGGCCGTGCGCGACTTGAGCTCTATAAGGGCAATGTTCTCACGACTGGACGAACGTCTCCGCACTCGCTGTACGATATGAGTATCGTCTCGATGGACGACGATCATGGCGCCTATAATCAGAAAGATGCGATTGGATTTATCCGTTTGCAGGCGCTTCCGCAGAGGGTTCAGGCGGTGAAACGAGGAGTGGGAGTTGTGTAAGTTTGTGAAATTTTATTTTTACCTTATTCACTTTTTATGAAAAAAAATTTGATGAAAAAAATCTGGCAGAAAGCTGGGGGTCAGCAAGTCGACCCCCTCGTGGAGTCGTACACGATTGGTAACGATTATCTTCTCGACATGGAGCTGATTCCTTTTGATGCGCGCGCTTCGCGCGCGCATGCCAAGATGCTCAAGAAGATCGGGATTTTATCGGCTTCGGAATTGGCAAAGCTCCTGAAGGGACTCGAACAGATCGAGTCCCTCTCGAGTGCTGGGAAGTTTCATGTCCGAAAGGATCAAGAAGATGGCCATACTGCGATCGAGGAGTTTCTTACTGAGACGTGCGGCGAGGTGGGTAAAAAAATCCACACGGGACGATCGAGAAATGATCAGGTCCTTGTCGCGATGCGACTCTTTTCGCTTGAGCGAGTTGATGGAATTTTGAAACTTGTAAACGAACTTATTTCAGCGCTTAGTGCTGCGAAGAAAAAATATGCGCATGTTTTGATGCCGGGATACACCCACATGCAGCGTGCGATGCCGACGACGGTTGGCGCGTGGCTCGAGTCATATGCCGATAGTCTGCGTGATGATCTTATTCTTCTGAAAGCTGCTCGAGTCGTCCTGGATCAAAATCCACTCGGCTCTGCGGCTGGGTATGGCGAGTCTGTACTTGGGAATGACCGCGATTTTACCGCTTCCGAACTTGGTTTTTCGAAGATTCAGGACAATCCAATGTACTGTGCCATGTCTCGAGGAAAGTTCGAGGTGATTGTTTTACAGGCACTTTCTTTAGCGATGTTTACGGTTGGAAAATTTGCATCGGATCTGCTTTTATTCACGACGAAGGAGTTTGGATTTTTTGATCTTCCGGTGACGTTTAAAACTGGTTCAAGTATCATGCCTCAGAAAAAAAACTTCGATGTCCTCGAGCTGATGCGTGGTAATGTCGGTATTTTTCAGGGATACCTATATCAAATTCAGAACGTGATTACCAATCTCCCCTTGGGATATAATCGAGATTTTCAACTCACGAAAGAGCCATATATGAAGGGCATCCAACTGGCGATGGATTCGATCTCGATCGCGACGCATGTGGCAAAAAATCTGATCGTGCACCACGAGGCTCTTACCGCTGCGTGTACCCCCGATCTCTACGCCACCGACGAAGCTCATCGACTCGTCAAAAAAGGCATGCCATTTCGAGAGGCGTATAGGGAGGTTGGGAAGAAGTATCGGTGATATATATGTGTGTGATGTATTTATCCCCTATTTTTTATTCGCGATACTTCAAACGCCAGGTTCTCAACCAGCACTTTTGCTGATGGAAAATCATACTTTGGAATCAAGCCAAGTACCATTCGTCGAATAATTTCATCATCCCCCTTATGATCAAGGCCCTTTACGTTCAGCTTTACGAGCTCAACGAGCCATTGCAAGAAACGATCACTATCATCTTTAACCATATCCATGACTCTCTCCAATTCTGAGGTGTTCCGTCCTTCATTTTTTTGCTTTTGCAGATCGACACGAAACAATCTTTCTAGCATATCATTCGGATAGATTTGTGAAATATACCAGATATCAAATATATCTTTCATTCTCGATGTCTTTACCATATTGCTGGATTCTGAAAGCCGACGTAGAAAAGCATACACCTTATCGCTATGAATTTTTCGAATATCCTCTACGACTATTGTTCCTAAATTTAATTCATCAGCATCGGGATAGACATGTAGTACCGGAACTTCTCGAGGAGAGGTCATCTGACTCTTCTGTCTTGTTACATTTGTTTCCAATTTCATTCGGATGTCCTGGTACTTGAAAATTTTTGGAAATCGAAGGTGGGCTCGAAGAGTACCCAACTGACCCACATTCCGTATATGTCGTCGTTCGACATCATATACTACGGGATCAAATGGCATTGCCGTTGATCCATAAACGCTATTCACCTTATCTCTTGTGAGTGCTCCGATATCGCGAACTCTTGCTCCGTAGTATTCATCTTCCGCTTCTCCGTGCCTTTCGAAGAACTCTCTTCGGGCGCTATAGTCAATATCGGTCGTATACCGTGGAAAATTTATAAAATATCCTTTTCGGAGAGCGATTCCACCAATAATAACTGGCACGTCGTCTGTTGAGCGAGTTTCACCTGTGAATACCTGATTACTTGCAGAGGCAGTTATGCCCATTAGATAGTCTCGAATAACTGGCTGGGACCCCACACCAGCTTCACGACTTTTTTCATCTAGACTCTGAATAATGTCCCTTTCTTTCATGCTTGTTTTAGTGTTTTCTATACTGTAGCATTATTTTGTTTTTTTGTCTATCGTTTAAAGCTGGAAGCCAAATAGCCTGTTCACACTCCTCTCCTACTTACCCATTTCGGTAAACTGACCCTTCTCGATTGCCTCAAATACCATATAGGCAAATCGATAGAGCACTTCGCCCGCCTTTTTACTATGCTCCATGGTGTATGGCGGTGTAAACATGAGTGCTTTTAATTTTTCAAAGTTTATATTCCCGTTTGACTGGAATGTTGCTATGAGCTCCTGTTTTGCTGGAGAATCGGGGGCGGTCTGAAGTGTTACTAAAGGTAAAATTTTCCCCATCAATGCTTGCTCAGGGGGCATAGCGCTCAGGTCAATGAGGTATGCTGCGTGCACATCTGGGGTAGGTTGATCTGAATTTGCAAGCTGCGATCCTATACCAGCGATAGCGTGAAACATGACTGGTGGATAAAATCCTGTAAGATTTACATCATTACCATTTCCACCTTTTGCCGCTAGGGACATATGGAAACGTCTACCTTTTTCTAGTATTGTCGCTGCTTTAGGGAATTTCCTTGCAAGAAAAATAGCTGTTGCCTGATTTACAACGGTATCATGAAGGAATTCCTTCCGTGTTTCATCAAGTCCATCAATAAAGACATTCACTCCCGTGAGACTCTCATTGATTGATGCAAAATTTTCAGAACTTGATCGGTATGATGGATGGCTTATGGCAGGTTTTCCGAGATACCGGACAGGAACTTCATGTGAAGCCGTGCCTTCTTTAACCGTTACCTTTCCTCTTTTTTGAATTGGCAAATAATTGAGATAGAGCTCTGCATTTTCAGTAACTCGAAAGTCGAAATACCAGCCACTTGGTTCGAGGTATTCATTTATGTGCGCCATGAGGGTTACTGGATTTGGATCCTGAAGCCATGCCTGATTGAAGTTCATCATTTCTTCGTGAGCCCTTGGATCTGCCATTTGAATTGCCTCGGCCGCCTGCTGTATCGTCTGACGAATGGCGTCCTGAAGAGTTTCTGGATGTTCTCTCAAGTGAGGGGCAAGACGTTCTTTTATATTCACGGTTATCATACTCGCGATGCGATCCGAGATAATGACAAACTCCTCCTGAGTCACATGGAGGTTATTTGGAATTTTTGAAGGCGATGAGTCGGTCGTAATCTCGAGCTGAGGAATTAGAATATCGGTATTTACTGGGAGCTCAGGGCTTTCTAATTTTTTCTGTGGTGGCTGCTGTGGTGGAAGTTCTTTTGTGACTGGTGTCGGAACTTTTTCTGAAATTTCTTTTGCGGTGTCTTCATTTTTTGTTGCAAGCATTACGGCTAATACTGCCGCACTGGCTGCAACGGACCCTAAGAGAATTCTTCTCCCTTTTCCGCTTTTCGGTTCTTCCGGCTGTGGTCGTCCTGGGATGGTGAGCTGTGGTGGGGTTTTCATGGATTTTTATTATATATATTTTTTGTTTTTTGTCAATTTTAGCTTCATTCCAGCATCGAGAGAAACTCTTTTTCTTCCAGAACTTTCACCCCGAGCTCCGTTGCTTTCTTCACCTTGCTCCCGGGATCTTTGCCAACGACGAGGAAGTCGGTGTCGTGGGTGACGGCGGAGAGGACTTTGCCGCCGAGGGATTTGATGCGGTCTTTGGCTTCGTTGCGGGACATGGTGGCGAGGGTGCCGGTGAGGACGAAGGATTTACCGAGGATTGGAGTTACTTTTTTTGGAGTTTCGATGATGATCTCGATGCTGTGACCTGCGAGTTTTTTGATCATCTCGAGGTGTTTTTTGTTTTGGAAGTAGTCGTAGAGCGAGGTGGCAACTTTTTCGCCGATGCCTTCGAGATTGTTGAGTTCGTCGATGGTGAGATTTTCAATAAAGTTGATGAGCTGCTTGATCGAGTACTGTTTTGGATGACCTTCTTTTCCCAGGATGTACTGGGCCAGTTCGGAGGAGCCCTGCTCGCCGAGATAGCGAATACCGAGGGCGTAGATGAATCGATCGAGTGTCGTGTGCTTGCTGTTCTCGATCGAGCGGAGAATATTCTCGGTTTTCTTTTCTTTGAAAAGCGGCAGAGATATCAGGTCTTCCTGCGTGAGGCTGTAGAAATCTGATGGGTCGTTAATCATCTCGTTTTCGAGGAGCTGGATAATGACCTTTGGGCCGAGACCATCGATGTTCATCGCGTCGCGCGCCACGAAGTGGAAGAGGCGTTCGGACTTCTGGGCGAAGCACTCGAGATTGATACAGCGATAGGCTACTTCGCCCTCTTTTCTTTCAACTGATGAGCCACAGACCGGACAAACTTCTGGAAAGTGGAAGAGTTTTTCATGACCGGTTCGGAGATCTTTGAGAACTTCGACGACTTCGGGAATCACGTCCCCTGCGCGCTGAATGATGACGGTGTCTCCGATCCGGACGTCTTTGCGGGCGATCTCATCTTCATTGTGGAGGGTGGCGCGGGTAACAGTCACGCCGGCGACTTCGGTTGGCTTGAGGTGTGCGACAGGGGTGAGAGTTCCTGTTCGACCAACCTGGACTTGAATATCGAGAATTTGGGAGGTTGATTGTAAGGCTGGGAACTTAAAGGCGACCGCGTAACGCGGTGCTTTGGCTGTGAATCCGAGACGTGGCCAGAGTGTCTTGTCATCAACTTTAATGACGATACCATCAATCTCGTAATTGAGCTGATCTCGTTTTTCTTCAAACCCACTCCGATAGGTGACGATCTCTTTCGCGGTGTGAAGCACTTCGTGCGTTGGATTGATGCGGAGGCCGAGGCGCTGAAAGGTTCTGAGTGTTTCCGACTGAGACACTGGCTGGTGTTCCAGGGTATTCGCTCCAAGCTCGTACATAAAGGCCTCCAAATTCCGACTAGCCGCCACCTCTGGATTGAGCTGACGCACCGTTCCTGCTGCGGCATTTCGGACATTTGCAAATGGCTCCTCATCTTGTGCAATCATTTCTTTATTGAGTTTCTCAAAGGCCGTCTTGGTCATGAAGACCTCGCCGGAAACCTCCAGGTCGACCGGTTCTGTAAGCGTGAGTGGGATACTCTCAATCGTTCGAGCCGTGTGGGTCACATCCTCTCCCATCACTCCATCACCTCGGGTTATCGCACGCTCGAGGCCACCAGCCTTATAGTGGAGGGTTAGATTCAGGCCGTCAATTTTTAGCTCACCGATGAAGCCGATTTTCGTGTCTGGCAGATATTTTTCGATTCGCTCGATCCAGTCCTGAAGCTCATCTCTGTTGAACACATCCTGGAGACTCCACTTTTTTGAGATATGCGGAATCTTGGCGAAACGGCCAGATAGCGCGCTTCCGACGCGTTGGGTTGGTGAATCAGGCGTGATGAACTCGGGAAATTCAGTTTCCAGCTCCTTCAGCTCCTTTTTCAGTGAGTCTCTCACTGATTCTTCCACCTGGGACTCGTCCAAGACGAAGTACTGGTAATTCAGTTCTTTGATTTTTTCTCGAAGTTTCTCAATTCGGCGGCGCGCTTCCTCTTTTTCCATGATGTCTTGGGTTTGTCCTTGAAAAAAAGCCAAAAATTTGCTACAATTATACGAACAATCAAATAAAAAAACAAACAATGTCCACAGAAGTCGACGATATTATTGAGAGCATTCACATGGAAGGTATTGGATACGAAATCTTTATCATGTAATATCATGGCATGAGTGATGACGGATCTACTATTGACCTCCGAAATATTCCGGCTACCGTTGCGGCTACTGGTACTGCGACAACCGCTACGGGTACCGCGTCTACGCCTGTGCCACCGCCTACGAGTGGTGGTGCGGTAGCAGTGACACCGCTTATCGACCCAAAGGTTGCTGAGGAGTTTGGACTTGATGCTGAAAAAATTACGGAGCTCGGACAGAAGTACTCGATTCCCGAGTCGGTCAAAGTCAAATTTCCGGATCTTGTGGCCCTTTTGGTCAAGACCGAATCCATGAATGACGAGGAGCGGGATTACTGGTTCCAGGTTATTCCAATTATGAGCGAGGAGCAGACGGTGAAGTTGCGAACGATTCTCGTCAACGAGCGTGAGCAACTCAAAAAAATCGACGAAGAGTACGAAGGTGAGATGCAAAAGCTTGGCGATACCCACAAAAGTGACTGGAATGCGTTTGAGGCACAGCAGAAAAAGGCTGCCATTGCTCATGCCGAGTCACAGCACGAGGAGAATGAGGAACATCATGAGACCGATCTGCTGAAGAAGCTTGAGGATATCGATAAAGCGTCCTAGTCTTTCGCTATTTTTTTTACGACTCTACTCGCAGAAGTTTCGCCTCGACGATGAGGCGTTTTAAATTTGTTCCGACGGGCGTACAGGTGATGAGCGTGAGTTTATTCTCCGTCGATGGTTTCAGGACATCGAGTTCCGATGGCCACACTTTTGTCAGCGTGGTGACCTCGTAGATATATCGCTTCTGATTATTATAGAGAAGAATCTGGTCCCCTTTTTTGAGATCATGGAGAACGGCGAAGACGTCTTTGAAGCGTCCTGGATCCCACGGAAAATATGAGCTGTGTCCCGTGATGACGACATTTCCCTGCTGTCCCGGACGAGCGGTTCCAGGATAGTGAATGACGCCAAACCGCAGTGCCTCCTGCATATCTCGCTCGAGCTTTGCCCAATCTTTTTTGATAATGCTCTCGGTACTGACATTAATGACTGGCACATTGCGATTGATCCGTGGAATGACGAGGCGCGTATCAGGTGGTGCCACCCGCATAGTAATTGCTGGAATAACTTTCTTTGATTCAGCGGTGGTGCGTGTGAGTGGAAGTGGTTGCTGTTTCACCTCGGCCTTCTCAACCAGCGTATAGAGCGGATTGATCGTGTCGGTGTTCTGGGTTATTTTCTGGTACTCCCAGGTGACGATCTGC
This sequence comes from Candidatus Peribacteria bacterium, assembly GCA_943349045.1. Lineage (GTDB taxonomy): Bacteria > Patescibacteriota > Gracilibacteria > UBA1369 > UBA12463 > CALREA01. The sequence goes on from CALQZC010000005.1 coordinate 29,133, forward strand.
GTAATAGCTCCCCAGTTCATGATCGCAAAAAAGAGCGCAAAGATCAGGACGGTTGCGAGCACCTGCCTGATGATGCTTCCGGCACGCCCAGATGAGATGGGACGATGCGGCGCATGAGTTAAGGAAAATAGCTTCGTTTTTAGCGAATCTTCGTGGTGAAGTGGCTTTAATTTACTATATGTTTGCGCGGTGATATGCATAGTTTTTGTTTCTCTCCATTTTAGCATATAATCAGCCTTGGAGCAATGCTGGTCTTTCTGGCTCCTTTATAGCTGGATATTTGACACGTTTAGCTTTGTGTGGGATTATAAAGAAGCTTCAATTTTTCAATACTTATGCCACAAGGAACACCATCAGGAGATCCTTTCCTTCCTGAAATTGAAGATATTATCGCAAAGGTGAAGCAACAGCTTCCCGGTTTTGACGAGGAACTTTTTATTGAGGCCTACCGCTTTGCGCGAGATGCCCATGAGGGCCAGCAGCGAAAGGATGGAAGTCCTTATATTATTCATCCCGTTGCCACCGTACAAATTCTTTCGCAGTTGCGTGTGGATGAGGATACCCTTATTGCGGCTCTGCTCCATGACGTTCCCGAAGACACGACGCGCACCGTCGCCGAGATTGAGGAAAAATTTGGTGATCGCGTTGCCTTTCTCGTGGAGGGCATTACGAAGTTATCAAAGATGCACTACCAAAACGACATGGAGTCACGTCAGGTTGAGTCTTTGAAAAAACTTCTCATCCATACGGCCAAAGATCCGCGCGTTATTTTGATCAAACTGGCTGATAGGCTTCACAATATGCGAACGCTGCACTTCATCGACAAGCCCGAAAAGCAGCGACGAGTCTCCCGAGAGACGCTGGAGATTTATGTGCCGATGGCGAACCTCCTTGGTATTCAAGGTATCAAATCTGAACTGGAAGATTTATGTTTTAAGTATCTGTTTCCTGAGGAGTTCGAAGAGTATGTAAAGGCGATTGGCCAGAGTGAAGAGAGAGTGGAACCGAAGGGACTTGAAACCATCTCCCGAGTGCAGGGTGTTCTCCATGATCACGGTATCGAGGCAGAGGTTTTTCAGCGAAAAAAAACTTTATTGAGTATCTTCAATAAAGTTCAGAGCGAACATAAAACAATTCACGATCTGAATGATCTCATTACGCTTCGTGTGCTCGTGCCGACGGCGGAGGATGCCTATCGTGCTCTTGGTATCATTCACACCATGTTTAAGCCACGTCCTGGCTTCTTCAAGGATTATATTGCGGTTCCAAAAATTAACGGCTATCGAAGTTTACACACGACTATTTTCGGCGTTGATGGAACCCTGACTGAGTTTCAGATTCGTACTTTCGAGATGGATAACGAGGCGGAGTATGGCATCACTACCTATTATTTTTTGGGATCTCGAAAAAAAGGTAAGGGCGCTGATGAGTGGCGTACGAAGTGGATGACGCAAATTCTTGAACTTGAGCAACAAGAAGTTAATAGTCGAACTTTCATGGAAAAAGTTAAGGCAGATATTTTTGAGGATAAGATTTTCGTGTTTACCCCAAAGGGCGAGGCGGTACATCTTCCGAAAAGTGCGACGGTTCTGGATTTTGCCTATGCTATTCATAGTGATGTTGGAAATTATTCTGTGAGCGCTGATGTTAATGGCTATAATAAGCCACTTTATGCGCCACTGAAAAGTGGTGACACCGTCAGTATTCATGCCGATGATCATGGCGCCGGTCCACAGCGAGATTGGCTGACATTCGTCAAAACGGGCATTGCAAAGAACCGTATTCGTGAATTTTTAAATAAAGAACACTCGAGAAAAAAAATCATGGTTGGAAAGCAGCTCTTGCAGAAGGCCTTCTATCGTTCGGGTATTGGGATGATTGACGATATTCCTTTCAAAAAAATGCAGTTGGCGCTCATGAAGCATCACTATCCTGAGTATGGAGATCTGAAATTACTTCTCATGGCGATTGGCGATGGAACACTTGATGCGATTGATGTCATTCAGAGTCTGTATCCTGATCAGCGACTTTCTCATATTTCTCGAAATAGCCGGCGCTTTTCGCGTTTTCTCGATAGCGTGTCTTCAAATACCGAGCGAGAACGAATCACCTTGTCGTTTACGGTCGTAGATCGGCCCGGTCTTGTTGCCGAGATCGTGACGGTACTTTCCAAATTTTCGGTGAATATTATGGATCTCGCTGGTCATGGCAAAACCTGGTTTACCAAGCGGGGCTCGGTCAAAGTGACGTTTGATCTTGAGCGATATGATACCCTGCAGTCGATCTTTTCTGAGGTGGAAAAAATTGATGGTGTCCTCTCGGTGGTTCGAGTCTTTCGGGCGCAAGAGACCGGATTTGCCCTGTTTCTCTGTTTTACTATTGGCTTTTGGTTTTTCCACCCTTTCCTCATTGAACATTTTACCCGTGTCTCAAATGATTCCCTCGTCTATATCGGGATGCTCCTTCTCTTTGTCATGGGCTTCTACTTGAGTCGATTCACACCGCGATATGTACAGCGTTTTCAGGAGGGACGCTCGATGATTGTGGCGACGGGATCCATTACGCTTTTTGCGCTCGCGACCCTCATCTGGGAGATCAGCTACTACGGTATCGTCCTGAACTTTGCGACGGTGGGTATTATGATTGCCGTGATTATGTATCTCGGATACCAGTTCTGGGACTACAAAAAAAAGAAGCTGTTTTAATTCGGGCCAAGCCACGAATTTGCTAATTCGCAAATCGGAAGTGCATGACGTCGCCGTCTTGGACGACGTAGTCTTTTCCTTCGAGGCGCATCTTTCCTTTTTCCTTTGCGCCGGCTTCGCCGGCGCATTCGATGTAGTCATTGAAGGCGATAACTTCTGCACGAATAAAACCTTTTTCAAAGTCAGTGTGGATGACCCCGGCTGCCTGTGGCGCCACGGTTCCCCTTTCAATCGTCCAGGCGTGAACTTCCTTTGGACCTGAGGTGAAGTAGGTAATGAGATTGAGGGTTGCGTAGGCCTGTCGGATCATTTTATTGATACCTGACTCGGCGATGCCGAGATCTTTCATGAAAACCTCGAGATCCTCTGGCGACATGTCGATCAGCTCCTCTTCGATCTTCGCGCAGATAGGAATGATAATAGAACTCGGTGGAAGGCCCCAGTCTGCAACTGCCTTTTTGGTGTCGAAGGTTGAAAGTTCAGACTCATCGACATTCGCGACGAAGAGAAATGGTTTTGCGGTGAGAAGATGAAGATCTTTGATGAGGAGTTTTTCTTCGTCGGTCATCTCAATATCTTTTGCGAGCGTTCCGGATCCAAATGCGGTATTCACCCGCTCAAAAAGATCGAGCGCTTTCTGGGCGCCAGGCTTATTCGCCTTGGCGTCGTTTCTGGCCTTTCCGAGACGTTTATCGAGGGACTGCATATCGGCGAGGAGGAGCTCGGCGTGGATCACTTCGATATCTTGTTTTGGATTGACGATGCCGTGAACGTGAATGACATTGTCGTCTTTGAAGGCACGTACGACCTGCGCAATCGCGTCACACTCGCGGATGTGTGCGAGGAACTGGTTTCCGAGACCTTCACCGGTGGAGGCGCCTTTGACGAGACCGGCGATGTCGTGAAACTCCACCACGGCAGGAATGGTTTTTTGTGGACTTTCTACGGAGATGAGCTGCTTGATTCGAGGATCCGGGACTTCGACGACGCCGACGTTTGGGTCGACGGTCGCAAAAGGGTAGTTCGCGGCGAGCGCGGCCTTCGATCTGACGAGTGCGTTAAAGAGGGTTGATTTTCCGACATTTGGCAGGCCGACGATACCGATGCTGAGACTCATATTTGGTGGGTTATAGCGCGCGTATTGTACGGTTCCAGTCATCAATTGTCCACTGTCCTTTTGCCGTAGCGAGCTTTGGCTCAAGACAAAGATAGGTTATGGCTGAACCTCCAGCCGCCTGCAAAAGGCGACTTTCTCGGCTTTTTACTCCGATTCCATGGAGGATGACTGGTCTTTTTTTGAAGAGTGCCAGGGTATGAAGGAGTGTGATGAGATTTTTTTCCTTCGTGATCGTGGTTACGACTTTTGGTATCGCCTTTAAGGTGTGCATGTGCTCTATTTTTTTTTGAATCAGAGAGATGGACGGGGTACTTTTCAGATGCGTCGAGAGAATCAGGCGCGCTTTCTTTTTTATTATTTTTTCAGTGAGCTGCTGGATATATTTCTTGGGAGAGCTCATGTCCACATCTATCCACTTCCATCCGGCGTCGAGGGCAGCTTCATAGATCTGCACCGTCTCTTGTGTCAGCTTTTCACCGCGTGAGGCGAGCATCAGTGGATGCTTTGTTGCGTTGAACATATGCGCGACGGCGCTCTCCCATTCTGTTTTTTTCATCGAAGATATACCAATTTCTATGAGATCACATTCCCGTGATTTTATTTTTTTTACACGTGTTATGATCTGCGAGAGTGACTCATCTGGCAAGCAGAGGCAGCGAAGTGACATATTATTTGAGCTCAATGATTTCAATTATAATCTCGGCCTTATTTCCCGTTAACGACTTCATGTCACGAGGCAGTTGAAGATTCACCGGATAGGTTCCTGTTTTGGTAATTTTTTCCAGATCGATCGGCTCAGTTTCAACACTATTGATGCTTTCTAGAGCTTTTCCATCACCCTGAATCGTTATGACCGCAGGCTTCAAGGATAATTTGTTGAGGAAGCCATTTTTGAGACTGCTTGAAAATCGCGGCTTGATTGGTACGGTTTTTTCTTGAAGCGTTGAGGAAATTTCCATCTGTACTTCAATTTTTTCTGGCGTGAGCTTGAAGCCATCTAGTGGCTTACCGTCCTGATCGAGGAGGGTCGCGTTGCTGATCATGAATGTTCGGGTTTCGTTTCCTGTGAGCGCGATGAGGACTTTTATTTTCTTGAGCGAAGCGAGTCGCGATGTGGCGCCAGAAATTTTTACTCGCACAGGCGCGATCTCAATAGACTTGATCTGATATCCATCCTTTGCCTTTCCTACCACTTCGTGATCAATCGCGAGCTCTTTTTCTGCTTTTTTCTCGATATCGAGCGTGACACTTTCCGGTGAGACGCTGACGATTACCACTTTCGGATTCTTCGAGGTGACGGCGACGAGACCGGTCGTCTTTCCTGGCACAGCGTCTTTCAGATCAATATAGACCTCGAAGTCTTCGGGGCGTAACTGCTTTTGCACCTCTTTATCGGCGCGGATTTTTACCTTTGCCAGTGGGAGTTTCCCCACCACCATGTACTGCTCTGAGAGATTAAATGGTTTGATCTCGAGCGGCGTCTCGAAGAGACGCGGCGCATCCTGTAGTCCAAGGATAATGAACCAGAAGCCGAGCGCTGATATCAGCGCGAGGAGTTTAAGTGAAAGATTTTTCAGTATGAGATTTTCCATAGGACGTTATTTTTTAGTGGCAACTTTTGCCTTGGGTTTCAAAAAAGCGAGATACTGCTCGAGCCGCTCTGATCCAATATTGCTATCCATTTTTCCTTTCTCAATCCACGAGATGCTTCCCTTCTCTTCTGATATCACGATGATCTTTGCGTCGGTCAACTCGGAGAGGGCGAGGGCTGCCTTGTGCCGGGTACCGTGGATGTTCCCGTAGTTTTTTAATGAGTGAGGAAGGAGGCTTGCGGCAGATTTGATCAGGCCATCCTGAACGATAATCGCGCCGTCGTGAAGTGGTGAGCCTTTTTGAAAAATTGAGACAATGAGATCTTTGGTGATCTTTCCGTTGATGACTACTCCTGACTCGATGTACTCGTTGAGCGAGAGAGCGTTTTCAAACACCATGAGGGCACCGTTGTGATGACTTTTGAGCTCTTCAGATGCTTCGACAATACTGCGAATCATGAAGTCGGCCTCCATAACTTTCTGGGTGAGAAAGCGGCGTGTGCGCCCGAGTCGCTCGAGGCCTTCGCGAAGCTCTTGCTGGAAAATAATTGGAATCGCCAGAAGGAGTGCGGTGAGTGACTTGTCGAGCAGCCAGTTGACTGCGGTGAGTGAGAGGAGCTTGCTTACCACGAATATGGCTCCAAGCACGATAAATCCCTTCATCACCGTATAGGCACGAGTTTCTCGAATAAGAATGAAGAGGTAGTAAAATATGACCGCGATACATGCAATATCTACAAAAATTTGTAGCCACGAGAGATCGAGCAACGTTACGTTTTCGTAGAAGTTATTGGCCAGTTGCGCCATTCGGCTGATGCCTGTTCCGATGAGAGTTTCCATGTACCTGCATGCTACCGAAAAATGTTGTCGGTCGCAAACGAACCTATGATATACTCGCCGCATGAAAACGATCACGCTCTATACGATGCCCGTCTGTCCTTTTTCGCGACAACTCCGAGAGTTTCTTGTCGAACGGGGCATCGCCTTTACCGAACATAACGTCATTGATCAGCCCGAGCGTCTTTCTGAGATGCAGGCGCTTACTCGAGGATCGAGCACCGTACCAGTCATTGTGTTTAATAAAACTCTGCCTGATCAGGCAGTTTCAATTGGATTTGAGCCTTCTTCTCTCGAAAAAGTACTTTATGCCGACTCGAGCGACTCCATGGCTTCTACTGTTTCCTGATCTGATTTTATGGTGAGCGATTTATGTTGTCTGCTCTCGACCAACTCTTTGATGTCTCGCTTCAGATTTGACCATTTCTTTCCCTTGTTCTTGAGGAGTTCGTCGTATCGGCGGAGCTGTTTTACGAGCCGATCTTTTGAGAGGTCGATGGCTTTTTCTATGGTATGACTTGCCTCCATTCCGATCATATTTTTCGTAGGAATTTCGAGTGACATTTCTACTTGGTAGGCGTTATTTTTGTCAAAGCGCTCACTTCTGATGCTCAGATTTGCTTCGTCATCATCCAGGTGACTCAGTAACTTCACAATACTCTCCATCTTCGACTGTGCGTACTCCTTTATACGTTGCTCCTCCCAGTGCTCGGTGTTCTTGAATGAAAACTGAATCTTCATAGGGTTAGGGTTTATAATATAAGGTATTATTGTACAATTTTTTGCCTTTTTTCTCAACATTAATTATGCTGTGTATCGTGAAAGACCTATCCCAATTTCAAAAATATTATGAAGAGTATATGCCGAAGATTTTTCGCTATGTATACAGTAAGGTGAGCGACCGGGAGCTTGCCGAGGATCTCGTCTCAGAAATTTCCCTGAAGGCCCTTGAACACTTTGACTCCTACGATGAGTCGAAGCCTTTTGGCGGCTGGTTCTATGGCATTGCCCGTAACCATGTGATTGATCACTATAAAAAATTCTCCCGTGAAAAACACTCCTCCCTTGATGAGCTCGAAAACCTCCTTCCTGACAAGAGTAACCCTGCTGCTGATGCCGAGCTGGCTATCAGTAATGACCGACTCAAAGCTGCCATGTCCAAACTCAGTGACGATAAAAAAGAACTTGTAACCCTTCGATACCTATCTGGGTATACGTATAAAGAAATAGGTGACATGATCGGAAAAGAGGAAAATACCGTGAAAGTGGCGACCCATCGTGCCGTCTGCGACCTTAAAAAAATGCTCCATTATTATGCCGATTAATCCCTCTACCATGGATAACCAAGAGATTGAACATATTGAAGGGATGGAGCAGCGCCTCATCGGACTGCAAAAAGAGCTCTCGCCAAGCGCTGAGTTCAGCGAGCGGATGAAGAAGCGACTTGAGCGGCATTATGTGCTTATGCAGGAGCGCGGGCAGGCTGGAGCTGAAACTGGTCGTCATGGCCTCTTTTCATTTTTTGCATCACGAGTGTATAGCACCGTGACAGCGTTTGTATTTGTCATATTCACTGGTGGCCTTTCTACCTTTGCCTATACGAGTGAGGGTGTCACAAATGGCTCACCGCTCTATCCTATCAAGCGTGGACTTGAGTCCATTGAGCAGGCGTTTGTCTCTTCAGGTCCTGAGGCTACGGCTGAATTTCATGTCAAAATGCTGAGCCGACGACTGGCTGAGTCCCGTGTTCTCACCCTCCAGGGCGTGGTTGATGCATCAACGAATGAGGCGGTTGTAGTTTTTTCTAATAGTGGCATCGAGGCTATCCAGTTGGTTGAGCACCTTGATCGTCGGGATCGACTACTGAATCATATCACGTCTCTTCTCCAGGAAGAGGAACGAAAAATGTACTCGACGACCGGACTTACGGCGCCCGTTGCGGATGCTGTTATTGAGACGACTCCTGTTACTATGAGTGTTCCTGCTGTTCGTGATGAGCCGATCATAGTACCTCGAGTTGATGAACAAAAACCTCGAGCTGAACCTGAGAAGCGCTCGACGCATCCTCTCGATGCCACACCTCTCCAGACTCGTCCTTTTTCTGCTGAGGCCCGTATAATGTCCGGTGAACTATTGCGAGCTGATCGCGATCGAGCACCCATTCAAAAAAATATTGTCGTTCCCTTGAGTGTCCCTACCCCAGTGATCGAGGCGGTCGAGAAAAATTCCCGTCAAATTCAAAAAATCGAGATCCGATTACAGGAAATGCGCCGAAGGCGATAAAAAATCTGGTGCTCCATCGTAGAGGATGTTGGAACTTTTTCTACAGTGTATCAATCTTCTGTTTATATATCCTTGGCGCTATGATACCGTTTGCTTTTAATGTCTTGTTATGAGTATCGCCGAGGAAGCATTGGAGTATATAAAACGACATAAACGTGAGCTTCTTGCTCAGTTTACGAATGATAAAATTTGTCCTTCGGAACAAAATCCTCTTTCTTTCTTCATGGCTGGATCTCCTGGTGCTGGAAAGACGGAATTTTCCCGGAATTTTCTCAAGAAAACACCACTTACGTCCGTAAGAATTGAC
>CALQZC010000006.1 GCA_943349045.1 Candidatus Peribacteria bacterium
AGATGAGTGTTTTGAGAGATGTATTCCCTACGATTTCCAGTAACTCACGGTATTCGCGCTTTTCAGCATCACTGGTACCGGCCGCATCTTTTTTTGAAGTTATCGATGCGCGAAGGTGTTCAGCGAACTCGTTGACGAGTATGGTTTTATCGTTGAGAATTGCCTTTGCCTCTTCTGGATTTTCGCGGTACAGAGCCACAAACATGTCCTTAGAAAGTTTTTCACGAGCCGCATCAAACGGGGCAATCACCGCACTCCGTGCCGCGTCGAGTTCAGAAAGTTTCGTACCCTTATCTGCCTCATCAGCGGTCTTCCATGCATCAAATTTCTGAAGATATTCATTCGCATTATAGAAAAATACATCCAGATGTTTCTTCGCCGTACTCATACGATTGAAGTTCACATCCGTCTGAAGATTTTTCAGCGCCTCATTTGAGGTATTGAGAGTTTTTCCGACGTTCGACGTTTTCATCAGATCGAATGTTGGATTGAGCTGGGTGTAGAAAAAGAGGAAGAGTGCGAACCCAAGGGTAATGAGCGATGCCATCGCAATTTTCGCATAAGAAAGCTGTTTTTTCAGGTGGAACTCTTTGTCGATGAAGAGGCTGGTATCGATTTTTGGAAGTTCGCCAAGAATTGACTTCTTCTTTTCATCATTTTTTTCCTCACTCTTGATGAGACTCTGGAACATCAAACTCTCACCATCTTTTTTTTCTTTATTATCCGCGAAAAGATTTTTTAGAAAAGGGTCTGATACAGCGGAGCCAGAGGCGGAGCTGCTTGTTCCCGTACCCGGAGTTGCTGTACCACCCGCCACCGCCGGTTTTTCGTCCGTGAGATGGGGGGTGACAATCGCAATATCACTTCCGCTCATCGTAGGATCAGCGAGAAAGTGAAACAGCCGGTCATCAGTGCCAAAGTCAAAGAGGTTATACATGGAGAGCTTTAGGTTTTTGTTTGAATTTGTTAATCTCCCTATTATAGCAAAAAGTGGCCCAACTGTAAATAGCTTTGCCTTGGAACAAAAAAAGAGGGCGGTATTACGTATACCGCCCTCTCCAATGATCCTAAAATAGGTTCAAATTACTTAGCTCGAAGCTGTGTGAGCTTGAGGCTATCCTTCGTTGTGCTGTCGCTAGTGTACTTAACAGTGTACATATCGCCAGAAACTTTTGTAATTTCAGCTTCGTAGAAGCCGGTTCCTGACCATTGAGCGTAAACCTTCGCACCAACCTTGGCATCAGCCTTAGCGACTGGCTTGTTTGGAGCAATTTTTGAGTCTGGATTACAGGTAGGGGCTGAACCGTCGCTCCATGTGACAAGAACGCCAGTTGGACATGATGCACCGACCGTACCTTCGTACCAAGTGGTAGCACTTGACCAGATAGCGAGAACACTCTCACCAGCTTTATAAATTGATACTGGTGCAGTAGCAGCAGGTGCTGGCTGAGCAGCAGGAGCTGGTGCGGCAGCAGGAGCTGCAGACTGGCATCCGGCAGCGACGCCGAGCGTAAGAACACCGACGGCAAGAACCGCAGACGTAAGAGTTTTTCTCAACATAAGAAAGAAAATTAAGAGATAATAGAGAGATATTAAGGAAAATATTCTCTGCGGCAGTATAGCAAAAGCGGAAAAAATACGCTAAACTTTTTATCCATGAGTACAAACATGAGGAGCAAAACCCAAAAACGTCCGGCCCTTCCCGAGTGGTTCAAGATCCGACCACCAACCACGGATGCATTTGCAAACATCAAATCCGAGCTCGCGATCACCGGTCTGAAAACCGTCTGCGAAGAGGCACACTGCCCGAACCTCGCGGAGTGTTGGAGTGGAGGAACCGCGACCTTCATGCTCCTCGGAGAAACCTGCACACGAGGATGCCGATTTTGCGCGGTAAAGACAGGAAATTCGTATCAGGCCATAGATGAAATGGAGCCATGGAAACTCGCACAAACCGTGAAAAAGTTCGGGCATGATTACGTCGTCCTCACGATGGTGGCGCGCGATGATCTCCCAGATGGTGGCGCTGCGCACCTCGCAAAATGTATCCGCGCCATTCACAAAGAAACGCCACACGTCCTCGTAGAAATGCTCATCTCTGACCTGCGTGGTAAAGAGTCGTCACTCGCAACCGTTCTCGAAAGCGAACCCGTCGTCCTCGCACACAACATCGAGACGATCGACCGCCTCACAAAGTTTGTCCGTGATGGTCGTGCCAACTACGCGCAGACATTACAAGTCCTCAAAAACTCCAAGCGCCTCGCCCCCCACATCTATACCAAATCTTCCATTATGCTCGGCCTCGGCGAAACCGAAGAAGAAGTGGTGCAGACGATGCGCGACCTCCGCAGCGTCGGCGTCGACATGCTCACCCTTGGCCAGTACCTGCCGCCTTCATCGAATCACATCGCCCTCAAAGAATACGTCCACCCGGATCAGTTCGTGAAACTCGAGCAGATCGGCCTAGATCTCGGCTTCATCTATGTCGCTTCCGGCCCACTCGTGCGAAGCTCATATCGGGCTGGGGAGTTATTTGTAAAAAATCTTGAAAAAACAAAAAAAGATCCGTAAAGTCTGCGCTACATACCCTATAAAAAGAGAACCCCCGATGCCTGAAACACCAGAAAATCAAGATTTTAAAGCTGAAAGAGAGAGAGCAGGCGAACACGAAGTACCAGTGCTGCGCACGATAGTAGGTCAGGGAGTTTCCAGGAGAGTGGGTCTCGTTCGTCTCTGTATTGATGATGCCTTACACAGATCAGATAATGACGACGACTCCGGCTACGGCAGCAGTGGTCGCTGTCTGTAGGTTGCAAATATAGAAATATATGGAGCAGTAATATAAAATCTGAAAAAGTGCCATTTTTGAAGCTACAATTTTTCCCGGGAAAGAAAGTGAATCACGCAATGTAAAAAAATCCGTCAACAAACATGCTACTTCCTATCCTCTCCTTGCGCGTAAAGCCAGAAAACCGTAACATACGGCCGAAATAAACTACCGAAATGACCCAAGATATCTTCTCACAATTCAACCCGCTCGAAGGTAAGCGCTTCCAGGTCATGGATGAAAATGGCAACATATCCACTGATCCTACGGTGGCCGCGCTCCGACCCGCCGAGGTGACCGATGATTTCATCAAGCAGGCCTACGAAAAAATGCTCTTCATGAAGATGGCCGACCAAAAGGCAAATAATCTCCAAAGAACGGGTCGAATGGGAACGTACGCCTCTATCAGAGGTCAGGAAGCCACCCAAGCCGGAACCGCACTTGCGATGCAGCGGACAGACTGGCTCGTGCCAGCGTTTCGTGAACTTGGCGTGATGTGGATGCACGGTGTCCCAATGGAAAATATGTATGTGTACTGGATGGGAAACGAGATCGGATCTCTTCCGCCACCAGATGTGAACTGCATTCCGATTTCGATTGCCGTGGGCTCACAGATGCTCCACGCGGTCGGTCTTGGTATGGGTATGAAAAAGAAAAAAGAGACGAAGGTTGCCGTGACATTCTTCGGTGATGGCGCCACGAGCGAAGGAGATTTTCATGAAGCGATGAATTGCGCGGGTGTATTTCAACCGAATACCGTATTTATTTGTCAGAATAATCAGTGGGCAATTTCTGTTCCACGATCCTATCAGACGAAATCCGTGACCATCGCACAAAAGGCTCAAGCCTACGGAATTCCAGGCATTCAGGTTGATGGAAATGATCTCATCGCGATGTATGTCGCGACCAAAACAGCGATAGATCGTGCACGACGCGGCGAGGGCGCAACGCTCATCGAGGCCTACACCTACCGTCTTGGAGATCACACGACATCAGACGATGCGAAAAAATATCGTGATCCGGCAGAAGTAGAGTTGTGGAAACCAAAAGATCCGATGATCCGTTTGCAGAAATATCTCGCAGCGCGCAACCTCTGGTCACAAGCATACGAAGACGAACTCGTCGCTCGTTATGAAAAAGAAATTGATGTCATCGTCGAAAAATCGCAGAGCGTTCAGTATAATCCAGCCGACATTTTTGATTACACCTACGCACAACTCACGCCGCATCTCATCGAGCAGCGCACAGAGTTTCTTACACGTCTTGAAATTCAGTCCTAATGGAAAATCCAAAACTCAATATCGTCGAAGCCGTGAATCTCGCCCTCAAACAAGAAATGGAGCGCGATCCGTCGATTCTCATTTTTGGTGAGGACGTCGGAAAAGATGGCGGAGTATTTCGTGTGACGGACAAATTACAGGATCAGTTTGGAGAAGGTCGAGTCTTCGATTCACCGCTTGGAGAGTCAGGAATCGCCGGTATGGCAATTGGCCTCGCGATGTACGGATTCAAACCGGTGGTCGAGGTGCAGTTCGATGGATTCTATCAGCAAATGCTCGATCAGATGCTTCAGCACGCCGCTCGTATGCGCAACCGTTCACGTGGACGTTACAGTGTGCCCATGGTCGTGCGTGTTCCAAGTGGAGGTGGTATCAAGGCGCTCGAACATCACTCCGAGTCGATCGAAACGTATGTCGCTCACACACCAGGTCTCAAGGTCGTCTATCCTTCGACGCCATATGACGCAAAAGGGCTACTCCTTGCCGCTATTCGCGATCCAGATCCGGTGATTTTCATGGAGCCAAAACGTCTCTATCGTGCGATCAAACAGGAAGTTCCCCTCGAAGATTACATCGTGCCAATTGGTGTCGCGAACGTTTTGCAGGAAGGAACCGATCTCACCGTCATCGCCTGGGGCGGTATGGTTCGTGAGGTGCAAAAAGTTATTGCCACACTCCCACATCTTTCGATTGAACTCATCGATCTCCGAACGATTTCTCCATTCGATGAGCCAGCGATTCTCGCGTCAGTTCAGAAAACAGGTCGTCTCGTCATCATCCAGGAAGCTCCAAAAATGTTTGGACCAGGATCTGAAATTGCCGCTCTGGTAGCCGAAAAAGCACTCTACTCACTGAAAGCACCGATTCAACGCGTTGCCGCACCAGACATTACTGTGCCATACTTGAAAGCAGAACACTGGTACATTCCAGATGTTTTCCAGATTGAACAGGCGATTCAGGCCGCAATGGTATAAATTTCTCACCCTCTCTCAAAAAATCTCATGCTCGAATTCAAATTTCCAGACGTCGGCGAAGGTATTCACGAAGGCACCATTGTAAAGTGGCGCGTGAAGGAGGGAGAGGAGGTGAAATCCGACCAGGTTTTGGTCGAGGTTGAAACAGACAAAGCGATCGTCGAAATTCCATCACCGAAAGCCGGTGTTATTGGAAAAATGTTTCACAAAGAGCAGGAAATAATCAACGTTGGCGAGACGCTGGTAGTGATAGTAGACAAGGGCGAAACGTATGATCCTGCTGCAGTTTCTCAGCCGCCGGTTACCCAGGCTCAAGCTGCTGAAAAGGGCCCGGGAGTCGTTGGTTCTATTGATTCTTCGAATGCGGAAATTCCAGCCTTCAAAAAAGCACCTTCAGCACCATCAGCAGCCCCAACATCCGCTCCAAAAATTCTCCCAGCCACTCGCATGCTCGCCCAGAAACTTGGCGTAGATGTTTCAAAGATTTCTGGAACTGGAGCGAATGGATTGATTACGGATGAAGATGTTAGAGCGGCGACCCCAGGAGCTGCTCCTGTTCCCGTTCCCTCTGCACCTTCTCCAAAAACCTTCCCAGGCGACGTCACTCGCACACCATACAAAGGAATACGAAAAGCGATCGGCGATCACATGGTGCAGTCACTCACAAAAGCAGCACCCGTCACCCATTTCGATACAATTGATGTCACAAAGCTTGTTGCAAAACGCGAATCAGAAAAACCCGCAGCAGAAGCCAGTAATATCAAGCTCACATTCCTCGCATATATTACCAAGGCAGTCGCAGAAACGCTCAAAGAATTTCCAGCCATGAATGCAGAGCTCGACGAGTCGTCAAATCCATCGTCACCAGAAATCATCATCAAAAATTTCTACAATATTGGTATCGCCGTCGATACCGATGACGGTCTCTTCGTTCCGACGATCAAAGATGCGGACAAAAAAGATCTCCTCACGATCGCCAAAGAGATTGTCGAGATCGCCGAAAAAGCTCGTACCAAAAAACTCACCACGCAAGACATGTCCGGCGGAACTTTCACCATCACCAACTACGGTTCGATCGGGGGAGACTTCGCTACCCCCGTTATTAACTATCCAGAAGCCGCGATTCTCGGACTTGGAAAAATCAAAGACGCCTTCATCCTCGATTCCACCACAAAACAACCGATCGCCACCAAAACCATGGGCTTCGCCCTCACCTTCGATCACCGCATTCTCGATGGCGCCACCGCTGCGAGATTTGTGAATGCCGTAGCGCAGAAGCTGCAAGCATAGTAAGAGTGCCTACACATTCCGATACCTCGTTACCCACTCGACGGTGAACCCGCACTTTTCATAAAAGTGCATGGCGCCCTCATTTTGCGGAGCAAGAGAGCTGGTAACAGCGCGACAGTTTCGCAAACGAGCGAAATAAAAAGCAGCCTGCATCAACGTGCGCCCAAGGTGCTTTCCACGGTAGGCTGGATCAACAAACAGCTCCTCAATATAGAGAAGTTCGCCTTGCATCTCGAGGCCAATGTAGCCCACCAAATGGTCCTCTTCGTAGTATCCATAGACCGCACCAGTGTCACAAGCAATCGCGCTCTCCAAATCTTTCAAATAGGCTTGCATATCAAAATCCTTAGGGTCCTCAAAAAAGTCAGGATTGAAATTATAGTGAAGTTTTTGCTGTTCGCCGAGAAGGGGATGCAGGGTCGTCAGATCACGAATTTCTCGCAACTTTGGCGCAAGGGTACCGGGTGGATACCCCACGAGATGAATGTGAAAAAGCCCAGATGAAAATCCTCGACTACGTAATAATTGATCAAACTCCGCCCACTCAACAGGATAATGAATGCGCAGATGGCGTAACTGCTCGCTCTTCACCAGCTCAAGAAGATTTTTTTCGACATCATGAAAACTAGAGATCGCGGCAGCTTCACCCATGGATCGTGAGTAGGTTACCTCGATAAAATCTCGATACTTGAGATCGGTAACCTGATTCCGCTTGATAATGGGTGGCACGAGTACAACCATAGACAAGCTATAGCATAGAATAAAAAAGCGCGCTACAATATCGTTAACATATTAACCTCACCCCTTATGTCACAATGGAAGAAATATCTCGCCGAGCTCCTCGGTACATTTATGTTCGTATTCGTCGGTGCCGGTAGCATCATGGCCTATGAAACCATGGGAGCTCCTGACACGCTCGGCGTCGCAATTGCCCACGGCCTCGCGCTTATGGTAGCGATCGTAGCCTTCGGCTCGATCTCCGGCGCACACATTAATCCAGCCGTCACGCTCACCCTCTGGGTCGCTAAAAAAGTCCGAGGTATCGACATTCCAGGATATATTCTTTCCCAGCTCGTTGGTGCCGCTCTCGCATCCCTCCTCCTCAACGTTATGTTTACCGACGCACTCACCGCAAGTATGGGTGTTCCAGAACTCGCTCCTGGTGTCTCAGCCCTCACGGGAACCATTACCGAAGCTATTCTTACCTTCCTCCTTGTCTGGACGATCTTCGCGGTTGCCGTCGACCCTGACAGTAAGCATAAAGAACATGCCGGTAGTATCATCGGTGGTGTCCTCGCTGGAAGCATTATGGTTGGCGGTGTCCTCACCGGCGCAGCCCTCAACCCAGCTCGCTGGTTTGGCCCAGCCCTCGTCAACATGAACTGGTCCAACTGGTACGTCTACCTCGTCGGCCCTATGGTCGGCGCCCTCCTCGCTGGAATTGCGTATACCGCGATTTACATGCGGAATAGCAAGTAAGTCAGACACCTCACAATCTCACACAAAAAATAAACGCCCCGCCTTCACCGGTTGGGCGTTTTTGAAATGCTTTCAAGATTACCGCATCTCATTCCACTCCTTCGTCTTATACCGCTCGTCAGCCAAAATCCGAGCCCGCTCAAGTTCCTCAGCACTCCACGCGCCAACTTCAAACTTCTTTCCATCCGTAAATCCAGCACGAAGCGCATCGTATAGAGCCTCCCGAGTCACCTCTGGTTTCACATGCGTCACCGATGTTACGCGTTCTTCGACCGCGGCGATCATCTTGTCGGCAATTTTTTCTTTACCAACTTTTAATAATGAAAACATTTTTCGAACATCGACGTTGAATAAAATTGTTCCGTGTTGCAACACCACGCCACCTCGTCGCGTCTGTGCATTCCCGGAGATTTTTTTAAAAACAGCAGATCCATCTGGCAGTCCGACCTTCGCCACAATGTCATTTATCGGCTTGAAATCAGCCTCAATGCCAACACCGGCCAACCCGCGCACAATCCATCCGCAGATCTCGTGGTACGACTCGGTAATACCAAGCGTCGTCCCCGAAGCATCACTCAGCATTTTTTCTGGAACAATCACGGAGTAGGTAATCTCGCCCTCGTAATCATGGTACACCGCACCGCCGCCCGTTCGTCGTCGAATAATATCAACGCCCGCCGCCGCACACGCCTCCACATTTATTTCATCTTCTAAGCTCTGGAAATATCCAATCGACACCGCACTCGGCTGCCATCGATAAAACCTAATTGTTGGTAATGCACCGCCACTCGCGACACTCTCACAGCACGCCTCATCAAGCGCCATGTTCGTGAACGCATCATGCGTTTCGAGTTCAATCAATCTCCAGGAAATGTCAGAAAAGCTCATAACAGGCTCATAAAATTTATACAACAGAAGCTTCAGGATGGAGGGCATTCCATAACGTCTGCGCAATATTACTCGCGCTAAATCCAATGAGTTCAAACTTACCCGGCACAATCACATCATTGAGTCGTGACACATATTCACCAATCGCCGCATCACTCGAAGCACCAACAAGCGCACTCTCAAGCGCAACCACACCATCCTCCGGATGCATAAAAAAATCACCCGTCAGAGAGACGGCAGAGAGAACCCTGTTTGATTCCAAGCCCTCAACATCAGCTTTGACTCGAAGCAGTTTTCCTCCAGAAACCTTAGTAGTAGCGACATATTGCATGGGGGCATGATAGCGAAGAATGTACGTTTGGCCAATGCTTCTTTGCTATGATAAGATTTAGGCCTACCCCCTAACTCTCTTCGTATGTCAGAAGTAGCACATGTAACCGCCGGGAATGATGGATCATTTTCTGGAATATTAGGTCATACGCTCCGGATTGTCAAACAGCACTGGGCCGTGCTGCTTATTTTGGTAGTTGTTTCGGTCCTCATAACGCTCGGTATCGCCCTTGTAACAGGCGGAGGTGCAGTGTTCGTCACAATGACTGGATCAAGTGCAGCCGCAATTCCAATGATCATCCTGTTCGTTATTGCCATGATAGCCGTTGGAGTATTCGTAAGTCTCAGTACCCTCAAGGTTGTTCACCTTACGGTTACGAATAAACAGGTCGCATTCGGCGAGGTACTTTCTTATGGATTCAAAAATTTCCTAAGCTTCATCTGGACATCAATTGTCGGCACGGTTTATGCCTTGAAATGGGCACTTTTGCTCGTCTTCGGGATGCCAGCGCTTTGGGCAATAATGAACGTCATGCGACAGGCGCAAGTAGCCAAGATCACGGAAATGGGAGCACAGACACCTGAAAATCTGAGTCTCGCCATGGAAAGCGCCGGAGGCATAAGCGGTATGATTACGGCTATCAATTTTATCATGCTTATTCTTGGATTTGCCGTAGTTATATATATGGTTTATATGTTCATTCGTATTAACTTCCTCGGATATGCCTTCGTTGCTGATGAAAAGCGTGGAGTAGAGGCAGCAAAAACAAGTATGGAACTTGTCGATGGACGATGGTGGAAAACCTTCGGATACTTTTTCTTGGTCAGTATTATCTTGCAGGTAGCGAATGTAGTCGTGAGCGGTATTATCGGGCTCATCGCGGGCGAAGAAGTCGGTGGAATCGTTAATGGTGTCATCAATCAATTCGCAACCATCCTTACGGTAATATTTAGCGCTCTTCTCTATGGAGCCTATAAGAAATCAAAAAATTAGAAGATGTCTACAACAAAAAAGACCCCGGCGTACGCCGGGGTCTTTTTAAAATGCTTTGCAAAAGCGAGACTTACTTCATCTCAACCTTCGCACCTGCCTCCTCAAGAGTCTTCTTGATCTTCTCACCTTCTGCTCGGTCAACACCTTCCTTAACTGGCTTTGGTGCACCGTCTACGAGGTCCTTAGCCTCTTTAAGACCGAGACCTGTGAGTTCACGAACAGCCTTGATAACGTTGATCTTTGCAGCACCACCGTCGAGGAGCGTGACCGTAACGGTTGAGCTAACTTCTTCAGCAGCGGCACCTGCAGCGCCTGGCATAGCACCCATCATCATTGGGGCAGCAGCCGTAACACCAAACTTTTCTTCCATAGCCTTTACGAGGTTTGAAAGATCGAGGACTGACAACTTCTCGACGAGGTCGAGGATTTTCTGTGCTTCTGTACTAAGTTCCATAGGAATAGAGTTTTAAAAATGTGAAATAAATATATGAGAGAAAGACTACGCAGCTCGCTTCGCAACAGCGTCGAGCGTTCTGACAAACTTCGACAGGAGACCATGAAGGTTTCCGTGAAAGCCCTGGATTGGTGACTTCATCATGTAAACAAGCTTTGCGAGAAGTTCCTCCTTTCCTGGGAGTGACGCATACTCGAGAGCTTCCTTACCTGAGAGTACCTTGCCATCGAAGAGCCCACCGAGGAGCGCGAGCTTCTCGTGAGTTTTTGCGAGACTCTTGAGGAGTCTTGCTGGAGCAATCGGGTCTTCGTAGCCGACAGTCATAGCGACCGAGCCTTCCATGACATCTCGTGGAATCTCATTGTAGCCATTTTCCTGTGCAGCCTTGCGGATCAACGTCTTTTTAGCGACCTTGTATCCAACCTTGTTTGCCCGTAGTTCCCTTCGAATAGCCTGAACAGCGCCGACAGAGAGTCCTTTGAAATCTGCAAAAAAGACAGACTTGCCTTCTTTGAACATCTCCTGAACTTCAGCGAGCATTTCCTGTTTTTTAGCTTTCGATACAGCCATAGGAGTGGGTGGTTAAAGAATAAAAATGGTTTTCAGCCGGATAAAATATAAGAGAAACCTACAAAAAAATCCCTGCGCACGCAGAGACTTCCATTCAGCTTTATTCGTGAGCCTTTTCCACAAGGGATGCTACGCTACAGCTTCAAATAAAGGATGCAATCTGCGAAGGTCTTCTGCCCGTTTTCCTCTGCCTTGAAGCGTAGGTTGGGCTGCCGTCGGTCTCTGATGCGGTAGGAGATTACAGGTGAGGGCTGCTGGTTGTCAAATGGATTTAGCTCTTCACCCCCTCCACACTCGCCATCAACTCCTGCATGAGTTCGCCGGTTTTGCCGACCGAGGTATCCATGAAAATGACTTTGGCATTTGGGCCGGTACCGATCGATTTCATGGTGTCCAAATATTGCGTCAAATTCAAAATGGCCAAAATCTCCGTAGAGTCTTTGCCAGTGGCAGACTTCACGACCTCGATCGACTCTTTCATGCCTTCCGCAATCGCACGTCGTTCCATCGCGATACCCTCACCCTGCAACCTTTTCCTTTCGCGTTCGCCCTCAGCCTCTTTCACCGCCTGAATCTTAATCGCCTCACCTTTATTTTCAGCGGCTTTTCGGAGCTGTTCAGAAGCAACCACCTGGCTCATCGCATCAGTGATCGTCAACGGAAAGTTCACATTCGTAATCTGAAAGCTCTTAATCGTCATACCCCACTCATCATACTGAATCTCAAGATCTCCACGGATATGCATGGCGAGCTCCTCTTTTTTCTCGAGAATTCCCTCATGCGTCTCCTTCGCAATATACGTTCTCAGGGAGTTTTCAATAATCGCCCCGATCGACTCATTTCGATTCTGGAGAATATAGGTATATCGCTTCAGTCCCTCTTCACCGTCGATAACAGAAAAAATCAGATTTGTGGAGATATCAACCATCACCTTATCTCGTGATGGATACTGGCCATGAAGCGTGAAGTTCTGCTGACGCAGTGACACATTCAGCGCAACCCGCTCAAGGAGTGGAATTTTGAAGTTCAAACCCGCTCGCATAATTCGGCTGTACTTTCCGAGAAACTCAACGACGAGCACGGTATTTTGCTGAACAATTCGAAAACACGAAAATACGAGAAGGGCGAGGATAATAATGCCAAAAATTTGAAGTTCCATGATAGGTTGATGAAAATAGGTAAAAATAGTGAAACCACGTGTAGTGTAGGCTCTTTAGAGGAGAATGCAACATCTCAGAAAGAATTGACAACGCAGGCCTCATATTATAGATTACCGCTCCTATAAGGCATTTTTATGAGCCCGGATAGCGGATTAAGGAGAGAAGAGGCACCATTGACGGTGAGGCAACTGACCGTAGATGAGAAAAAGAATAGAATAGTGGTACCCCTCACCGAGACTGAGACTCAGGCAATACGTCATATCTCTCAGACGGCAAGGGCGTTGGGGATAGACAAGGATGACATACTCTATATCGAGTTGGTCAGTGGATTTCTGATCGATATGCCAAGAATTGGAAGAAGGGTAGCCGTTCAGGAAGGTGTTTGTAATGTCTGGACTACGACACACATTAGAGCGATCCATATGGATAGTGAAGGTGAGTGGGTACAGCTTTTGTGCGAAGCAATAACGTATCATATTGAAGATGAGCCCATGGAAGGTGGCTACGTGAAGACCATGACACGGAGAAAAAATAATCCAATGGCAAAAGTAGATATGGTTGAGCACGAAGCGACAAAGGAACATGGCGCTTGGAAAAATGCATGCAAGGAAAAAATGACACAAGCTGAAGGAGCAGTAAGAAATAAAACGGCTCAGGAGAGAGTTGAACGTTTGATGAATGACGTTCGACAGAGATTTTCAGCTCAAGCACTCTGCGCGCTAGATGCAGATGCACTTTCATCGGTACGCATAGACGGATTGACACTTTTTGAAGTTGCAAACTGCGCAGGAGTTGATATCACGGGAAAAAGAATACATCTTCTTAAGTTCGCCGCTGAGGTATATGGGGAAGATCATGCTGCTATACAGCAGAGTCTAAAAAAAGTAAGAGCGGCCTATCGTGTATAATACCTCACGATGTCTACAAAAATTCCACTCCTCGTAATTCTCGGACCTACCGCAAGCGGAAAGACCGGGCTTTCACTGCGCCTCGCGCACGCGCTCAATAGTGATAGCGCAGCATCCCTTGCGGAAATTATCTCGGCGGATTCTCGCCAGATTTACCGTGAAATCAATATTGGCTCGGACACGATCCCGATGGAGCAGCGAGAAGGAATCCCACACCACATGATCGATGTCGCCGACCCAGATCAAGTGTATACGATGAGTGACTTCAAACGTGACGCAGAAACATGCATCGCCGACATTCATGCGCGTGGAAAATTGCCGATGCTCGTGGGTGGAACTGGACTGTACATTCGAGCAATCGTGCAGAATTTTGATCTGCCAGAAGTGGCTCCAGATCCTGATCTTCGCAAAAAATTCACAACGATTCTGAAAGAAAAAGGAAAAGCCAAGCTCTACGCCATGCTCCTGGCGAAAGATCCACAGACCGCAAAAAATATTCATCCGAATAATATTCCTTACGTCATCCGTGCCCTGGAAATCATCGAGTCGCAGGGCACAAAAATATCACAAAAAAGCGAGTCGCCGTACAGCACGTTCATGATCGGTATTGACTGGCCGCGCGAAGAGCTCAACCGGCGCATTGATCAGCGCGTCGATCTCCAGTTGCAAAGGGGACTGATTGAGGAGTCACGGGTGCTCCTCGAAAAATATGACATCAAGTTGCCATCCATGTCATCGCTCGGACTGAAGGAGTTTGCGCGATATTTCAAAGAAGAGTGCACCCTCGAAGACGTCGCCGCCACCATAAAAAAGAACACGCGTCACTACGCAAAACGGCAGCAGACTTGGTTTCGCAAGGAGCCGGGGGTACACTGGGTTTCCGGACCCGACCTGGAACATATAACCCCTGACATCATCGCCGCATGTCTCTCTTGGGAAAAAAGTGGATTATTCGAAATACCGATACCGAACAAAAGCTCATAGCGAAGTTACTGAGCAATCGTGGCGTCACGCAAGAAGCGCTTGACCGTGACGATCCATTTCATGATCCGTTTTTGATGAAGGATATGGAGCGCGCGGTAGCGCGCGTAACCGTGGCG
This sequence comes from Candidatus Peribacteria bacterium, assembly GCA_943349045.1. Taxonomy (GTDB): domain Bacteria; phylum Patescibacteriota; class Gracilibacteria; order UBA1369; family UBA12463; genus CALREA01. The sequence continues at coordinate 14,255 of CALQZC010000006.1, forward strand.
GTCGAGAAAAAAGAGCGCATTATTATTTACGGAGACTACGATGTTGATGGAATTACCGGCACGACGATTCTGGTGAAAACGCTGGCGCGTCTTGGTGCCAACGTCTCGTATCGGATTCCACATCGGTTCAATGATGGTTACGGTCTGCACGATAAGTACATCGACGAATGTGTCGTCATAGATGCGAAACTGATCATTACCGTCGACTGTGGAATTTCGTGTGCCGCGCAAATTACGAAGGCACATGAGCACGGTATTGATGTGATTGTGACGGATCATCACACGATTCCACAGGAGCTCCCGCGGGACGCCTATGCGATTCTTCACCCATTACAGGCCGATTGCGGGTATCCGTTCAAAGGACTCACGGGCTCAGCTGTTGCATTTAAATTAGCCCATGCCATGCTGGAAAAACTTTCACCAGATGCACACAAAGAATTTCTCGAATCTCTCACCGACCTCGCAAGTTTCGGAACCGTCGCCGACTGTGGACCACTCGTTGGAGAAAATAGAACCATCGTAAAACGTGGGCTGAAAGCCTTTCAAAGGACGCACTGGAGTGGGCTGCGACACATGAAGTATCTTGCCAAAATAGACGACGCAACAATCGATACCACCACGATTGGATTCAAACTTGCACCGCGAATCAACGCCGCAGGCCGCATCGATCATCCCTACGTCGCGCTCCAACTCCTCCTTCGAGAGGAGGACGACGCACGCACTCGTGCCCTCGCAGAAAAGCTTGAAAGCCTGAACGTGAAGCGCCAGGAGATGACACGCCTCGCCGTAGGCGAAGCCATGAAATTTCACAAACCCGAACATCACAAACATCTTTTTATTGCCTACTCGAAAGATTGGCACACGGGAATTCTAGGTCTCATTGCCGCCCGCGCCGTAAACACCTTTGGTTGCCCGGCGATTATTCTTCAGGATCGTGGCGACATGCTCGTGGCATCAGCTCGCTCCATTGATGGCTACAACATTATGGATATTCTCGAGTCCCAGGCACACAATCTCATTACCTTCGGTGGTCACGCCGCCGCCGCCGGTTTCTCTGTCAGCAAAGAAAAACTTCCGATCGTCGAACGCGAGTTCTACAAAAAAGCGCAGCAGCTCTGGGGCCGCGCCTCTTCCGGTTTCGCGCCACTTCTCAATCTGGACTGCGAAATCGCCTCCCACGAACTCACCACCGAAAACGCGCTCCTCCTCGAAAAAATGCAACCCTTCGGTATCGGCAACGAAAAGCCACTTCTCGTCCTCCGCGACGTGAAGATTTCCGACATTTCCCTCATCGGAAAAGAACACAACCACGCCCGTCTCACCATCCAAGCCGGTCGCCAAACCCTTCCCGGCATATTTTTCTCCGCCCCCGAGCGCCTCCTCCGTCGCCAACTCGGCGACCCCGACCAGCCAATCTCCATCGCCTGCAACCTCGAGTTGAATCGCTTCCGCGGCAAGATCACATTGCAGCTCAATGTGGTGGATATCGCCGTGTAATAGTGCGTAACCACTGCCAAATTAATGTTAGGATACTAATTTCATGAGCTGAAAGTGACGTTTTGTGATGGGTGGTTTCGTTGAGGAAGTTATTAGCTCGATACTAACTTGGATACCAGTTTTATTTTTTGTGGTGAAATAGTCTTATTTTTGAAAAATGGCCATTTTTGAAGCTGGAAATTTCCACGTGGAAATTTTTGAATACATCAGAATTTTTCATAAAGTCAAATTCACTCACCGCAAGGTACCGTGACCTACTTTCTCTTCCCACCCCAGCCATCATCTGCTAAGCTAACCCCTTCCCCCGCAAACTTCAGGAAAACCCATCAAAACCCACCAGTAAATACTTGACTAAAAAAGAGATATGGTTTATAATTAGATAATAGCCTGAAGACAGCAGAAAACACCAACTACAAACAACATCCTATCATCCGTCATGAATCCAGCAACTACCTCAGTCCAACAACAGATCGTCGACCTCATGCTCGCCAACCAGAAAATTCTGATCATGGCGTCATCACCAGCAGACGGCGACTGTATCGGCAGCTCGCTCTCGCTCTACCTCGCGCTCAAGAAACTCGATAAAGAGGTAACCGTTGTTTGTCCGGATCCAATTCCAGACCTCTATCACTTCCTTCCAACCACGCACATCATCGGCAATCGCGTCGTTGCATCCAAGGATTTTGTGATTACGATTAATACGAATAAAGTTCAGACCGCCGATGTGAAATCCATCGTCGAAAACGGCAAGATCAATATTATCATTATGCCGGAAAATGGGCGACTAACCGAAGAGGATGTTTCCTTTAACTACGGCCCAGATCGCTACGACCTCATCATTACGGTCGATACGGGCGGACTCGAACAGCTCGGTCAACTCTACGCTGGCAACATCGAAATGTTTCATCAGATTCCGGTGATCAACATCGACCATCACATCAGTAACGACCACTTCGGAAAAGTGAATCTCGTCGACGTTATGGCATCGGCGACGACAGAGCTCTTGATTCCCGTGATTGCACTTCTCGAGAAGGTCTCTGGAAAACCGCTCTGGGATGAGGATATTGCTACACTCCTCCTCACAGGAATTATCACCGATACCGGAAGTTTTCAGAATGCCAATACCACTCCGAGAGCCTTCGACGCCTCCGCGCAACTCATCTCATTCGGCGCTCGTCAGCAGGAAATTATCCAGCATATTTTCAAAACGAAACAGCTCACGACCCTCAAACTTTGGGGTCGAATTCTCTCAAAAATGCAGACCGATGAAAAGTTCCACGTCGTTTGGTCCGCACTCACACAGAAAGATTTTGCCGATACCGGCGCTGCTGAAAATGAAACGGGTGGCATCATCGATGAACTTCTTTCCAATGCCCCAGGGGCAGAAATTATCTGTCTCCTCAAAGAAAAAAAGGACGGCCTCATCTCTGGCTCGATCCGCACGACGAATCCGTCTATTGACGCTGCCGCCCTCGCCGAAACATTTGGAGGCGGTGGTCACACCCGTGCTGCAGGCTTCAAAGTCACAGGACTTTCACTCGAAAAAGTTGAACAGCAGGCACTCAAAACATTCCGTGAATATCAGAGCAAGCGCCTCGGAGTTCCACTCGATGGTGAGCAAGAAGTAAGCGTGAGCGCCACACCGAAGCGCAGCGAAGGTGCTGAACCCGTTCCCGCTCCCACGCCAAAACCAGTTATCCCCGCACCAGTCCCACAGCCAAAACTAGTTATCCCGGCACCAAAAGAAGTTCCAGCTCCGTCAACTCCTGCTCCTACACCAACGCCACCACCACCAGCTGCACCACAGCCTACACCGGCAGTAGCAGCTCCAACTCCTGCTTCACAACCACTCACTCTGCCGATTATCGCACACCCAAAGCCAGTAATTCCCCCAAGCCCGGTAGTGCCTCCAGCAGCTCCAACTCCAGCCCCAGCCCCACAAGCCCCAGTTTCCGGCTTCAATCTCCAGCAGCCAGTTGACCTTGAAACCACAGAAAAAGAGGCAAAAGAAGAGATCCCTGAGGAGGTGAAACCGCAGGCTCCATACAGCTTTGAGAAATAAAGGTTCTTTCTAGTATCTTTCCAGTAACTTTACCTTCACGGAAAGCTGATTTTGTGATACAATGATAAGATCTCAAAAATACAAAAAATCACACAGATGGAAGAACAAACCAAGATTGCCGAGCTCATAAAAAACTCCCGAGCCCTTTCCGAAGACAAAAAAGAACTCTATCTCCAGAGTGTCTTATTTTTTTCGCAGGAAACCCTGAAAATTTTACAGTCACTACTAGAACATGAACAGGAAACGCTTGCGGCCATTCATGCTGAGGAACTAATTGAGCGAGAAAAAATAAACCAGGCTGCCGCTCTAAGAATTGATCAAACCTTTAAAAAAGCGCTTACATTCGCGATGGCCGATCAAGAGGCTGGAGAGAAAGAAGGAGCGGAGGACTTGTTACAAAAACTCGATCAACTATGAGAGTACCACGTTGTCATTACCGGAACACCTATAAGCATGACCACACCTTCATCTATCTAGAAGCTGGCCAGAATACCGCGAAAGCTCCAGAGGCCATTCAGAAAAAAGAGGCCATCCTCAAAAAAGATGTCATCGACGAAAAAGCTCTTCAGGAAAAGATGACGTCAATTCAAAATAAAATTGATGCATCACCGCTCGATGCGGAGCATAAGGAAAAGGTAAAAGCAGAACTAAAAAAAATGGATAGTGAGCACGCCGACGCGATCGGTAAGCTCAGCAACGTCACGGAAAAGTCTCTCAAGGCCGCAGGAGAAAAGTTTCAAGAAGATCTCAAGTATTTCGAAATTCGACCCGAGGTCGTATTTCTTTTCGACACGATCAATAGCTCAGAGTTCAAAGAAATCCAGAAGCAGCAGCCGAACATACGGGCATTGGAAACAAAGACAAAAGCCGCAGCAGATTTGTATCGCTCACATCTGATGGCTAATGGCGAGTCCGCTCCAGGTCACGAGACGGATTTGGAAGGACACATGTTGGCAATACAGGCGCTCTACGCTGGATTGGAACCAGTCGTACAGCAGAAAGAGCATCTGAGTGGTGGAGATGAGAGCCAGCTCAAGACATTAGAAAAAATACTGGGTGAGAAAAATAATTTCACGCTCGCGAACTTCAAAGAAAATGCCGGCATCCATGGTGGTATCGAGAGCAGTGAGTCAAAACTCAGAATTCCAGGAAGTCTCGTAGAGCTGCAGGGTCGACAACAGGTGATAGAAAATAATCTCACTCGCATACGAAGCATTCTCTATCGCACCACAGGTAATCCTAAGTACGAAGCAGCCTACACGCAAGAGACCAAAGCAAAGCAAAACGCACTCACCGGTCAGGTAGCTGCCACCATGGATGCCCTGCAGGCTGCCCCCTACGAAGTAGAGATAAAAAAACATGCTCAAGAGAAACTTGGCAAACTTGGAACAGAGTTGCAAGACCTCCAGAACATGCGCGGCAAAGATCCCATCAATGCACAAAGAGGGGCAGTCGATCTTCTCCAACGACTTCGAGGATTCACCAAAGGATACAGAGTGGGTGATGCAGATCAGGATCTCAAGATGGTAGAACTCAAAAAATACTCAGACGTAGAAAAAGCATTCCATAACGGTGTGCAGCAATACATCGGAGAAACAGAAAACCTCATCCTCGATGCGACGACAAACAACCCTTCCATGAAGACATATCAGCAGGAGGCTATAAGCGTCATAAGTAATACACAGCCATTTGTGAGTAGTATTGGCACGCTCTTCAAGCAGATGCAAGCCGGTAAAACACCAAGTGAGTCTGATATGAAAATGTTCCACGAGGATGCCAACAGAATTCTCCTAGACCCAACCTTCAATAAACTCGCAGGTTCAGATGCCAATCAATTCTTTGGGAATCTCAAAATTCCAGATGAAGCAACGTCACCACGACTGCATGAAGCGATGACGAAGATCAAAGATATGCAGGACAAAGTAAGCGCCTACATGAAAACTCTTAACGTTCTCACGCGACAGGTCGTGGGAATAAAAGGCCATGGCGTGGGACTCGAAGCCTTCCTCAAAGACGCAGGCAAATTTTTATTGGTCACCACCGCAGCCGTTGCAGGAGCGGTCGCCATGACAGCCCTTGCCCCAGCCACAGGTGGTGCGTCGCTTGTTGCTGCTAAAATTGTCGCCACCTCCCTCGGTGCCGCCATTGGTGCCAACTACATGACTGCCGCCATCGAAGGAAACACCGATGCCATCGGCACCGAAAACATGCTCAAATCCTGGGGCCAAGGCATGCTATTCTCTGGCGGCGGGATGATCGCAGGTCAGGCCCTCGGCACGGTCCTCGGTAAAAGCGCGCAGGTACTTTCCAAGACACTCAATATCGCACCCGATAAAATTTTCACCGCTCCATCTATCCAGACAGGCATCAAAACTTTGGGCCTGAAAGGCTATCTCCAGCAAGTGGCCTCAGAAACCAAAGAAGAAATGTTCGAAGAAGCCATGCAAAAAATAGGTGAAGGTCTCGCTCCAAACAACCCATATCTCGGCTTCGTATTCTCGCTTATTCCATCCGCATCTGGCAAGGCGCGCGACATTCTCCACGCTGGAGGGATCGAGAGCACGATAACCAATAGTGGCGTAGAAGTAGAGTACGATAATGTGGAGAACGCGGTTAAGGCGCTCGTCAAAGCACAAGCACCAGCAGAGGTGGTGGACGCCGTAAAAAACAATGTAGCCGCAAAATTAACACAAAATGGAGTAGATATAGTCATTCGTCCATCGCCGGAAATCGAAGCTGCTGCTCGTAAGGCAGGTCTCGATGTTGTCACAGAGCAGCAATTAAGAGTGAAGGCCGAAGAGCTCCGCGAAAAAGCCGATAAGGCAAAAGCTGACGGTAAGCCAGATGCAAAGCTGGAAGCGAAGGCCCAGGATGCCGAGAGGGCATTCCGAGAGGCCGAGATAAAAGCAGAGACTTCTCTCGTTGCAGAAAAAGAACTCCTTCTGAAGCAACATCTCGATGGCATGTGTCCATGTCATCATGGAACGATGAGTGCGATAGGCAAGGTCGATAGCACGGGAAAAGATGTTTTCGAAAGGAGTAAGCAGCTCGATGCAGCCCTCGCAAGAATGGATGCATATCAGGCATCAGTCGACCAAGACGGACACGTAACCAAAATGCGTGAGAAATTTTCCAACGAAGCTCTCGACAGTACGACTGAGGCAGGAAAAAAAGTCGATGCGGCTCTAGCCGGTCAGCAAGTTGAAGTTGAAGTACGCCTTCCAGATGGAACAAGAAAGACGGAACAGATCGCAATTCGAAAAGAATTACTCACTCCCGATACGCTTCTCAAATTAGCATCAGGTGAACCGCTGGAGATGGGAATGTATGATACATATTTACATAAACATCTTTCGGAAAATCTGAGTAGTTCTCTTGATGATGCCATCAAGCCCAACAAGCAAGATAGTCCTGAGACAGTGAGCTATAAAGAAAAATTAAAAAATACACGCGGCCAGATTCTAGAAGCAGCAAGAAAGGGTGATGCAGCAGCTATAGATGCGCTTCTTGATTTTGCAACGGATAAGCAGAAGAAATTCATAAAAGATGGATTAATGGGGGCATTTGAGAAATCGCAGCAGGGTACGGAAGTTTTCAAACGTAGTCATGCCGAAATGAATGCGGAAGGAAAGGACATCTCAAGGCAATTCATGAGTGATACGGTGAATAAAATGTTCGACGATTTCGCTAGAAATTATGAAAAAGAAAATCCTGGCCAGAAAATTGATCAAGCAGCGCTTGAAAAAATAAAGGGTGAAATCATGAAGGCAGGTATAGATCAGCACATTGATAATCCACCCCAATACGTATCACACGGGTTTGATCACTCACTTCGCGTGATGGAAAATATATCAACTATTCTGAAAGGAAGTCCTGGAGCCGTAAAGGGCATGATGGAAAAATACAATGTCACCGAGTCACAGGCTCGACTCATAATGTTGATGACCGGAGTATGTCACGATTATGGCTATCCAACCGTTGGAGACATGAATAAGTCTCTCCATGCGATCACGGGAACCTATCGCTTCATCACGGATATCGCGATGCCGCTTGCGAAGGCCATAAATCTCGACCTTTCTAATCCCGATCATCAGAAGCTCATCAAGAACTTCGCAAACAGTATTGAGTGTCACTCAGCCGATAAAACAGATACCACATACGAGAATGAAAAGGGAGGTAAGGATAAGCTCGACTTCGATCGAAAAATTACCGTTGAACTCATTATTCCTGGAACCGATATTACGTATACGCAAGAATTTCTCTTTATGAAGAGTACATTTGATACCTATCCGGGCGGTCAAGATGCGATATCGGCCAATATTCTCGATTTCTATCGGAAGAACAATATTCCGATCACGGGAAAGTTTCTCGTTGAAGGAGGTAAATTCGAAGGTCGTTATGTCGATCTCCCTGGATCAAAGCAAAAAGGCTCACTTCCAGCAGGCATAGCCTATCGAGGAGCAGAAATGAGCACTCGAAAAGTTGATGAAAACGGAAATATCGTTACCGCCTCGAGACACACGCTACCGAGCGAAATGGAGGCCACCGGTTCAAAAGAGTTTAAATTCGACCCCCTCCTAGCCCTCGTTCGATACGCCGACAACCTCGATATGCAAGAGAGTCGCTTCTCCGACTTCCAAAAGACGCCAATATTCAAGCGACTCTTTGAGCGTATGGGTGCGGAACGATCAATGAGAACTGAAGTAGGGGAGCAAACTATTTCCAACGCCCTGAATGATGCTCTGTCGGGAAATGAGGTGCACATACCAACCATAGACGCCCTTCCAAAATCAGCAGACGGAAAGCCTATCCTCTATGAAGGAGAACTCCTCACGCTCACGAAGGCGCTCATCGAGCAAAATGGCAAGTTAACCGATGATGAAAAAGCAAGGCTCAGCAAAGATGAGGCGAAGGCCCTTGTCGAAAGCCGAACAAAAGAGCTTCGAGCCAGAAATCTCCCTCGCCTTCTCGAGCTTGTACGTACGGCTACTCTACAGAAATTTGGTGATCCCCCAGTATCACTCACGCCCGAGGCACATAACACGATCATTGAAGCCCTCAAAGATATCGTTGCCAATAGCGCAAACTCACCAAAAGATCTGAAAAATAAGATACAGAGCGTCTTGTCCACCATTGCCCTCGCGGATGAAAAAGCAAATATACCAACGGAACAAAAATATCTCGATCTCATCGACAAGTATATTGGTACCGTCAACGAAGTTTCCTTCAGGCACTTCGGTGGATGCCGCCCGATCGACAAGATTGATGTACAGAACGGTGTTATGGCTCTCACACTCAATCCTGAGGTAGTGAAAAGATATCTGGGCCTAGTAGCTGCAGAAAAGGTGCCAGGCCAAAGTGTACCAATCAATATTCCTGTGAATATCTATCAGATTTGGAGAGGTATCGAAGCCTATGAGTCCTTGACAGTAGATGGTAAAAAGATGAAACTCAAAATATCCATGAAAGGTACTCCAGACTTCGAGTTTGATCCAAATAAAGTAAATGATGATGAATCCACAAGTATGCTCTTTGCTGAGGCTTACCAGAAGTGGGAATCTGCAAATGTACAAAAATAAAGACTTTTTAATTTCTAAAATAAAAATCAATCCATGGATACATTAGAACACTTTGATACCGACAATATGATTGATCTGACCCTTCCGGAAAATGAAGCAGTAGTAAGTAAGATGAAAGATATGGGAGAGGTGGGACAGTTCGTACTTTTACTCCTTGAGCGGGCAAAAAGCGAAGGAAAATTACTGACGCTATCAGGCCTAGGTACCGGAAAAATATCGCTCCTCTACGACAACGATGGTGTTAAATTTTGTTTACGACCTTCTATGGATGTTGGAGATGAGGGGATCTCCCATGCTCACTACGCTCTGCGCACCTACTTCTACAAGAAACCCTGGGTTCGCGATATCGTGTCACGAATTCCGGATAACGGATGGGTTGAAATTTGGCCTGTTACCTTCGCTGAGATATGCTCCGGCCTCGTCGGAGAGAAATTCAATCTTGATGTTATTGAACGTCAGTATCCGAACGTTAAATATCCAAAAATCATAAGTATTATTGAATCAGAAACCAAAGGTCTTGATCAATACTTCACATATAGGCCAGCCCCAGGATTAGAGTTCTTTAGAATGGTATTTCGGGACGAGACGGTGAAAGAAGCCTACTTGCAGGACGACCAGGTGGCACTGCAGCCATTAAAGGATATTCTTGCGCAGGCACTTCCAAAAATTCACCAAAAATTACTCGAAGCAAACGGAGAAAATCATTAAGACTTAGAGCTGCTCCGCAATCGCATCATCAATCTCATAGTTACCATAGACGGTAGTCACATCGTCGTCCTCTTCGAGGAGTTCAATCAACTTGAGTAATTGGCGAGCCTTTTCAAGATCACTGATAGTGACCGTATTTTTCGGAAGGTAGGTAATTTCACTCTTCGACACGGTATACCCGGATTTCTCGAGAGCAACTTTTACCGCATGGAGCTGCGAAGGATCCGTCTTCACCTCGACCGTACCCTCACCAACATTCACATCGGAGGCACCGGCATCGATAGCCGCGAGCTCGATTTCATCAGCCGACTTACCTGCGAGATTCACCTCAATCAACCCAACCTTATCAAACATCCACGCAACACTCCCAGCGGCACTCATCTCGCCGCCATTTTTCATCAACACGAGCTTCACACTCTGGAGTGAGCGGTTTTTATTGTCGGTAAGAACATCCACGAGCATCACCGTATTCGCCGGACCTCGTATCTCATATAACGCATCCACGATGATAGTATCATCCTTGAGTTCACCGGTACCCTTCTTGATCGCACGCTCGACATTCGCGTTTGGAACACCATCAGCCTTCGCGCGTTCAACAGCCGAACGGAGCGTTGGATTTGTCACCATGTCGCCACCACTTCGCGCGGCAACTTCAATCAACTTTCCATGTTTGGAGTACGACTTCCCCTTTTTCGCATCAGTAACCGACTTTCGGGCTTGAATATTGTGCCACTTGGAATGACCGGACATATGGTTTCATGTAAAAATATATTTTATCTCACCGCCTTGGCAACTTCATTGCTCACGCCTGGCTCAAAGACGCCTGGGATGATTTTGTCGGCAGTTGGATCTTTGACGAGAGCAGCGAGATTCTTTGCGGCGGCGATCTGCATGTCGATGGTGATGAGTTTGACGCGGTTGTCGAGGGCTCCACGGAAGATGCCGGGAAAGACGAGGACGTTGTTGAGTTGGTTAGGGAAGTCACTGCGGCCGGTTGCCACAACAGCGGCACCAGCGGCTGTTGCGTCCCCTGGCATAATCTCAGGAATCGGGTTCGCCATGGCGAACACAATGGCGCCAGGAGCCATGGTTTTGACCATCTCGCCGTTGATAACACCAGCCTTTGAGACACCGATGAACATGTCGGCATCACGCATGGCGTCGGCCATCGAGCCGCGAATACCACGTGGATTGGTTTTTCGAGCGTAGAGAATTTTTTCCTCGTTCATGTCGGCTCGGTCTTCGGAGATGATGCCTTTGGAATCGACAAGGATGATGTCCTTGGCCCCCGCGGCCATGAGGAGGTCCGCGATTGCAATACCGGCGGCACCGGCACCGCTCATGGCAATTTTGAGAGTGTCGAGCTGTTTGCCGACGACCTTCAGGGCATTATATAAACCAGCGAGTACCACCACTGCGGTGCCGTGCTGATCATCATGGAAGACAGGAATATCGAGCTCCTGCTGCAATCGTCGCTCCACCTCGAAACATCGAGGCGCCGAGATATCTTCCAGATTAATTCCGCCAAACACCGGAGCGATCAACTTCACCGTTCGAACAATCTCTTCGACATCTTGTGAATCGATACAGATCGGAAACGCATCCACATCAGCAAATTTTTTAAACAAAGCACATTTTCCCTCCATCACCGGAAGTCCCGCCCGCGCGCCGATATTTCCAAGACCCAAAACCGCGCTTCCATCACTCACCACCGCAACCGTATTATTTTTGATCGTGGTCGAGTACAGTGCCTCAGTCTCACGACTTCGGCCCTCCGCCATGGCCAAAGCCTCCTCCTCAGCAATCAACTTGCAAGGATCGGCAACACCAGGCGTGTAGTACACTTTTAAGTCATCAATCACATCAAGCGGCACCTTTAAACCAGTGAACAACTTTCCCTTATACTTCTTGTGTTGTTCGATCGCAAACGTCGTGTCCATACATAGAGGGTTATCGTTCAGACGGGGGCATCACGCTCGGCTTCGAGGTAGGGAAGATGAGAGATGGTGTCTGAATCGGCGAAAGCGTAGCATCTGCCGGTGTCGTTTGTGAAGCGTTTTTTTGTGCCCGCGCAGAACTGGCCGCGCTGGTCTCTTCTTTCGTCACCACGAGGCTCTTCGCAAACTTATCATGCAGAAGCGCCCCAATGGACAAGCCAATAAACACGACAACGAACATCGTGACAAACATAACAATCTGTTTTTTCCAAATAAATCCGATGGCCATAATGGCGTCCGAAGGACGGCGAATTAAAAACTAAAAACTTGTCGTCTTGCCGTTTCTCGTTGCTAAAATTGTATCTGAGGCACGCTCGTATTTCAACGTCATCTCTAATTTCGCACTGTAATAATAATCGACCGCTCCAGTCCCCACACCAATCTCATCCGTCTCAATCACGAGCGCATCACCAATCGACTCAATCGTCGTTTTACCAGTTTTTTCAACAAGCACGTGCTGCTGGATCTGACTTTTCAAAGGAGCATCACCGCCAGCGGCACTGGCATCACCAGAAATCGCTGTTAGTTTCACACTCCGAACCATCGTGCGGAGGGTCTCTCGAAGTTTTGGCGTCAGTGAGCCAATTCCATACCGTCCATAGATCACCAAAACACGCCCCTCCGGCAGGTATATAAACCAGTTTTCAATACCATCGCTGAGAATTTTTACATGAATCATCGGCGCACCTTGCAGAGCTACCTCAGTAAACTCAACATTCCGACCCGGATAGGATGACTTGCTGGCATCTCGAATATTTGCAAAAAATGCACTCGCACTCGTCACCTCGCCACCAAAGTTCGCAGAAAAATCACGTCGGAAGGTCATCTTCGCATGCAGGGGAGTAATCAGCTCATCATCATAAAACGAACTCCCATGTTTTTTTCGTATCGTCATGGTGTTGCCACTGTCACCCACGCTCCAACTCTTCGGAACTTTGAAACTCACGCCCATCGTCGAGTTGCTCACCATATTCCACTCTCGCGACATATCAAACGCCGCACCACTGGCAAGCTTCACCTGATGAACCCGGAAGAGAATCTCCGCCGCCGCACCACGATTCATCACGGCATTCGGATAGAAATGTCCATCATCACTATCCGTCATCACAAAAAGTTTTCTCGCCGTCATCGCATAGGGAAAATACCAGGTACCCGACTTCAGATCGGGAGGAAGGGGATCTTTCGAGCTGTTCGCATCATCCTTCTTTGGAGAAAGTTGCATGGCATTGAATGCGAGTTTCAGCGCCTCAGTACGCGTGAGCTGATTATTCGGAAGAAACTGTGCACCGGCATATCCCTGCGCTACCCCAAGCGTGTGTGCCGCCATGACATCATCAAAAAACCAGTCGTTCACCGTCACGTCTTTATAGACACTCTTCAGTTTTTTGGTATCTACCGTGCGCCCACTGAGCTTGATCGCCATCTTGAGAAACTCTGCGCGCGTCACCGGCGCCTCCGGCTTGAAGGTCTGATCCGGATATCCGCGTAGAATTTTTAAATCCTTGAAAAACTGCAGCGCCTCGCGGAACTCATAGTCCGCCGGCACATCCACAAACAGGCTTTGCAGGTTTGGCGTCGTCTGCGCCATTGCTGTAGCGGCAACGCTCAAGCCTATCACGACGCACAAAATTCGAAAAAAGTGAGGTTTCATCGTAGATGATTGTATCATGCAGTACATCAGGTGTCATCCCGGCCTCGGGTACTCTGGAATATAAATGGCTTTCCAATAAGGAAATTTGTAATTTTTGGATGTGCGAGTACATTCTGATCGCATCTCCCGCGCAAAAAAACTTGATTAAATCAAATAAATGTGTTTTAATGATGAAGCTCCCACTAAAAATGGCTCTCCTCCAACAATAAAAGAATCTCTTATCATTATAACATCAGAGAACATGAATCATCACGACGCTCCGGGATCAGACAGTCATACCCACGCTGAAGAAGCAGGAAGAGGTGGCTTAGAGCCTACAAGAATCGACCGCCCAGGATTGCCTCGCAACACCCAAACGCCAGGATCAACCGATCGTCCAACGCTAGCTATGAAAGATGTGCAGCAAGATCCGGTTGTACAAGGAGCAGCAATATCAGGCAAGAGAGTAGTACAAGCAATTTCTATGGGATTCGGCCTGCCGCCTGAAGACCAAAATGGAATATGGGAAAATCCTCTCCCAGCTCCAAAGCCAATAACGGGATTGGGTTCAGATGAACAGGATTTTAAAGACGCAGAGTTCGTGGAAGTAGACGACCCACTCGCAAGCGGAAGAACCACAAAAGAATTTGCTACGCTCGTATCCAATCTCGATGACTGGCTCAGGGATGGCAATACAGACCAGGTTCGAATAATCCTGGATGAGTTAAAGCCACACCTCATACTTCTTCGACCCGAGCATGTCCAACAGGTGATGAAGGCCTGCCCACTCTTGGACAACCCAGCCGAACTTCTCTCTTTTTTTGAAGAAGCGTATCCAAAAGAGAAGGATGTGGTTCCCGAAGGTCAAAAGAATATGTCAGGCGTATCTCAATTTCAGGCATCGATCCGAGAACTTGGAAAAGCCCTCTCGTTGATTTTCAGAAATATGGCACTCTCTACAGGAATTGAAAAACTCCGCGCCCTCGCAGAGGGTCGCTATGAGTATAAATTTATCGACTTCCGAGACTCACTGGTTCGTAACGACAATGAGGCACCGAAGTTAACGCAGGAGCTTACCTATTGGCTTATGCAGCTCACAGCAATAGAGAAGCAGGTCATTACAAAAAATTGGAGAGTTCCTCCAGCTCCAGCCAAAATAGTCGAACATCTAGCGAACGTCTACCCAGATAGATTTCAAAACTATATTCTTCAGATTTTTGCGGAAAGGCTTAATAGTCTCTTCGCTCACTCAACCATTCCAGATGACGCTACGACAGCAGGATACACAGAAGCTCCAACGCATATTCATATCATAAAAGAGGCTCAATATTTGGCCATAATTTGGGATGGCAAATTGCCACTTCCGCCAGAACCTCCTGCGCAGCAGGGAATCGGAAGAGTCACCGATAGGGTTCTTAAGGCAGAACCTTTTAAGGAGGCCTAACCAGAAGAGAAGAGTACGAGAATTTTCTCTACAGACTTACCCGTAGAGCAGCTCTCCCGGATGGTAGGTATCGAGATTTTTCTTGCCGATCAATGTAATGAGCTTCTCAAGAACATCCTCAAACTTTACCTTTTCCTGAGTGCCCACGCTCATGTTTCGGATGATCGCGACGCCCTCACGAACCTCGGTGAGGCCCATGATAACCGTCCACGGAGCTCCAAACTTGTCAGCAATTTTCAACTGCGCACCCATCGACCCCTTTCCAAGGGCACCGATAGTCTTGATGCCATGTTCACGCATCTTCATGATGAGCGGAAGACACTTTTTCTTGGCCTCTTTTCCGAGCTGTGCGACGAACACATGCACCTCATCTTTATGGGGAACACGAACCTTTGCCCGTTTCATATTCGCAATAATACGCTCGATGCCCATCGCAAATCCAACTGCCGGAGTCGACGGACCGCCCATCAGTTCAACGAGGCCATCATATCGTCCACCACCACCAATCGCATTCTGTGCACCCGCGGAGGTATCCCAGAACTCAAATACCGTTTTCGCATAGTAATCCAAACCTCGAACCAACTTCGGATTCTCAACATACTTGATTCCAAGTTCATCAAGGAACTCTTTCAGGTCCGCATGAAATTCCTTCGACTCATCATCGAGATATTCACTGAACGACGGAGCAAGTTTCGCCAGCGTCACACAATCCTCCTCCTTGCAGTCGAGCAGCCGTAAAGGATTCGTCTGAAGTCGTCCCTGACATAGCTCGCAGAGGTGCCGCTCCTTTCCAAAATAATAGTCTTGCAACGCGGCGACATATTTTTTTCGTGACTCTGGAGTTCCGATACTGTTGAGCTGCAATGAGAACAGTTGGTCAATGCCAAGATCCTTCAAGACAATCAACGCGAGTTGAATAACCTGAGCATCAAGCGCTGGATCGCTCTCGCCAATGACCTCGACACCCACCTGCCAGAACTGTCGATATCGCCCTTTCTGTGGTCGATCATATCGGAAAAATGGCTCGATGTAGTAGAGCTGAACCGGCTGTGCGAGGGCCTGCATGTTGTTTTGAATGTACGAACGAACGACACCAGCCGTGCCTTCTGGCCGAAGCGTCAGCGAACGTCCCTTTCGATCCTGGAACGTATACATCTCCTTGGAAACCACATCCGTCGTCTCTCCGAGGGTTCGCTGAAACACATCAGTAAACTCAAAAATCGGCGTAGAAATTCGGCGAAAACCAGCCTGTCGCAAACGGTGACGGATGACTTTTTTAATATAGGTGTAGTACTCGTGATCGGCAGGAAGAATATCGTGAACGCCCTTTGGGGTCTGGTACGGTGGTCCAACGGGAACTATCGAATCGAGATCATCATTCACGGCGGCTTGGTCTGCCATAGCAAAGCTGGATAAAAATACAAAGGGGTAAAACGTCCCTAAGTATAGCATAAAACGACCAGAAATCAATTTATGGGGTAAGTCGCCCAACAAACTGTTTATGAAGCTGACTAACCCGTGCTTGAATCGTCGCAAAGGTAGTGGCACACACATCCTGATCGTCTTCGCAGCTCATACCATGCGTATTTTGAAACGTCGCCTCGCAGCGATCAGAACGTACATTAATCGTGGAATATGGGCTTTTACCCTGCGTATTTCCTTCATGGAAAAGCTCTTCCGGCGAAAGAATAATGCGCTCGTAATGCTTAATAACATTATCCGAAATTGTTCCACCCTGACACTCGATATTTCCAGGAGATTGTTCATGGCACTCAGCAACAAAATTCCCATCCTGCACCATCGTAAGTGGCCCGATGAAGTAACCTCCGGCAGAAGCTTCAAGTTTGAATTTACCAGTGACGAATGACGCATCCTTCGCATCGAAATGAGATGCAAATGTCTGAATCGTACCATCTACGGCACTCGAGATACTGTTACTGACATCACGAAGGCGCGCGGCATGATCAGATGTTACACAGGCTTTCGTGACATCGTCCGGAGTAAAGTCGCAGCTGGCCGCTGGGAAAGCGACGGAGGCTACGAGCGCAAGTCGGGAAAGGGCAGTATTCATACGAAGGCGGCTTTAGGTTCAACATAGGTAAACACCTTATAGCGATTTTCGTCAAGTTTATACTGGAAATAGGCAGCTGCCCCAATCATCGCAGCGTTGTCGGTGCAGTAGCTGAGCTTGGACGGAGTACGAAACACAATGTGTCGGTTATGCTGCGAGTTATAAGCTTTCAGGGCCTTTTCAAGAGTCGTTCGAAAGGTCTGATTTGCCGAAACGCCTCCGGTCAGATGGAGCTCCTTCACCTCGACATGCTTGTCCAGTGCGAGGAATATTCGAGAAGCGAGGGCATCGATCACGGCTTTTTGGAAACTTGCCGCAGTATCCGCGAGGAATTTTTTATCCCGCAGCTGAGGTTTATTTTTTTCCAAGTGGTACATGATCGCCGTCTTCAGTCCGGAAAAACTAAAGTCGAGACGACCATCAGAGAAGGAGGCACGTGGAAACGGAAACGCATCAGGATTTCCTTTTTTGGCAGCAGCTTCGACCAAAGGGCCTCCCGGGTACCCGAGCCCAATCATCCGCGCTACCTTATCAAACGCCTCACCAGCCGCATCATCCGCGGTCTCGCCGAGCACCTCAAACTGCATATGATCCTTCATGAGAAACAGCTCATTATGCCCGCCCGACACACTCAAGCTCAGAATCGGAAACTGCGTCTTCTTCGTCGAGTCGAGCCACGGCGCATACACATGCCCATGGATATGCTTCACGGCAATGAGTGGTTTTTGCATAACGAGCGCGAGCATATTTGCCACCGAGGTTCCGATCACCAGTGCAACACCGAGCCCAGGCCCATACGTCACCGCAATGGCATCGATCTTCGCAAGTGTAATATCGGCCTCTTTCAGTGCCTTTTCAATAACCGGCATAATGTGATTCACATGCTCACGAGCCGCCACCTCCGGCACGACACCGCCCGTCGCATTATGCATCGCCGCCTGCGACGCTATCACATTCGAGAGAACTTTCACGCCATTTTCCACAACAGCCGCCGACGTTTCATCACACGAGGACTCGATAGCAAGAATACGCATAGGGAAGACAATAAGAAAAATATCATCACCAGTATATCACTTTTTGTTAGAAATTTTTCAAAAAAATGTAAAAGTTTTGTAATGTTGACCTGCTAGCATAGGAGAACTATGCAAAAACCTCTCATAAATTACGCCTACATCGACGGCCAGAATCTCTACATGGGAATCAAAAATATGGGCTGGGAACTCGACTGGAAAAAGTTCCGGCGCTATCTCCAGGAAAAATATCAAGTGAGAAAGGCCTATATTTTCATTGGATATCTCAGTCAAAATAAAAAATTATACAACGCCCTGAAAAAGATGGACTATAGTCTTGTATTTAAAGAAGTTATCCAGGTAAATGAAAGGATAAAAGGAAATTGTGATGCCGAACTCGTGCTTCAGGTAATGATTGATTACGAAAAATATGAGAAAGCGGTCATCGTAAGCGGTGATGGTGATTTTGCTTGCCTTGTGAGGCATTTGAAAAAGCAGGCAAAGCTTCAGAAAGTACTTGTTCCCAATATAAAAAAATACTCGGCATTACTTAAAAAAGCTGCTGCTGAAGAGCATTTAGATTCTATGAATTACCTTAAAGAAAAGTTGGCTTACATGAAAAGCACCCAGTAAGGACGAAACCTTAGAGGGCTCTTTTCGTGGTTTTTTCTACGGCGATCGCCGAGATAGATGAGAAGTCACCGGATAAGGACGAAACCTTAGCGGCTTCTTTTCGTCGTAATTGTAAAGGAATTGTACCACAGTAAAACCTCGTAGGTCAAATCCCTCCTAGATTTTCATAATCTATCCTACCCGACACTGTTCATCTTTCGCGAGTGGCGTATCATCAATGCTTTGATCAGTATCATGACACATGACTGCCGCAGCCGCGCGAGCTCTCTGGGCTGACTGTTCCCGTGCATCACTAATACCAGCACCGATCATGGCTACCGCAACGAACGCGGTTAATCCAGCGGATATAGCACATTCACCATCATACTGACGCACGACATCATGAGAATTGGAAGGGGTTCCATGTGCCATAGGAAAGGGGGACTAAGGAGTATGACATCCAACAATATACGTCGGATGATAGCTCTTTTTCAAGGCCCCGCTCGTAATGATCGTTTGTTGCTCTGTTGCATAATCACCACTATCAAGTTTAAAGGTCGTATATTCCTGCACTGCTGAAGCTGAACCGCAGGTAAGTCGTGTTCGGTAGAACTCGTCAGACTTCGCATTATCCTGCTTTTCTTTTTCGGTCAGAGGGTCGCCCTCCTTGTCTCCCACGTTCTCAATTTTCTGGCTCGTCATGATTTTTTTCTCCGTGAGTGAAACCTCGAAAAGTTCCGTGTACGAACCCATACCTTCGGAGCCACTTTTCTTCACCGTGACCATATTCTTGGCAGGATCGTACATGTGCAAAGCAAGCCCAGACGTCTCATTCATCTTCATAAGCTTTTGAAGGTTTGCGAGAATGAGCGTATTAGCCTTACTCGACATATCGTACATATACAGGTCGCATCGCGTTCCCTCCGCACACGTTCCACGTAGATACACAAGCGTCGTACCACTCAGCTCGAAATCCCACATCGAATTTACATCAAAAAATCCAAACACCGGCTCAACTCCTGGAATTTTTACGACAGATGCTTGTCGCAGATAAAAATTATACCACGCAAGTTCTCCTTCCGGATTGATGAAATAGACACCACCACTTACGAGTGTAAATGGATTCACAAAAATACTATTCTTGAATGACCCGAGCTGTGTTTCCGCAAGGGTCTTCGTATTCACACTCATAAGCTTGTACTCAAACTCACGGTCTCCGCTGTCTGATCCACTCTCCGGCGCATCAACATTTCGCGTCGCCAGAATCATCTGCGGTGCCGGCGTATCCACCACCACAGGCACACTTGGTGCCGGAACCTCTGCCGGTTTCGCCATCATCCACCACACCACGCCTCCAGCAATAAGCAAGAGCACGACAACACTCATGACCACCGCTCGAGAATTTCTTTTTTGAGAGTCCATACGTAATAGGTACAATAGGTAAGAATTACCTCTATACTACTCCATGCAACTCACCGCTGTCGAGATTGTCAGGACACTTCAGGCAAAAGGCTACCAGGCCTACTGGGCGGGTGGCTGTGTGCGCGACATGTTGCTCGGGATCAAGCCGAAAGACTTTGATGTCGCGACCTCGGCGAAACCCGAAGAAATCGAGGCACTTTTCGAAAAAACCATTCCCATTGGAAAAAAGTTTGGCGTGATACTCGCGATCATCGACGGACATCACTTTGAAATTGCGACGTTCAGGTCAGATAGCAGCTCCTCCGACGGACGGCGTCCAGATGCGGTTATATTCTCGACCGCCGAAGAAGACGCACAGCGTCGTGACTTCACGATCAACGCGATGTTTTATGATCCAATCGCAGACAAAATCTACGACTACGTCGGTGGCCAGAAAGACCTCGAAGAAAAACTCATCAGATTCATTGGCGAACCAGAGAAGCGCATCGCCGAGGATTATTTAAGAATTCTCCGTGCGATCCGCATGAAAAATACGTTTCAGTTTCAATATCATCCAGAGACGTACCAGGCCGTAAAACGCAACGCACCACACGTGACGAAAGTTTCTGCTGAGCGTATCACCGACGAGCTCAATAAAATGATCCTCTCGCCGCATCCACGTAAGGCATTTGAAGAAATGGAAGACACGGGTCTACTCCAGATTCTCATACCAGAAATGGTCGCCATGAAAGGCGTCGCACAGCCATTTGAGTATCATCAGGAAGGGGATGTGTGGGAGCATGCCATGCGTGCCATCGAGTCACTTCGCAACACCGAGCACTTCACACAGATGCCATCCATCGAAGTTCACTGGGCCGTCGTTTTTCACGACATTGGGAAACCAGATACCTTCAAAGTTGCCGATGATCGTATTCGTTTCGACGGTCACGCGTCTCGCTCGGCAGAAATCGCTCGCGAGATGATGAAGCGCCTGAAGTTTCCGCGCCGAATGACCGATCACGTCGCCTGGCTCACCGAGCACCACATGATGATGGTGCAGCTCATCGATATGCCGCAGCACAAGCGCCTCCAGTGGTTCCACCATCCGCTCTTTCTCGAACTCATGGAGGTGTTTTACGCTGATGCCGCTGGTACCGATGGTGGAGAAAAATCCGTCGAACAGATCGCCAAAAAATTCGAACTCTACAAACAGATCCTCGCTCTCTATCGCTCCGACCTTGCCGACATGCCGCATCCACCCGAGCCGCTCCTCAACGGTCATGAGATCATGGACATCACTGGCCTCACACCCGGTCCGCACCTCGGCGAACTCGCCGCCCAACTTCACGAAAAACAGCTCGCAAAAGAGCTCGCCACAAAAGAGCAAGCGGTGGAGTGGGTGAAGAAAATGATTTAATTCACCAAAAAACTGACTGGATCTGTCAGAGTGTCTGGTGTATTGAGTGCAATTTTTGACCGTACTGTTTGCGCAATATCACGAATATCACCAATATTATCAACAACAATAACCCGATCCCAGCCTTCACTGGGAATATAAGGATCAAACTGACCTAACGAAGAAATGTTCGCCTGCCCCAATATTCGATTTGGATCCCTGAGACGCTTCCGGGCAACCGCTACGAGCCTTTGAGCGGTCGACCGCACGATAATAAGTCTTGGATCAATACCGTGGTCTTGTAAAAGACGCACCGTCGTTTCTCGATGCTCCTGAGTGCTAAAAGCAACATTGTTAAAAAGCACAGGTTGTCCCGTTCTTTTTGCAACTTGAATCGCCTGCTCAAGAGTTTTGAGATCAGCAAAAATTGAATACGTCGCACTAATTGTTTGAGAATGAGAAAACATCTGAAGAACATGCTCATTATCACGGCGAAGAATATTTTCCAGCACATGCGTTATACCGAGAAGATTGCTGTTTTTTGATTCATGTAGGAGTCGTATATAATGTCGAATATCAGCTCGCAATCGACCAGCAAATTGATCAACAGCTTTTTTCCACTCAAATACACTTCGATATTGAGATAGATCCAGAACACGCAAAAAGGCCTTTTCATTATAGAGACTAAGAAGACGACGAAGCTCAGTGTCTCGATCAATATGGGTATAGCTTCCATCTGCAGCAAGTTGTTGTGCAAGGGTGGTTTTTCCAGATCCCTGTCTACCTCCAATGCACCAAATTTCTGGCTTCTGAGTCATACGGTCGAATTACAAGGAAAATTATTATAAAATATTACTTGATTTAAAGCAAGAGCACATATATTCGTATTGTGAAAAATGGGGAAGAGTTCGAGGATCTTCATGAGACTATTTCTTCCCGCGTGCCATCAAAATGAGCTCATACTTGCGTCCGAGGATGACACCAAACGCGGCGAGCATGAGGACAAAAATTACCGCGCAACCGACGATAGGAATGAGAGAAATCACAGAAGAAATCAAGAGGCCGAGCGCCATCACGCCGTAGGTTCGTCGTACGGAGCGCTGCTTGGATCGTAGTATCAGGCTGCCAATAAAAAGCCCAACCACCAGCTGGGAAATATACCAGAGAACGGCAAGACCAAATCCAACAATCATGGCCAAAGGTAGGCCGACCATAGTCAGTCCAATGAGCAAGACAAACGCGGCACCTGACGTCATACCGAGAAAACCGACACCCAGATTTTTCCAGAAATTCTTTCGCATCTGCTCAGGAAATTTCATAAACTCATGGGG
>CALQZC010000007.1 GCA_943349045.1 Candidatus Peribacteria bacterium
CTTCGTCAACTGCTTTGATGACTCCAGGGGTATACATAAGCTTGAAAACACTCTTTTCGCGAGCCACCACAAAAATAATCGCTCCGGTCTTCAGATCAACCCGTCTATACCCAAAAAGCTTCCGTGGCCCGATGAGATTTTTCGTCGACATCTTCGCATCACCGGTGAAGGTACTCAGTGCCAAATTTTTATCATTCGTCAACTTTTCGATGGTGATCACTCCAGATTTTTCCTTCGCTCGAGTAAATGTCAGCAGTGTTGAGGTCTGGGCAACCTCCCAGTTTCCTCGTCGTCGAAACTTCAGTCCAAGCGTCTTTTCTTCAAAATTTTCCCAAGCATCAGACACCTTCTCTGCATCACTCATGATCTGCTCCTGGATCAATCGAACACGCAAAACCTGAATCAAATCTTTTCCACTCGAGGTCTGGGTAAGTCGCCCCTCAACCTCTACCGTTTTTTGAACATACTCATCGAGATTAGCTCCGAGACCAGCCAACAAAATAGTGCTTTGATCCGGTCGTGTCAAAAGGTGCGTCCCAGAACCAGGAACCGCGATGCTCCCAAGCGACGATATAATTCCGAGAACCTGTGACTCTTTGATCGGCTCTTCTTGAACGTCTCCGTGACCGGGGGCCTGATCATCTTTTTTACCTCCTTCAAAATAGACATATACCCCAATGGCTAACAAAAAAATAACAACAAACGGTAAAAAACGCTTCATAGGAGATTAAGAAAAAAGTGATGAGGTGAAAGGAATACCGAGATGTTCATACGCATGCTTGGTCGCAATTCGGCCACGAGATGTCCGCTCCAGAAATCCGAGCTGCAAGAGATAGGGCTCATAAATATCCTCAATAGTCTCCTGTTCTTCAAATAGAGCCGCGGATAAGGTATTGAGTCCAACGGGCCCACCCTGGAATTTTTCAATAATAGTTTTCAGTAACTCAATATCAACTCGATCAAGTCCAAGTGGATCAACCCCAAGCGCCCGAAGCGTCTCCTCCACGATATCAACCGTGATATGAGTCGCGCCTTTGTGTGCTGCAAAATCCCGCACCCGTCGCAAAAGTCGATTTGCGACACGCGGCGTCTGTCTCGACGACTTCGCAATCATCTCAGCCGCATCTTCACTGAGTTCACACTCCAGAATTTTCGAGGATCGATAGAGAATATCCTGAATCTCCTCAAACGAGTACAGCTCAAATTTATAAATATGTCCAAAACGCGATCGCAAAGGTGACGACAGCATATTCAACTTCGTCGTCGCCCCAATCAACGTAAACCTCGGCAAACTCAGTCGCATCGACCGTGCCGATGGACCCTTTCCAATCATGAGATCAAGACAGTAGTCTTCCATCGCCGTATAGAGAACCTCTTCAACGATAGGTCGCAACCGATGAATTTCATCAATAAACAGGACCTCGAAGTCTTTCATGTTACTCAAGATCGAGGCAATATCTCCCTGCTTTTCAAGAGCGGGTCCAGAGGTAACTTTAATACCCACCCCCATCTCTTTCGCCAGAATACTCGCAAGGGTCGTCTTTCCCAAACCTGGCGGGCCATACAGTAAAACATGCTCAAGTGGCTCACCACGGCTCTTTGCACCACTCATACCAATCGTAAGATTTTTCCGAATCAAGCTCTGCCCGATATACTCCTCGAGCATCTTTGGTCGAAGGATATTTTCAAACTGCTGAGCCTGTGGCGAGGCTTCGAGTGCAGGCGTCAAAACGGTATCGACCGCAGACGGTTCAGTGAACTGTTGATCACGCTTAATCATGCGCCCAGTATAGCACCTTTTAAGCGACTGAAAAAATGAATCGCTTGATCTTATCCGGATTGGGTGCAAGGTCGAAGTGTACAGAAAGCTTGCTGGCAGATGTTTCTATCGTCAGCGTTCCGTAGTTAAGAAAGGGGATAAAGGCAAGAACACCCTTATCCTTAATCGTGATATCCTGAATATCTTTCAGCTCCGCATCATGCTCTTCTGTGACATTGAGTAACTTCCAGTTCACATGAATCACCCGATGGTTGGTGATGACAAGTCGATCCGCCCAGTAAATAAATGCCACATACAGAAAGACGAAAATAAAGAGCAGAGTAACAAGTGAAAAACCAATATAAAACTGCGCGGTCGTAAGGCCATTTTCCAATGCAAAGAGTATGAAATAAAACGGCGCGCTCGCGGCAAGAAGCTTGAGCATTTGGAGCGCAAACGGAAAATAGTGGTGTCGGTACGTCTGCTGAATGGTCTCGTGATCTCGGAGGTGCATGATGAATTACTAGCATATTTCTAGAAAGTTTCCTAATATACGCGAGTCATAATGCGCTCTCATAGCTCAATGGATAGAGCAACGCCCTTCTAAGGCGAAGATGAAGGTTCGATTCCTTCTGAGAGCACCATATACACGAGTGCGTAGCACGAGTGTACTGACCCCGTCCCCGCATTTAGGTATTCCCCAACCCAGCCGTATAACTGCTCGATCCCGTCTTGACGACGAGCATCAGACGATAGATGATCTCAGCAACCTCAGCGCGGGTAATCTCCTCATCCGGTTTGAATCCATCGGTCGCACGTGGAAGAATATTTTTCTGTTTGCCGAACTGGGCGAAAACCGCATACCAGTCATCCTTGGCGACATCTGGATACGGTGATTCGTTGACCGCAGGATCGATAGAAACCGGAGTCGCGAGGAGAAGAATCTTCAGAAACTCAGCGCGCGTGACATTCTGATTTGGCTTGAAAAATCCACCAATATATCCCTGGGTAATTCCGTTAAGCTGCGCGGTTGCAATGTAAGGAATATACCAGGCATTTGGATCAATATCCTGGTAACTCAGAGCACCCTGGAGGGGAAGAAGTGGTCGATTGGCCGAGACGAGCGCAACCTTCAAAACTTCCGTTCGAGAGATAACTTGGTCAGGCTTGAAAGATCCATCCTGATATCCGGAAAAGATACTCTTATCCTTCAGGTACTTGATCGCATCATAGAAGTTGGCAGAGCCACCCACATCTGCAAAGAGCGATGGGCGATTATTGGCAACCTGCGGAGTAACAACCGGTGGTGCGACGATGACAGGAGCTGGATTCACAATAGTAAATGATGCAGACTTCGTCTGAACGCCGTTATACAGAACGGTAAGTTGACCCTCTCCTACCTTTGGCGTTTGGACAATGATATCTATCTGTCCGCTAGAAAGATCACTACTATTGATATCTGACTTTGAGATGATACCTACATCTCCACTCAAGAGAAGGAGAGCGGCATTCGTAAGTGCGGTCGCCGTATTACCCTGTTCATCCTTCGCCATAACGGTAATCCGAATCTCTTCGCCAAGCTGATAGCTCGACTTCTGAGTGAAGGTGAAGTTCACAATTTTTGCAGGTGTAGGTGTAACGACAGGCACCGGAGTTGGTGCTACCACAGGAGGCTCTACGACTGGCGCAGGCGGTGGAGCCACGACAGGAGCGACAGGTGGTGGTTCACTCGGAGCTACCGGAGCGCCCGTCAAATATTTCTGAACAAACATCATTGGATTGATCGTATATTGGAGCGACTTCTCTTTTCCAAGTCCGGCGTTGATAGCTCCAACGAAGTCGAGACCTGCGGTGGTCTGCTCCTGGAAGGTAAATGGCCAGAATGGATGCCAAGGAGCCTCGACACGGTCGATCTGGAAATGAACGTGTGGCGTTGTCGCAAAACCAGTTTCGCCAGAAAGTGCGACATGCTGACCGCGCAGTACGACATCACCCTCGGAAATCAGAACCGTTCCAAGGTGACTATAGGATGAGAAATAGGTGGTCTTCACGGATGGATTCTCAAATGAAGGAACGTCGGTATGCTGAATCACCAGGTGTTTCCCAAAACCACTCGTCGCGTTACTGATCTTGGTAACGACCCCATTTGCAATCGCACGAACCGGAGTATTTCGTGGAATCTTGATATCAACCGCGAGGTGACTTCCATCCATCTCTTTTCCATTCAGTCGGTAGCTGCCCATATACGGAACCGAGTAGGTGATCTTCTGATTTCGGATCGCATCATCTGCGGAGTTTCCCCACTTCAGTGTGTCGATGGTTCGTTCGAGATTTGCGGCATTATAGACCGGCGCCTCGATAAGTTTCTCAGATGGAATCTGTTCGTAATTATATTTATACTCTTCGCTTTTTAACTTTACCCAGTTCGGTGCCTTCTCAATAGGAGAGACCGTTCCATCAAACGCAGGTGCCTGCTTCGTTGGCAGAACACTGACGGTGAGATTCAATCCATTCTGATGAAGGGCAAGAACCGACGCAATCATAAGGAGTGAAAGTCCAGCCCACGCTGCCTTGTGACGACGTGACCGTCGAGACTCCATCTGATGGATAGGGCTTTGAATGATGAGATCGGAACCATCTCCTCCTGCTAAAGAACTGTTGGGTGTGTCAGACATTTGGTTTTTGTTGATATGTATCGTATTATTATAGCAGCTTTAGTGAAAAAACTCAAATGCCACCACGAACTTCAAGACATACCACGAAATCAAGCCAGGAAACGCAAAAAATAGCTTCAGATCTCCTTAAAAAATTAAAACACAAAGGAGTAATATGTCTGTATGGAGGACTCGGGGCTGGGAAAACCACCTTCACCAAAGGCCTTTCCGACTCGCTGGGCATCTCGGAAATGAGGATCAAGAGTCCTACCTTTACCTATATTCGCGAGTACGAAACACCATCGCACAAAATTTTTCACGTCGACTTCTATCGCCTCGAAGGAAAAGAACACGCCGCAGTCGCCATGCTCGAAGAGATGACTGAACGCGAACCAGATCTCATCATCATCGAGTGGGCCGAGCACCTCGGAAAACACCTTCCAGAAAAACGCACCGATGTTCACATCCATCGAAAGAGTGATGAACATCGAGATATTCACATTCAACATCATGGACTGGAGTCACATTAATCAGCTCTACAAACAGTGCCACACCCCACGCCATGTGCAAAAGCATATGGAAAAAGTTGCCGAAGTCGCCACCCTGCTCGCGGCTCAAATCGACACGAAGGGACATAAAGTCGATATGATATTTGTCGAACACCTCGCACTCGTCCATGACCTGATGAAGGCCATTGCATTTCGAACCTACGACCCACGCTCATTCCAAAAAAAACCGACGAAGGCAGACATCGCCTACTGGATAGAGATGAAAAAAAAATACCGGGGGAATGATATCGAGGCGACATCGGACATGCTGAAAAAAATGCGGTTCAAGAAACTCGCCGCCGCCGTCCTCTCGCAGCAGTTCGACGCCGTTATTTCGAAGGCCTATCCACTGAAAACCTTGGAAGAAAAAATAGTCTTCTACGCTGATAAGAGGGTCGCGCACACAGAAATTGTTCCGCTATCTATCCGTCTGAAAGAGGGTCACCTCCGGTACAACGCCGGTGTAAAAAAACCAAAATCTGATCGACTCAAAAAAATCGAGCTTGCGATTCACATGCTCGAGGAAGAGATCTGGACTCTGGGTGACATGAGTTATTAGAAACCTACGACGCCTGACTGAACGCATTGATAAACGCTCGTGTCTTCGGACCGATAGTTCCGGCACCCATTTCACTCTCAGAAGCGATAATTCGATTGGCCTTCTGGAAAGTAATCAGCGCCTTTCGGCTCTCGTCGGTCATAGTACCTGTGACGTGCTGAGTCTGGAGGAATCCCTTTGCTTGGAGAAATTTTTGAACCTTCAGAAGTTCAGTATCCAGCGACTCCGAAGGAGCAGTCGCATTGGCAATCATAGGAGCTGTTGATCTTCCATTTTTCAGCGCGATGGTTTTGATGGTGTGAAATCGTGATGCAATAATCGCATTCATTCGCTCGCGGGTACTCGACTCAAAGGTCGTAGCACCGCTGTCGGACTCGACCGTCGCGAGCCCCTGAGATTGTTTGAATTTGAAAACAGCGTGGGCGGTTGCAGGACCATAGAAGCCAGTTGGATCGATACGCAAGTAGTTGAGCTTCATGAGCTCCTGCTGGAGCTGTCGAACAGCAATACCGGTGCTGTTGAGTGCGAGATCTTGAACGAGATATGAGGGAACATCCACGATCACGACCGCACGTGAGTCGCCAATCGATGCCATATATTTCGTCTCAAGCGCCGCCTTGGTTCGTAGGCCGAAGTATCCAGCACCTCGCTCATTATCAGTTTTGACGACACGCTGCTCCTTTTGAAATTGAAGAAGTGCTGCCTCAGTCTGTTCATCGAACGTTCCGGTGATTCCGACATCATATCCCAGAGATCGGAGAATATGCTGAAGCTTCAAGACATCCTCACCTCGCTCACCACGTCCAGCCTGTCGAACGGGGAGTCGTGCCTTTCGTCGTTCATGAACAGCCTTCTCGAGAGCCACTCGAGTTGCAGGACCCGTGTGTCCGGCTCCAAGTTCGAGACCGCTATCAAAGAGATTCTGTGCCTTCTGAAATGCATACACAGCCTCCTTGGTTTCATCTCCATAGAAACCATCGATGGCACTCTTATAATAATCAAGGAAACTGAGTGCCTGCTGAACCTTCACGACCGACTCGCCACTACTCATGTACCAGACATCCTCTGGAAACATTGGTGGCTTCACCACAACAGGAACCACGTTCTTCTGTGAAGGTGGACGTGAAACCGAGGAGGCAATTCGTTCGCTCTCATCATAGTTACTGAGTTGAATATCCTCGCGGATAGAGGCGTCGACACCATAAATAGTGACCTTCACCGTTCGTCGTCCCCAGCCCAAGGCCCGTCGAAGACCCTTGTCCCCGAAGCCCATCCAGATATCGAGACGATCATGTCGACCATTCTGCGCGGAAGAGACGATCGCTCCACCACGGTCATGGACGGCTACCGTTCCAACACCAGGAATCATTAACTTCGTTCCAAACGCATAGGTCTTTGGTGCGGCAACCATACCCGGGTAGACCGGCGTACCATCAGCCCCATTCGTACCGCGTCCATTGAGTCGAATATCAGACTCATAGCTTCCCGTCACGTACTTCTCTTGATTCGGTAAGGGAGAATAATAGGCAGTGATATCGAGAATTTTTTCCTGTGGAAACTGAGGTGCAGCCGGCACCGTCACGGGAATTGAAGTTTCAACCTTCACCTCTGGAACCGTCTCGGCCTCCTGCGCAAAAGCAACGAGTCCATTGAAAGAGATAGCCAGGATGAAACTGACAATAAGGAGATGGGCACCCGGAGTATATAGAGGACGATTCGCCATACGGATATGTGTCTTTATTTTTTGTGTTCTCTCAAGTATATCACAAAAACAGACAGGGCTGGTTATATACCATTGCCATATTATTGGAAAGTTCCAGAACTTAAAAAATTAAAGCTAAGTAAAGCTAATAACTTAGAGTGGCAGATTCCAAAAAATAGTTCAAAATAGGCTTTAGAAGCCAAACGGATCAGCTGGAGGGGGGAGTTTTGCCGCTCCACCAGAACCTCCCGACAAGCCGAGTCGTCGGATAATTTCTCGGTCAACGAAGTCCTTATCTCGACCATACTTCAGGCGTGAAAGCTGTTTGAAGGCCTCAGCGGCTTTCTTGTCACCCTGTTCCAGATAAGGATTTAAAGGAGTGATACTAAACGGTCGAGAAGGTTGCGTATCGATCGAGAGCTTCATCACCGCCTTGAACTTATCCAGATTCACCATATCTTGGTCACTGAAGACCGGAGCCATTTCCTTTGCCATGTACTCGGCATCCTGCGCACCTATTTTATAGGCCAAAATTGAACCGACGTTACCAAAGATCGCCTCCTTAATGCTCGAACCCTTTTTATTCAAACCTCCACCCTTGTCCTCGAGCTGGGCCAAATACTGGTGAGCGACCGCGAGACCCAGGCGATACTTACGAGCCTCAGAGAGAATCACTTCAATCGAGTCAGTAACGTAGTTCTGGAACTCATCGATATAGAGGAAGAAGTCGCGAGGCTTTTTTCCGGTCTTCAATATTTTCTGTCTCCCGAGTGCCGCCATCTGAATCTTCGACACCATAATCAAACCGAGAAGCTTCGAGTTCATCTCACCAGTTTCCCCCTTAGAGAGATTCACGAGAAGGATCTTTCCATTCTCCATCACATCAGCAACATTGAAGGCCGACTTCGCCTGACCGATAATGTTACGCATCATCGTATTCGTGACGAACTGACCGAATTTCGCCGCCAAGTACGGAATCATTTCTTGCTTTTCACGCTGACCCGTCTTCGCCATCTGGTTATCCCAGAACGACTTCACGATCGGATTCGTCACCTTTTCAGTTTTGTACGCCGCATACTCATCATCCGTGAAGAGACGCACGATATCGGTAATAGAGCCACCCTCAGGATCGGACATCAAAGTAAGACAACCGTTTCGGAAGTAATCCTGAATACGGGGACCAAAGATTTCTTCACCGAACAATTTGATCATAATGTTCATCGCCTCCATCGAGACGAGCTCTTTTTCTTCCCATGAGTCACCCTCGAGCAGGTTCAAGCCCATCGGTCGATCCATATCACCAGGGTTGAAGTAAATCACATCATCCGCACGCTCTCGCGGAATGAACGGCATGATATCTTCAATCAAACTTCCGTGCGGGTCGATAATCGCAAGTCCATCACCATTTCGGAGATCCTGTCGGATCATCGCCTGGAGAATCGAAGACTTACCCGTACCCGTCTGACCGATGACGTAGAAGTGTCGGAATCGATCATCTCGCTTCATGCGAATCTCTTTCGTCACGCCTCGATAGGTGTTGTGGCCGAGAAGAATTCCCTCGGTTGGAATATTTGGTGGAGCCGGCGCAACTTTATAGTTCTGCCAGACGATATGCGGATTCATATTGTATCGGATGCTCGGGAGATGATAGAGCGATGCAAGATCCTCAGATGAGAGAATCATATGACGCTTCCCCTCGAGCGGATGAAGATCACGAAACAGGCTACGTCGGAATCGTCGATAGATGAAGTCCTTCACGAGCTTGTCGACGGAGTGGTACTTCGAATACTCGAACGCATTTCCATTGGAAAAATCAAACTGACCAAACGCCTTATGAATATTTGAGACATTCATTTTTGCCGCACGAAGTGTTGGTGCACTACAGACAATTCGAATGACCGTATCAAAACCAGGATGCGAGTTTTTTTCATCGAGCGCCTTGATCTCTTCTTCTCCAGCTGCCGTCACGCGGTTCTGCTCTTCTGGATGGTCTTTCTTTTCATGATGCATGAGGAGATCGAGAATAGCCGCAATCCAACTCAACGGATTGTACCAGGCAAGACCAGAGTGCTTTTTGTTTTTTGAGCGTTCCTGAGCGATTTCTCGGCCCTCATGCTGCCAATGATTATTGACGGGTTTGATGAGAATCTGAATCGCCGCACCCTCACTATTTTCAAATTTTGAGAGCGCATTCACGATCGCATTGAGCGGATCAGAGTTGAGACGATTATAATTTTTAATCGGCAGATGATAGTCCTCCTCAAGTTCAAGGTAGCAGCCATACACCTCTGAGTCGGGCTTGAAGATATTGTAGTCCATCACCTTTTCGATGTGACAGTCAGTATAGAAGCTCGTAATCTGCTTTTCCAGAAACACGACGAGGTCACGAGGAACTCCCATGAAAAAGAGAATTTCCCCATTCACCACCGCATACTCCAGCGAAAGATAGTCCTGTCCCATCCAGTGATACTTCCAACTTTTGTCGTACATACTATGCAGCGACTCATAGAAGTGGGTCATGATACCGATAATCTCCTTGAAGCTTTTCTGGGATGAGTACGTCTGCGTCTCCTTTTCCACATCATCCTTCGACTCCTTTCTCGGCACACGTATTTGCAAAAACACCATGTCCCTCATTCGATGTGAGTCATAGTGATGATGAATAACATAGTGCACCAGCTCGTACAGTCCGAAGCCGGCTACCGCGATCCCAATAAGCGTAAATGCGAGTTCAATATTCATGTGAGGAGTCTATTCAAGAGACATACTACCATCACTCCATTATATCACAAAAGCTAGCTTTGGGGAAGCTATATGGCTTAAAGGTCGGTGTACTCAGATCCTCAAAGCTAAAAATTGACACATAGCCAATTAAGAGTAATGTAAAGCGCCGATAAAATTCTAAATTATATCTATGGATCGAATTCCAGAAGGCCAGGGTCTCGCTGTCACGAGAGAGACACGGCAAGATGTGGCCACAGCAGAAATTTTCGACGATAGAGGCGCTTCTACGCAGACAAGGCATGCTCTTGTCCAATGTTTTAGAAATAACGAAGATGCTAAAACGCCAGAACAGATGGCAACCGTGAATAGAATCGCATCTCAGTATAATTCAAGTGTCGCGACTTGGACGAGCCTTGGCGTTGCAGTTGATGGAATTCAGACGGAGGAGCAAGTTACAACTTGGCTCAACAGTCTTCCAAGTAAAGCACTCGAAAGCCTCGGAGCATATGGCGAGATACGATTGAAATTTATTCCACCAGTAAAAACATTAGAGCTCGCGAATGCGGCGTGTCACCATGATGATGCTAGAGAGATGTGGAATCATGTAGGAGCGAGCGAGTGGGAATTTGGCCTTACAGTAGACGCAGAAAATATGCCACTAGATCCAGAAATATATTATGTGAATGGAATAAATGAGAAGAATGGAACTCGAAAAAATATAGAGATGGTTGATCTCTATGAGAAAAGGTATCAGGCAGAAGGACTGGATCTCATGCCGCAAAATGCCTACGTTCCATCATTGGCAGACGCCAGAATTCGAAAACTTTCTTTTGATAGTATATCTTGTACGTATTTTAAACTCCCAGAAGGAACTGAGTCTATACCACGTGGTGAGGTCGAGTTATCTTGGAGTTATCCGAAGGGTTCAGATAAGGATCTTCGATGTCGTCCGTGGCTACAGGGAAAGAGCTAGATCCTCTCATACGTCTCCCGTTGGTACTCGGTGAGGAACTTGTGAACCTGGCGGTCGACTTTTACATCGCTTTTTCGGATTGGTTTTTTGAGCCGTATTCCCTCAAAAGTTCGGCATCTGCTCAAGGCCACATAGGTCTGACCCGAGGCGAAACTTCCATTTCCGAGGTCGATAACCACTTTATCAAACGTCTTTCCCTGACTCTTGTGAATGGTAATGGCCCAGGCAAGTTTCAATGGAATCTGCTCAAAGGCACCAGCACTTTTTTGAGAAAGAGATTTAGAAGAAGAGTCGTACTCATACCGGTAAAGTTTCCACTCATGGGCAGTAACATGAACTTCTTTGCCGCCATGAATTTTGACAATCACCGCGCTCGGAAGAATTTCCGTGACTTGTCCGACAGTTCCATTGACCCAGAGGCCGTCCATATCGTTGTTGGCGAACATGACCTGTGCCCCAACTTTGAGGATGAGTGACTGTTCGGTAGGGTATTGCTTCATGTCGAAATTTCCCTTGATGGTACTCGTGAAACGCTGTGCTGGCGCCTTGAGTTGTGTAAGTCGTGCATGATTGATATCGGCTGCGAGCTGGTTCGTCGAGGTGAGGTGAATACTATCTTCATGTTCCGAACTACGGTCAAGAACTCGCATATTGATCGCATTGATCTGGTGGTCAGTAACGGTATTTACGCGTATAGCATTCAGTAATTCAATAAATGCATTGTCACTCTGACGGTAAATTTTATCGAGCTCAACGAGTTCCATGTAGAATCGTTCATCGACAACCGCCTTCGAGTGAAAGAACCAGGGACTCTGATAAAACTCTTCAAAAAAATCCTTCTCATGATTCATCACGATCGGTGGGAGCTGATAGAGATCTCCAATAAAGACCATCTGGACGCCACCAAACGGCTCCTTATTTTTTCGTGCCGCCTTGAGAAATTGATCTACGCAGTCCGCAAGATCCGCCCGCACCATCGACACCTCATCAATAATAATCGTCGTGAGTTCTTGATAGAGCTCATTCTTCGTCGCCTTCGCCCCCTTTTTCTTCGCCTTATCCACGGTCATATTCGGCATAAACCCAAAAAACGAGTGAATCGTCTCACCCTGCACATTCAGCGCCGCCACACCCGTAGGCGCGAGCACCACCACATTTTTCTTCGTATGCTTCATGAAATGCGACAGTAACGTCGACTTTCCCGTTCCCGCCTTACCCGTCAGAAATACATTATTATGCGTAATTTCCATGAGCTCCATCGCCCGTTTAAACTGCTCGTGTTGTTCAATAATCATATGAGCATTGTAGGGGAAAAGAGAAAGTTTCTACAGAAGAATTTTTGTGTCAGGAATTTGTTAAGAATTTGTAAGGAATAATTTAACATTTACGGTTTATGGAAGCCATTTTTTGAGGTAATATAACAGATACATTAATGACATATATGGCAAAGGATTTTACAAAATGGCATAAATTGAAATCGCGATTGGATAGTAGACAAGGAACTGCTTCATTTAACGAACGAGAAATATGGTGGTGTTCAGCAGGTATGAATATTGGGAATGAAACAGATGGGAAGAATGAATATTTCGAACGTCCAATGCTCATAATTCGAAAATTAAGCAGGGAGATATTTTGGGCCATGCCGCTTACAACAAGAATAAGAAAAGGGAGATTTTACTACACATTCATGTATAAGAAATCGCAACAAACGGTGATTTTATCACAATTAAAAGCTTTAAGCTGGAAAAGACTCCAAAGGCCAATGGGGAAAATTGACCCACAAATTTTCCGAGAAATTAAGAGAGCAGCAGGAGTAGTATAATAAAAAAGGACTCTTCTTACGGCAGAGTCCCCAGTGCCAAGTGGCAATTATACCTCCACTACGATCTAACCCGTAAGTCGTAATGAAAGCGAAGCGGAATCCTTTCGGAAACCTCGAGTGCCTCGGCTGGCCATAACAAGCGAAGTATAGCAAAACCAAGACCACAAGTCAAAAACCATATTATTTTTAAATTGAATTTGCAGCGCGCGGAACTTGCCAAAAAGACAAAAATAATGTATAATAAAACTAATTTATATTATAAAAACAAAAATCTATGGGAAAAGTCAATAATGCATCACATGCAGGACCAGAAGGAAGTAAGGTTCAGGAAACAGGTCTTGGGGCAAAGGTAACAAAAGGTGCGAAAGCCGTAGCTCAAAAAGTATCTGATATGGGGGGAGCAGTAAGAGATAAAATACTTGAAAAGGTACTTGGAGGGTACCTCGATAAGGCAGGAAAAAAACTCGGTGATGGCTTTGGTCGCATGGCTCACGGAGGAGGACATCCTAAAAATAGAAAAAATTAAACAACGCGTAGCGTGCTCTATAAAAACGATATTATAGCGAATTTTCCAGAAGATTTTTCCTGGATGAAAAAAATCCTGACGAATATCTGGTATAAATTTGGAAGTACGATAATTCACACAAGAGAGAATAACCTCTCAAGCCGAGATAAAAGAAACGCAAGAAAAGAGCTTGAGCCGGGTGACGTTATTCTCGTAGGAGCACTGCGAAGAATGCATAGCCTCTATATAGGTGGAATTTTTACCCATGCGCTTATGTATGTAGGAGCAGGAATGTGTATCCATGCGATCGCCCATGGGGTTGGCACCGTTTCATTGCATGATGTTTTGAGTGAATATGATACAATGGCTATCTTGCGACACAAAAAGCGGAATAAAGAGAAGATTAAAAAAGCTATCCAATACGCAGAGCAGCAAATCGGAAAACCATTTGATTTCACCTTTGAGAATGATGCAGATAAGCTCTATTGCACTGAGTTACTCCAGCATGCATTCACAAAAGGGCACATGGGTATGAAGAAAATAGCAAAAAAAGACATGCTCCATCCTATGGATCTTTTGAAAGGTTCATTCAAAACCATCTTCACATCACACAATATCAAGGAGTCAGAAAAAGGGTTGGTCTATCATTCCAGTAATCATCCTCAAGGCCTACACTGGTTTATGATACATGCTGCTAAAAAAGGAGTCATGATGCTCAAAAAGATCATGAATCTCAATCACTACAAGAATTAGTTACCGAGAACTTACACCTCTTCCTTCGCAATCTCAATATGCATCTCATCGATCTGCTCTTTTGGCAGTTCGGAAGGAGCGCCCATCATGAGATCTTTCGCCTTGGAATCCTTTGGGAAGGCCATGACTTCGCGGATATTTGGTTCGTCGCGGAAGATCATGACGAGACGGTCGATTCCCCAGGCGATACCGCCGTGCGGAGGAGCGCCGTACTCGAAAGCGTGGAGCATGTGGCCAAATCGGAGTTCACAGTCTTCTGGAGAGATGCCGAGCACCTGGAAAATTTTTGCCTGTTCGACCGCGTCGTGAATTCGGATACTTCCACCGCCGATTTCAGAGCCATTGAGAGCGAGATCATACGCCTTCGCACGAACTGCACGTGGATTGGAATCGAGCATCGCCACATCCTCAGCCATCGGAGCCGTGAATGGATGGTGCGCAGAAACAAGTCGCTTATCTTCCTTGCTGAACTCAAAAAGAGGGAACTCATAGATCCAGCAGAACGCGAGCTCATCAGATTTTCGCAAACCAAGCGTATCGCCACACGCGAGACGAACCTGACCAAGAGCCGTAGCCGCAATATCAAACTCATCAGCGCCGAAAAAGACAATGTCTCCCGTCTGTGCGCCTGTCGCCTCTACCAATTTCTTCATCTCATCTTCTGTGAAAAACTTCGCAATAGGGGACTTTACTCCAGCCTCTTCCATGACGATATAGGCGAGACCCTTCGCGCCATAGACTTTTACCAATTCAGTTAAATCATCAATCTGTTTTCGGGTAAATCCAGCCGCACCAGGCACGCGCAACGCAAACACCACACCCTCGTGCGCGACCGCATCAGCAAATACCTTGAATCCGCAACCCGCAACAAGCGAGCTCACATCACAGATCTTCATATCAAATCGCAAATCCGGTTTGTCAGAGCCATACTGAGACATCGCATCCTTCCAGGTCAGTCGCGGAAAAGGCTTCTTCAAAAGTTTTTTATGTGGAACATACTTTTCTACAAGTTCAATCATCAAGCCCTCATTCAAACTCATCACATCCTCCGCGTCGACAAACGACATCTCAACATCGAGCTGCGTGAACTCAGGCTGTCGATCGCCACGCTGATCTTCATCTCGGAAACATCGCGCGATCTGGAAGTACCGGTCCATACCAGCAACCATCAAGAGCTGCTTCATCTGTTGCGGAGACTGTGGCAAGACAAAAAATCGACCCGGGTAGAGTCGTGAAGGCACAATATATTCACGTGAACCCTCTGGCGTTCCTTTGATCAAAATCGGCGTCTCAATTTCTACAAAGTCGTGCTTATCCATATAATCACGGATCGACTTTACAATCTTGTGACGGATCACGATGTTATTCTTCATACGCTCGCGCCTCAAATCCAAGTATCGGTACTTCAAACGGAGCTCCTCGTTCGGATCCTGCGGAACATCAATTTCAAAAGGGGTCGTCTTCGCTGCGTTCAAAATCTTCATCTCGCTCACCACGAGCTCAATCTCACCCGTCGTCATATTTTTATTCTCAGAACCCTCAGGCCTTCGGCGCACGCTCCCCGTTACCTGCAGCACAAACTCACTTCGAACATCTTCGGCCATACCGTGGACCGCCTCCTGTGAAGGATCGATCACCACCTGCGTGAGTCCGTATCGATCTCGGAGATCGATAAAAATGAGACCTCCGTGGTCTCGTCGACGGTGAACCCAACCCGCGAGAGTGACAGGCTGACCAACATGGGATGCGTTCAGTTCAGAGCAGGTATGGGTTCGGTACATAGTGCATGGGTTAATTCGCCCCGCATACTAACCTATTTTTTCACGCTCGAAAAGAGCAGAAAGCTGCTCGAGAATAGGCCCATCGAACCGGACCCCAAAAGGAAGCTTAATTCGCTTCACCTCAGAGCCTTGTTTCAAATGGAGCTCAACCGGATGATCGCCCGTATGGGAAAGAAGGATAACCTTCAGCCCATTCATAACCTCAGGCTTCGTATCATGTGGGAGAGAAATAATCAGCGTATCTTCTCGAATGCTCGCACCAGACGCTGCTGGAGCTTCTTTAGAAACCGGTGAAACGACAACACCTCCATCTTGACCTTCATCAACACCCTCATCACTGATCACCGCCTCTTTTTTCACCTCATCTGGTGCGGCAGCAATCAGCTGACGTCGAACGCGCTCGCTCGGATCATAGAGATTCGACTCCTTCGCCCGCTCAATCATACTATCGAGAGACATACTCGCCACACTATCAACCGTCAGATTGTACTCACTTCGTCGCAGATCGAGACGACCAGTGATCGTCACAATGTGATCTTCCTTTAATTTTTCGGCAAACATGGCATATGACTTCGGAAACACGACGGCACTGATGCGACCCGTCGGATCTTCCAGATAAAACTGCATCA
The DNA here is from genome assembly GCA_943349045.1 of Candidatus Peribacteria bacterium. GTDB lineage: Bacteria > Patescibacteriota > Gracilibacteria > UBA1369 > UBA12463 > CALREA01. The sequence goes on from CALQZC010000007.1 coordinate 16,410, forward strand.
TATACGCTCCCGACTTCGTAAAAATCTTCTTCGGATTCGCGACGAGCCCAGCAAACTGCAAACTCTTCCCAAGATATTTTTTCGTAATTTTTTCGGTGAGGAGTACTTTTTTATTCAAGTACCGTCGTAGGCCCTGAAGGGGATGACTCGAGACATAAAGACCGAGGTACTCCTTTTCCCAGCGGAGACAATCGAGCCGCGACGCAGGAGCGGCTTTCGCAAGAGCAAATGCCGGAGCAGCCGCATCACCAAAATCGTCAAAAAGTCCTGCCTGACCTTGCGCAACACCTCCCTGATGCGACTTAGCATGGCCAACAATCCGCTCAAAATTTTCAACCATAACCATACGTTCGCCAAACTCCTCGAGACCACCACAGTAGGCGAGGGCCGTAAAAAGTTTTTTATTGATAAGATTTGGCGGTACACGCTCTGCAAAGTTCTGGACCGAACTAAACGCTCCAAACTTTTTTCGAATCTCGATAATTTCTCCAATGGGCGCAGTTCCCACACCCTTCACCGCCGATAATCCAAAACGAATTTTACCTGGCTCAACGAGGGTAAAATCGACATCCGACTCATTAATAGAAGGAGGAAGAACCTGAATGCCCATCGACTCACACTCTTCAATTTCAATAGCCACTCGATCCATGTCACCCTGATCGCACATGAGGAGGGCCGTCATGAACTCGTCCGGAAAATTTCCCTTCAAGTACGCCGTCTGGTACGCAATCATCGCGTAACATGCCGCATGCGCTTTATTGAAACCATAGCCCGCAAACGGCTCAATCACGTCCTTAAACACCTCTTCAGCGAGTTTCGCCGTGTGGCCTTTCTCCACCGCCCCCCGTACGAATTTTTCCTTCTGCTCCTCAAGCATCGAAAGAATTTTTTTACCCACCGCCTTTCGCAGAATATCGGCCTCACCAAGTGAGTATCCAGAAAACTGCTGAGCGATCTGAAGAATCTGCTCTTGATACACCGCCACACCGTACGTTTCGTTGAGAATCGTCTCGAAACTCTTATCGAGATATTTGACACTATCAGGCTGATGCTTCCCGCGAATATAACTTGGAATCCAATCCATCGGACCCGGACGATATAGGGCCACCATCGCAATGATGTCTTCGAAGCGTGTAGGAATAAGTTCCTTCAAATAACGACGCATACCGCCAGATTCAAGTTGAAACACGCCCGTCGTTTCACCCTTCTGTAAGAGCTCAAACGACTTTGAGTCGTCCATTGGAATTCGCTCCAGATCGATATCGATGCCGCGTGATTTTTTAATAATCAACAGCGTCTTCTCCATGATGGTTAAATTTTTCAAACCCAGGAAGTCCATTTTCAAAAGCCCAATCTCCTCAATGGGTTTCATCGAGTACTGCGTGACGACATCTTTCTGTTCGCCGGCGCCAAACTGGAGCGGCGTATACTCAACGAGAGGGCGCGAAGAAATCACCACCGCACAGGCGTGAGTACCTGCATGACGAACCGTACCCTCGAGCTCGATCGCATCGGTCAGAAGTGCCCTCGCCCGCTCATCTTTCGCGTAAAGATCTTTCAATTCAGGATCCTTTTCGATGGACTCTGTGAGCGGTACATGACGACCCTGAATCGGTGGCGGAATTTTTTTTGCAATCGCATCGACCTCACCATATGGATAGCCGAGAGCTCGTCCAACATCGCGCACCGCGGCTCGAGAAGCCATGGTTCCGAAGGTGATAATTTGTGCGACATTCGCACGACCATATTTATTGATGACATAATTAAGGACCTCACCACGACGATCATCCGCAAAATCCACGTCGATATCAGGCATTGAGATACGCTCAGGATTCAAGAATCGTTCAAAGATCAAACCGTACTTCAGTGGATTGAGCTGAGTAATATTGAGCGAGTACGACAGCAGCGAACCCGCCGCAGAGCCACGACCAGGACCTACCACGATGCCCATATCTTTCGCCGCCTTGATAAAATCCCACACAATGAGAAAGTAGGTATCAAATCCCATCTGATGCACGATACCAAGTTCATACTCGAGCTGTTTCACGGCCTCCTCAGTTGGATGTCCATCGAAACGTGCACTCAAGCCATCGAAACAGAGTTGTCGTAAATACGAATCAGCAGGTTCGTTGTTCGGAGTGTCGTAGTCAGGCAGCAAGTTCTGATGAAAGGGGATCTCGATATCGCACATCGCTGCAATCTTCACGGTATTGGAGATCGCCTCGGGCACATGCGCGAAGGCCTCCTTCATCTGATCGGGAGTTCGGAGAGAAAAGTCTCCAGAAAATTTCATTCGGTTCTCATCATAAATATTCGTACCGGTCTGAATCGACAGCAAAATATCATGCGAGTGATGCTCCTCTGATGTCACATAGTGCGAATCACCGGTAGCCACAAGTGGCACTCCCAACTCAGCCGAGAGCGCGATAAGCGCCTTATTCACCACGGCCTGCTGCTCAAGTAACGGATTATCCTGAATTTCCAAATAATAGTGATCGGGACCCATCATATCTCGGTACTTCACGATCAGCTCTCGTGCGAGTGCCATATTTTCACTGAGAATGGCGCGGCTGATCTCACCATTGAGACAGCCACTCAGCACAATAAGATCCTCCTTATAGACACCAAGGAGCGCGTGGTCGATTCGAGGTTTGTAGTAAAAGCCATCAAGATTTGCCTTCGTCACCAGCTGCATCAGGTTTTGATACCCTTTATAGCTCTTTGCGAGGACGGTTAGATGGAATGGCTTATTATCAATGCCAGACGTCTTGTCGAAGCGAGTTCGCTGGGCTACGTACATCTCACAGCCAATAATTGGCTTAATTCCAGCTTTTTTAGCGGCTTTATAGAAATCAATAGCACCATAAAGAACCCCATGGTCAGTGAGCGCCAAAGCTGGACAGCCCATCTCCTTCACCCTATCCACCATAGCGTCAGGGGATCGCAAGCCATCCAAAAGGCTATAATAGGAGTGGGAATGGAGGTGGACGAAGGACATATAAAGCTAAAAATACGGGAGCGGGGTCAAGAGACGCCCTTCGGGCGTCTCTATGGTGCCTGGGAGAGGACTTGAACCTCCACGCCTTTCGGCATTAGCTCCTAAGGCTAACGTGTCTGCCATTTCACCACCCAGGCGAGCCGATACATTTGTACCATGACCAGCGCTATTATTAAAGCCAAATTCACATTCCCCACGAAAACTTGACAAAAAATAACTTAATGCCTACAATGTGATCTTACATACGAAACAGGGTTCTCCGAGTACTTGACACACGTAAAAAAAGTACCTAGTCTATACCCCGCTCAACATAACCTAAGAAATGTATGGAAAACGTACTTGATCTTGAAACTTCCCAGAAGCTTCCACCACAAAAAATTCAGTTAGGACAGCTCATGGACGAGATGCTTCTCGTTCTTTCGCCAAAAGAAAAGGAAGTCATGATCAAGCGATTCAGCCTCGACAGCAAGCCACGTCTCACTCTCGAAAAAATCGGACAGAAGTTCGCCGTCACACGAGAACGAGTTCGACAGATTGAAAAAATCGCCCTCACTAAACTTCGACGAACGGTTCAGAACAGCAAACTCCAGACCATTAACGAGCTCGCATCAGTATTCATTCGAAACAATGGAGGTCTCTCGCTCGAGTCAAAAATTCTCGCAGAAATTCTCAACGCGATCGGATCAGACAGCACGATCGACGGAAGCATCATCCGACTTTCCCTCAATATCAACCCATCACTCGTAAAGTGTGAAAAGAACAACCAGCTCCACGCATTCTGGAGAGTAAAAGAGATGTCGACCAAAGATGTTCAGCGAATGATTGAGGTCGGTATTCAGAAGCTTCAGGAGGCAGGCGACGTCGTTGGATTTGAGCAGATCGCCGAACAGATCAAGAACACGCTCGTCGAAGAAGGAAAAACGTGCGAACCTTCAACAATTCTCTCAGCCCTTGAGGTAGACAAGCGCCTCCGAAAGACAAAAGAAGGCTTTGGTCTCAATACCTGGAGACACATCAACCCACGAAGTATCCGCGACAAGGCCTACATCGTCTTGAAGAAAATCAACCAGCCTCTCCACTTCGTCGAGATCGCCAACAAAATCATCGAGAGCGGATTCGACAAGAAAATCGTCACCGTCCAGGCCGTTCACAACGAACTCATCCGTTACGAACAGTTCGTCCTCGTCGGCCGTGGCCTCTACGCGCTCAAAGAGTGGGGCTACAAAAAAGGCACCGTCTCCGAAATCATCGAGAGCCTTCTCAAAAAGAAGTCCCCAATGACCAAACAAGAAATCATCAACGGCGTCCTCAAACAGCGCCAAGTCAAGAAAGGTACTATTTCTTTGAACCTTCAGAAAAACGACCAGTTCCTGCGAGTGGGAAGGGCCGTGTATGCGCTGAAGAAGTAATTAAAAAACATGGAAGCTCAAGTAATAAGTCGTAGCGCCGATAGAGAGGGTTCGGGAAAAGAATATATTCCTCTTCCGGATATATATATCGGACGGGACACGGTACGTGTAATAAAAACACGAGAATTGGGAGTCGGGCTAATAGAAGAAGATCAACAGATTCCGGACGATGCTGAGTTAGTTGGGACATTTAAAGTAAATACCAGAGGGAAAAAAGCTATTATGAATGAAATGAGTCCGCTTCACGTTCGCGGTGAAATCAAAAGAGAAATATGCACATATAGACATCTCGTGCACGCACTCTATGCGAAGAGCATGATGGAAGGATAAAAATAGAAACGTGCACGCGCAACTTGCCACTCCTCAAAAAGAATGGTCTTTTATCTTTGCCCGGGCAAAGAATTGAATTATACCACAAAACCATTCTTGCCTAACCGCGACAAAAAAGCCACTATAGTCATAGATAAAAACCTGAACCAACACACCACATGCCCACCGACTGCCTCTTCTGTAAAATAATCTCTCAGGAAATTCCATCACCACTGATCCACCAGGACGAGAAGTGTGTGGCGTTCGCCGATATCCATCCGAAGGACTCAACGCATCTCCTCATCGTTCCACGTGAACATATCGCAACCGTCGCCGATGCAACCGAACAGCAAGAACCGCTCCTCGGTCATCTCCTCGTCACCGCAAAAAAACTCGCGCAGCAAAAAAATCTCAAAGGCTACAAACTCCAATTCAACGTCGGCAAAGAAGGAGGACAGGAGGTCTTTCACATTCACCTGCACTTGATCGGGCATTAATTAAGCGCGAAACGCGCCACTAATTCTGCACCTTGATCTCCATCGAGAAATCCAGGCTCACGGCAGAGTGGGTAATTTCACCAACGGAAATGATGTCGACACCACACCCGGCGTAGTGCTCAATATTTTCCAGACGGATACCACCGGATGCCTCATACAAGAGCATCTCACTCTCACAGCCCGCCTCGCGGATGGCCGCGATAGACTCACGAATGCCAGAGGCCTTCATATTGTCGAACATGATGACGCCGGGAACTTCGAGTCCACCAGGCGTGTGTAACTTTTTGAAAGTCCGAGCCGCCTCAAGCGCCCGCTCCTTCGTCTCAACCTCAATCTCGAGAAACCGCCCTGGATTATTCGCACACGTCCGAATCATGTAGCCGATATCATGATTCAGAATCACCGAGTGATTATCCTTAATCATCACCGCATCAGACAAATCCAAACGATGGGTACCACCACCACCAACCACGACGGCACGTTTGTCGAGTAACCCCCAGACCGTTTTCCGGGTTGGAACCAGTAACGCGCCACACTCAAGTCGCCGCAGCAGATCGACATACCGCCCCGTCACCGTGGCGATACCGCTCATGCGCTGCAACAGATTCAACAGAATCCTTTCAACTTTCAAAACATCCTGCACTCGACCCTTCAGTCGTAAAATAATATCTCCAGGCGCAATTACATCTCCATCTTTTTTCAAAAAATCGGCCATCAATCGCCCAATGCGTGGCTTGAACGCCGGATCACTTCCAACCAGAAAATAGTTCGCCTCCTGGATACCAGCCAACACACCTTCCGAATTCGAAATGACAAATCCCTCAATCTCCACATCATCAGGAAAAAGGGCATCGGTCGTAATATCTCCACGCTCACCAATATCTTTATCCAACTCCAAAAACGTATATCGGAAGATCCACTGCTTATACAGCGGATCGCTCGGATGTAAGCGCTGCGCGGAGTTATGAGTTTTTTGAGCGAGGAGGTGACGATCCTGATTCATGGCAGAAAATTAGGAGACAAGGGACGGGATATTGCTGGCAACTCGAGTAAGTTCAAACATATACTGGAAACTTTTTCGTGCACGCACCGCTACCTCTTCAGGAATCTCGATGCGGAACCGCTCCTCAACGAGAGACTCATATATTGACTCGAGCGTCGTCTTTTTCATATCGTAACACATATTGCAGACCGAGAGGAATTTCTTTTCCGGCATCGTTTTGATCATGCGCTGGGTCAGCCCACACTCAGTGATGACGATGAACTCCTGTCCGGGACTCTGCTCCGCATACTTCATCATACCCGTCGTACTCGCCACCTCATCAGCAATCTGGAGAATGGCATCAGGGCACTCGGGATGCGCAATAACCTTCGCGTTCGGATGGTCAGCCTTTGCCCGCATGACCTGATCGACGGTAATTCGATGATGAATTGGACAGAATCCTTCCCAGGCGATGATCTCTTTTTCGGGAACTTGTTTCGCGACAAACTGCGCGAGATTTTTATCAGGAACAAAGAGAATTTTTTGAAAGGGAAGGGCACGCGTCACGGCAACGGCATTTGCCGAGGTACAGATCACATCCGACTCAGCCTTCACCTCGGCAGAGGAGTTGATGTAACAAACGACTCCGGCACCAGGATGCAACACTCGAAACTCGCGCAGCTGCTCGGCCGTAATCATATCTGCGAGCGCACAGCCCGCATCGTAGTTTGGGAGCAAAACTTTTTTATCTGGTAAAAGCAGCGCCGCACTTTCCGCCATGAAGTGCACGGCAGAAAACACAACGATATCAGCATCAGTCTTGGCAGCCTCCTCACAGAGCCCAAGTGAGTCACCCACATAGTCAGCCACATCATAAACCTCCGGTCTCAAATAATTATGAACCAGAATAACGGCATTCTTATCCTTCTTTAAAGCGTGGATTTTCTCGATCAGTTCAATCTGGTGGAGGGTTTGGGTTGCCACATCCAGATCATACTATACCGAAAGCTTATGTACAAACTGAAGCCAGAGGGTCTTCAGATACTCGAAAGTGACACCGGCAAGCTCAGCGAGAATATCTCGGAACTGTCGGATTTTGGCCACAATGGCATTAAGTTCATGAAAATGAGCAGGGTGGTGAGACTGTTTCTCAAGCTCAGCAAGTTCCTGCTGAAGGGTATTTTCGACTTGTCGCTTCATATAGCGCTCCGCCCGATCCTGTTCTTTTGGAAGGCGTGCGAGAAGTTCAGCTTTGCGCTCCTGGGGAGTCTTGGTCGTTGGAAGTTGTCGTGATTGAGTGCCAGCAGCACCACTCTGTTCCTTTGGGAGTTTGCCAATAACCTCATGCACATCAGAAGATACGCTCGTTTCTAGTCCTGCCTGCGTAGGCTCAGCAGAAAGAACTGGAGCATTTCCAGCTTCATTTTCAGGGGTAGAGTTGTGCAACTGCGTTGTATCAGCCATAAAGGAGCATATGTATACGACGTAACTATATACCAAAAAGTCAACGTTGTCAAATAGTTTGGCATATATCTAAAGCTCATTTATCATGCATGGGTACATAAAATCAACCCCAGATGCCCAAAAAAATTACCCAGTATACGGAGGATGACCTCCCAAAAGCCTACGACGCCAATCTTTTTGAAGACTCAATCTATAAAAACTGGGAAAAGGCAGGAGCCTTTAAACCGGTAACAAAAAAGGGCTCTAAGAAAAAGCCATTCACGATTATCATGCCACCGCCAAACGCAACCGGTACTCTCCACCTTGGCCACGCCTCCATGCTTGCCCTCCAGGACATCATGATTCGTTACCACCGAATGAAAGGGGAGCCAACCCTCTGGATTCCCGGCACCGACCACGCCGCGATCGCCACGCAGAACAAAGTTGAAAAACTCCTCGCCGAAAAAAGCATCACCCGTCACGACCTCGGAAGAAAAAAGTTTATCAAAGAGGTGGAAGAGTTTGTGAAAGGTTCACAGAACACGATTAGAAATCAGGTAAGAAAGATGGGATCGAGTTGCGACTGGAGTCGGGAAACCTATACGCTCGACGCAGGTCCATCACTCGCGGTTCGTACGGTCTTCAAGCAAATGTTCGACGACGGGCTCATTTATCGTGGAAACCGAATCGTCAACTGGTGTCCACGCTGCCAGTCCACCCTTGCCGACGATGAGGTGAAGTACAAAGAAGCACGTACAAAGTTTTACTACCTCAAGTACGGACCATTTATTATCGGTACGGCACGACCAGAGACAAAATTTCTCGACAAGGTCGTCGTGGTACATCCTGACGACAAACGCTACAGAAAATACGTGGGAAAAACATTCGATGTTCCGTGGATTAACGGCACCGTGAAGGCAACAGTCCTCGCTGACAAGGCCTCAGACCCAACCTTTGGAACGGGAGCGATGACGATTACTCCAGCTCACTCACAAATCGACTTTGAGATCGCCCAACGACACAAACTTGAAATCGTAAAGATCATCGATGAAAAAGGAAATCTCACAGAACATGCCGGAGAGTTCGCAGGCATGAACGCAAAAGTATCACGGGAAAAAATCATCGAAGCCCTGGACGCCAAAGGACTCGTCGAAAAAATTGACGAGAACTACATCCACAACCTCTCGATCTGTTATCGCTGTGATGCCACGATCGAGCCGCTGACATCAACCCAGTGGTTTATCAATGTGGATAAAAAAATTCCAAAACGGAGCAAGTCACTCAAGCAGCTCTCAATCGAAGTCGTAAAAAATGGGAAGATCGAAATTCTTCCGGAGAAATTTGAAAAAATCTACACGCACTGGATGGGAAATCTTCACGACTGGTGCATCTCGCGACAGATCTGGTTCGGGCATCAAATTCCAGTCTGGTACTGTAAAAACTGCCCGGGAAAACCAATCGTAGAAATCGACACACCGGCTCGCTGCTCGAACTGTAAGAACACCGAAATTACGCAAGATCCCGATGTACTCGATACCTGGTTTTCATCAGGCCTCTGGACCTTCTCAACGCTTGGTTGGCCAAAAAAAACACCAGATCTCAAGACCTATCACCCGACATCCGTTCTCGAAACCGGCTACGACATTCTCTTCTTCTGGGTGGCACGCATGATTCTGATGACGACCTATGCGCTCAACGAAGTTCCCTTCAAGACAGTCTATCTTCACGGTCTCGTGCGTACGCGAAATGGAGAAAAAATGAGCAAGTCAAAACCAGAAACATGTATCGATCCACTCGACATGATCTCCAAATACGGTGCAGATGCGCTCCGCCTCAGTATGGTCATCGGCGGCGGTCCAGGAAACGACGTCCGTCTCTATGAAGAAAAAATTGCGGGCTACCGAAACTTCGTCAATAAAATTTGGAACGTCACTCGATTTATATTACTCAACACCACTCCGAGCGACCTCTCCAAACCATTTAACAAAAAGGATGTAAAGACCACTGCCGATAAATGGATCCTGACGCGACTTCAAAAACTCATTAAGGAGTCAACGCAACTCATCGAGAAGTACAAATTCTCGGAAGCAGGTATGAAAATTTACGATTTTCTATGGAATGAAATGGCTGACTGGTACCTCGAATTTTCGAAGGGTGAGCACAAGAATCCAGCCGTACTGCTACACGTTCTCCGCGACACCCTCAAGCTCCTGCATCCATTTGTCCCCTATATTACGGAGGTGCTTTGGGAAAAACTTGGCATGCAAAAATTTCTCATGCTTGAGGAGTGGCCAACATATAATGCCTCACTGATTTTCCCAGCAGACGCAAAAAAAATCGAAAAAATCTACACGCTCATCACCGAAATCAGAAAGGTTCGCGCGGAGTACAAACTCGATCCAGCAAAGAAATTTGACGCGGTGATCTACGGGGGAGCACTTACGGCACTGCTCAAAGAAAAAGAGCAGGCGATCAAGCGACTCGCGAATCTCGAAAATATCACGCTTGCAAAAAAGGGCACAAAACCCGAGAAGGCACTCAGCGTCATCGCAAGTGGCGTCGAGGTGTACATTCCCTTCGATCAGATGTTCGACATCGAAAAAGAGCTCGAACGGATCAAAAAAGAGCTCGCACAACACGAGAAAGAGCTGGCCGGACTGCAAGGTCGCCTTCACAATAAAACATTCCTCGGAAGCGCTCCAAAAGAGGTCGTTGAACAGGTCAAGAGTGACGCAGCTCGCCATACCGAGGCAATCACAAAGCTAAATGAGCATCGCCGCGGGCTCGAAAAAGCTGCATAACACGCCATGGCTAAAGCCGCTTATATATGGTATAATGGTAGGATATATCAGAACCTACAAGTACCACACCCATGGCAGATATACAGGACGTTCTCAATCAGTACATCGACCGCGCACGCCTTCTTCTCACCGAAGGAAAAATCAAAGATGCCTATACACTCTGCATGAAGGTCGTTGAAACCGATCCGACACACAGCGGTGCGCTTGAACTTCGAAAAACAATCGAAGACAGTATTCAAAATTACAATCTTCACACCATCGACGAAAAGCTCGAGCTCCTCAAACCACTCTGGGAAAAAGGTGAGTACGATAAACTCATCAAGGAACTCACCGAGCTCTACCGTTACGCGCCACACTACGAGAAACTCGAAGAGGCCCTCGCACAGGCGCAAGCCATGTATCGAAACATCTATAACACGCAGTCAGAGACAAAAGTGACAGGATACCAGGAAAGCTTGGAGCAACTTTTCCAACAGAAAAAATATAAGGAGCTCATTGAGATGACCCAGAAAAACGCGCGACAGGCTTCGCAAGACCCTACAGTTCGTGACTTGCACGCAAAATATCGAAAAAAAATAATTTCCAGTAAACTTGCCGAAAAAAAATCTCTCTTTGAGAGTGAAAAGTACGAAGAAATCGTCAACTATCTCTATCAGCTCCAGGACATAGATAGAAACTCAGAAGAGCTCGCCCAGCTCTTGCGTACCTATCGCGAGCGACTCCTCAGTTCACAGATCGACGATAAGCGGGAGTTCATTCTTCGTGCCAGTGAGAACGCAAAAAATCTCTATCAGTTAGGAAAATTCGAGAAGGCGATGGTCGTCGCCGAAGAAATTCTTCACATCGACCCAAAGAGCGGATTTGCGAAAAACATATGGAGGTCGGCGAAGAGCAAATTTGAGACGGCGATTCAAGACGAAACAGAAGATCAAATATCCTCGAACTTCACGACCTTCACCGAAGAGGTGAAGGCAACACCTCAGAACTTTATTAAGCTTTAGCCAGCTTGTAGCGCTTTCGACCAGTACGAGTGAAGATATCGCTATTTTTCAGAGCGAGAAGAATCGTAATACGCTTGACCTGTCGACGCTCAAGTACCGACTTAACGATCTCCTCCTGTTCCATTTCACCATGCTGTCGAAGTATCGACTCGATAACATCCAGAACCGTGCCAGATTGGTAGCCCCACTCCTTGAGAGCGTAGATACCTCGACCGATCAATACGAAATCGCCACAGCGAATGAGTTCATTGTGAACCGCCTGCAAGTTGACACGCTTGGTATCGAAATGCATCTCAATAATTTTGTTGGCAATATCGACGAAGTGTAATGGCTTGCGAGCCTCGCGGAGAATGAAGAAAATCTTATCTCGAAGTGTGCGCGGATGAATATGTCTCCAGCTGAAAAGGCCAAAGCCCTCAGGAAGGACCTTTATATTCTTATCAAGGTGTAACGATGAATCAATAAACGCCGGTGAGACATTCGTCTTTGACTGGTAGAGACCGAAAACCTCACGGACAAAATCCTGTTTCGGAGCAACATCACTCTTTTCTTCAAGAAGACGAGTAGCGGTCGCACAAACCTCAACAATGGCATCATCAGAAATATGCTGGAGTCTGATGTAGGGATGGAGTTTGATAGTATTACCAACGACGACATAGGCAGGATCAAGTTCGAAGGCGAGTGAAAGTGAATCAACATCGGCAGATCCACCATTCATAATACGCTGAATGAGTTCATTATAAAAAAGGTCCTGTTTCATCACGCCTCCATGCTCAATAATAATCTCGGTTGCGAGGGTAAAGAGAGAAGAAAGCGGAGTCGTGAAGACATTTCGTCGAAGTTTTTGAAGAGCGCTCTTTTCAATTTGACGAATTCGCTCTCGTGTGACCTTGAAGTGTTTGCCAATTTCCTCAAGTGTGGCCTTATTAGTGTGATCCAAATTGTAGCGTCGCTCAATAACGAGTCGCTCCTTAGGCGACAATAAGCGCAAAAGCTGGGATACAACCTCAGGAACCTTTGAGAAAACGTCAATGACTTGTTGTGATACAGTTGCCATAAGAATGAGTGAAGTTGTAAGACGTCGTGCATAAGAATTATAGAATAATTATAAAAGATGAAAAGGAATTGGTATTGTCTAATAATAAAATTATATTATAGACTCAGTTGACCAAAGGTATCCCACACACGGTACCGTCTGTAAACGCTGAGCAGCATCACACAACTTCAATTTATTTCGCAAACGACTTACATGAACATCAACCGTGTTTGTTGCAAGCGACGCATTGCGATCCCAGACATATTCAAGCAAATCTGACCGTGAAAGAATTCTTCCTTCATTCAAAAAGAAAAATTGCATGAGCATAAACTCCTTATTTTTTAACGGAATAATAAACTGCTCCTTGATCAACAGCCGCTTATGGAGATCCAGGCGAATACTTCCCATGTGTAACTCTCTCGGAAGAAGTTTGTCGCGCTTCTCAACGACCTTTTTTTGAATATGTAACGCAATCACCGCATATGAAAATGGTCGAAGAAAAACGAGATCCATCTGCGTAAAAGCCCCAGGGTAGATAGGGTCAAGAAGTACCATGACCGCTCCCGGTTTCACGCACGTCGCAATACTCATAAAGGCAATATCATCAGGACCAAGCTCTTGATGAAAAAGAAAAATATTCGAAGGAGTATAGAGATGCTTTTTATGTGAATGATCGGCAGGCGTCACCACATCAACCTTGATATTTTCATGCCGCAATCCTGCAATGAGCGAAACACACCGTGACGAATCTTTCGTGAAGAGAACAGCATGCATAATAATATGGGGTAAATAATATGATGAATCCCCATTCTGAGAAAAAATGAAAAGAAGTCAAACTCGTAGTATATGAAAAAACCGTGATTTATATGAGTGCACACCGTAAAAAATGCATTCAACAAAAGTGCCAGTTATTCCAGACAACAAACAAATAGATTACAAAATAATAACAGATACGGCATAATGCGTGCACCATGAAAATTCTCATACAGCGCGTCAAGAAAGCATCGGTCTCCGTCGACTCGGAAATCATCAGTTCGATCGAAACAGGCCTCCTAGTTTTTATGGGAGTTCAGCCATCAGACACCATCGCAGAGGCCGAGTATCTTGCAGAAAAAGTAGCGAACCTTCGACTCTTTCCGCGCGAAGAGCAGGAGTTTGACCTCTCCGTGATCGACGCCAAGGCATCACTTCTCATTGTCTCTCAGTTCACGCTGTACGGCTCCTGCGAAAAGGGGAGACGTCCAGATTTCGCCAACGCTGCCCGCCCAGAACAGGCCGAACCGCTCTACGAGTCCTTCGTAAAACTCCTCAAAGCCAAAAATATCGCAGTAGAAACTGGAAAATTTGGGGCGCATATGGTAGTTTCCCTAGAGAACGACGGCCCCGCCACGTTCACTCTTGAAAAAAATCACTTATAACATCTTAATTATGGCAAAGCCACAAAACCCCGGTTCAGAAAAAATGGAAAAGATCGTATCGCTCTGTAAGCGACGCGGATTCATCTTTCCTGGAAGCGATATCTATGGCGGTCTCGCCAACTCATGGGACTACGGGCCACTCGGTGTCGAGCTCAAGAACAACATCAAAAAACTCTGGTGGAAAACCTTCGTCCAGGAACGTGATGATGTCGTCGGTCTCGATGCCGCCCTGATCATGAACCCAAAAGTCTGGCAGGCCTCCGGCCACGTCGCGAACTTCAACGATCCGCTCGTCGAAGACAAAAAAACCAACGAACGCTACCGTCTCGACCACCTCCTCGAAGAAAAGGGTGTGAACGTCTCCGGCATGTCATTTGACGATATGGTCGCCAAAGTCGCCGAACTCAATCTCAAATCCCCAAAGGGCAACGAGCTCACCGCGCCAAAACAGTTCAACATGATGTTCCAGACGCACCTCGGACCAACCGCAGACGCCGAGAACACGGTCTATCTGCGTCCAGAAACCGCACAGGGTATGTTCGTCGATTTCAAGACGATCCAGGAAACCAGCCGTCAAAGAATTCCATTCGGTATCGCTCAGATCGGCCCTGCCTTCCGAAACGAAATCACTCCAGGAAACTTCATCTTCCGAACTCGAGAATTCGAGCAGATGGAAATTGAGTTCTTCATTCATCCGAACGATTGGGAAAAATGGTTCGAGTACTGGCTCGATCAGCAGAAGGCATGGCTCAAGCAAATCGGCGCCAAAGATGAGGACCTCGTCTTCCACGAAATCCCCGATGCCGAACGCGCCCATTATTCCAAGCGATCCGTCGACACCGAGTACCAATTTCCATTCGGTCAAAAAGAACTCTACGGCCTCGCATACCGCACCGACTTCGACCTGAAGGCCCACGCCACCGCCTCAAAACAAGATCTCCAGTACCGCGACCCGATCACGAATGAAGTCTTCATGCCACACTGCGTCGAACCAACCTGGGGTGTCAACCGCACCCTCCTGGTCGTCCTCTGCTCCGCCTTCGAAGAACTCGACGCCCGCTCCGGCGAAGAAGACGCCATCCACGAAAAGGAAGTCGTCCTCCGCCTCCCTCGCAAACTCGCCCCCATCAAAATGGCCGTCCTCCCACTCTCCAAAAAAGAACCTCTCGCCACCATCGGCCACGACATCGCCATGAAGTTAAAAAAGCACTGGATGTGCCAATACGACGAAACCGGCTCCATCGGCAAAAGATATCGAAGGCAGGATGAGATCGGCACACCATATTGTATCACCGTCGACTTCGACACCGTTGAAGATAAAAAAGTCACCGTTCGCGATCGAGACACCATGGCTCAGGAGCGGGTTGCGATTGATGAGTTGGTAGCGTGGTTTGGGGATAAGGGGCTGACGATATAAAGCCTAATATCACATATGCCAAAACCGATTAAAAAAATCGTAGCCATCGGTGGTGGGAAAATCAGAACTGCTGGCACATTAGAAATTGATAAAGAAATAATTCGACTATCAGGAAAGAAGCACCCGAAATTGCTCTTTTTACCGACCGCAATGTCGGATAGTGAGAAGTATTGGCTTCATGTTCAAAAATACTTTGGAGAAAAATTAGGATGTAAAACAGATGTGCTTTTTCTGATAAAAGAACGGCAAAATTTATTTCAAAAAAAAGCCTAAACTCATTTATATATGCGACAAAATGTTTTTGTTCTTGGTGCGACGGGAAAGGTGGGAAGGGAGCTGCTTGGCCAGATGGCAGAGAATGATGTTCCGGAGTTGAAGAGACATCAAAATCCGACGGTGGTGATTGGCCTCGCAGATAGTAGACATTACGCGATCAATCAGGGCGGGTTTTCTCAGGAATTTCTTCGACAGTTTGCTGCGACGAAACAGCGTGTAGGTGAAGTAATAGGCGCAATTGACCACTCATCAGAGGGGATTGCGGAACTTCCTCGTATTCTTCGTGAAACGGGGACTTGGTACGGAAAAGAACTTGTGTATGTCGATGCGACGAGTGAGCAGGAGCTGGCGCGTGATCTCCATCTTGATATTATAAGAAATACCGACTCAA
The DNA here is from genome assembly GCA_943349045.1 of Candidatus Peribacteria bacterium. Taxonomy (GTDB): domain Bacteria; phylum Patescibacteriota; class Gracilibacteria; order UBA1369; family UBA12463; genus CALREA01. The sequence goes on from CALQZC010000007.1 coordinate 32,388, forward strand.
AAATCGCTACAGCAAATAAAAATCCTGTGGGTCGATATGATCATGAAACATATAAAACACTTACCGCTAACCCAACTCGCTATCGCTATAGTGCCACGGCAATGGCCGGTCTTGGTGCGGTACCATGGCTGAGTGAGCGTCATATGATTGGTGATCGCGTGCATCGCATCGATGCTTCCCTTTCTGGTACGCTTGGATTTATCACGGACGCAATGGCGAATGGTATGAAAATGTCCGAGGCAATACAAGCTGCCCGGGCAGCAGGGTATACCGAACCGGATTATCGGGATGATCTCAATGGAATCGATGTGGCGCGTAAATTAACCATTCTTGCTCGTGAGGCTGGATTTCCTGTTGAGTTCGCCGATATCCAGCTAGAGCCATTTTTACCCCGAGAGTATTTCGATATTTCCGATCCAGAGGAGTGCCTCGAGGAAATATCCGAGAAGCTCGATGTATCCATGCAGTCAGAAGTGGATGATGCCAAGCATTTTGGATTAACTCATCGATATCTTGCTTCGCTCGAGCATCTCGATGGTAAGCCAGTTTTGAAGGTCGGTATGCAGCGCGTTCCATTGAGTAGTGGTTTTGCGAGATTGCAGGGAACGGATAATCGCATCCAGGTCGTGACGGATATGTATACGGACAAAAAGCCTTATCGCCTCGAGGGTCCAGGTGCCGGTTTAGATATTACCGCATCTGTTTTGCGCAGAGATCTGGTAAATTTACAGAGTCAGGTTGCGAGATTTTAATTTTTTTATGAACCCATGCTTCACTCCACCAAACCCACAAATTTTTCACCGCGATTTGAAGTAGTAAGTTGCTTTTTTCTTTGTGATGACAGATTTCTGCTCCTCCATCGACAAGATGATGTAAAGCTTGAACCGAACAAGTGGGGACTCCCAGCAGGAAAGAAAGACAAAAAAGAAACTGAACTGGAGGCGATGATGCGAGAGATAGAGGAAGAGACGGGACTCAAACTTTCAAAACCAAAATTCAAACAGCATCACACGCTCTACGTTCGTTATCCAGAGTATGATTTCATCTACTATCCATTTCACGTAAACTTCTATGAAGAGCCGGAAATTACACTGAATCCAGCCGAACACAAAGCCTTCAGATGGGTAACGCCGAAGGAAGCGCTTAAGATGAAGCTGATTCGGGACATGGACGAGACGATAAAGGTATTTTTCAAAACCCTCTAAGTAAGGTACTCTACGCGCATGGAACTGATTGCAACCTGCGCCTTTGGACTCGAAAAACTGGTATACGACGAACTGAAGAAGCTCGGGCTTTGGGTGATTAAAACCGAAGATGGGCGGGTCATATTTGAAGGTGACGACCTGGCGCTGATACGGGCGAACCTCTGGCTTCGCTGTGCAGATCGCATACAGATCAAAATAGGGGAGTTCAAGGCTCTGACCTTTGATGAACTCTTTGATCAGGTCAACGCGCTGCCATGGGAAAAATACATCAGCAAAAACGATGCCTTTCCGGTCGATGCCGTGAGCGTAAAGTCAGCGCTGCACTCCGAGCCGGCAATTCAAAGCATCGTCAAAAAATCGATTGTGAAGCGACTTCAACTCAAACATACCACAGAAATACTCTCAGAAAATTCAGGCATCGAGTACCAGATCATGGTGAAGTCGAACAAAGATCAGTTCATCGTCACGATCGACTCGTCGGGAGACAGTCTGCATAAACGCGGATACCGCATGAAGACGAAAGAGGCACCAATGAAAGAAACACTCGCAGCCGCACTGATTCAACTCTCAGGATGGACGCCAGATCGCGCGCTCATCGATCCGTTCTGCGGAAGTGGAACCATCGGAATCGAGGCGGCACTCATCGCGCACAACGCCGCACCAGGTTCCCGACGAACCTTCGCCTTTCAGAAATGGCCATGGATCGACCAGGAGCAGATAAAAAAAGCATATCAAGAAATTCGAGATTCCTTTAAGCCAGATATAAAACTCAAAATATCGGGCTTCGATATCGACCCCGAGGCACTCGAAATAGCTCAAAAGAATGCCAACAACGCCGGATTCAAAAATATCAACTTCAAACACTCAGACTTCAACGATCTCGACTTTAGCCAGTTCGAAAACTGCACCTTCATCTGCAACCCACCCTACGGCGAACGTCTCGAAGACCTCGCACATGTCGAAAAAATGTACCGTGAATTTGGCAAAAAAATCGCCGAAACCAAAAACTGCTCGCTCTTCCTCATCACCGCCAACGAAAACTTCCCGCACTTCTTCGGACGACCCGCCAACAAAAACCGAAAATTATTCAACGGAGGAATCCGATGCTATCTTTTTTCATATCTTTGACACTTCGAAGATATTGCAAAAGTCAAAAAATATTGCATAATCGAGTAATTTCGCCGGCTTACTGTGTCCCCTTGGGGGAGAAATTTTCAGCTTCAAAAACAGCCATTTTTCACCAAAAACATGATAAAACCACCGTTTTACCTAAAATCAACCTCCGCCAAGACCACGCCCATCACCCCAGCTTGCTCACAAAGCCAAAATCTGCTATAATAAAGAGAAACACTAAAGCCAAATAAAAAACCAAATGAACTTCAATATCGACACCAAACAGCTCATTCTCATCTGGAACAATCTCGTCGAGTTCATGCGAACGAATTCAATTGAAATCGTCGCCATAGTTGTCGGCGTACCACTCGGACTCTGCTTTATCAAATGGCTTTTTCGTTACTGGTACATCGGTCAGACAAAAAACGTCTATTTCCGAGTTGTCTTACCACGAGAAGATTCACAGAAAGATAAGGAGAAGGAGGTACAAAAAGACCTCAAAGAAAAAATAGGCATTATGGAACAGTGCTTTCGCTCTCTGATGGAGCTGCGAGAACTTAATATCATGAATGCCATTCGAAGCTTCATTTTCGGCTCAGATATCGTCTCATTTGAGATTATGGTCGAGAAGAAAGTTATTACCTTCTATGTCGTCACCGTCGAGTACTACAGCAAAATCGTAGAAAAGCAGATTACCTCATTCTACCCAAACGCAGAGATCGAACCCGTAGATCCTGTGCTCCTGGAGAAAAAGCCAGGACAATCCATGAAGAGCTTTTATGCCTATCAGCAGCAGCCTTTCTGGTTTCCT
>CALQZC010000008.1 GCA_943349045.1 Candidatus Peribacteria bacterium
TTTTGTGGTTTTCCCATAGTGATGTGACGAGGTAAAATGTTGTGCTAATAAATGCGGGATCGTGCAACCTGCGGTTGCATGTTAAAATTTCAGGCCTCCTTCGCGCGCACCTTCGGCAACTGCCTTGACGCGGCCGTGGTACATGTAGCCGTTTCGGTCAAAGACACATGTAGAGATGCCTTTTTCTTTTGCGAGCTTTGCAATTTCTGTACCGACGATTTTTGCCTGTTCTGTTTTGTTCGCGCCTTTCTTTGCCTTCATGTCTGATGAAGCGAGGAGAACTTTCCTTGAATCATCGTCGATCATCTGGGCGTAGGTGTGCGTGTTACTTCGGAAGACGACGAGACGTGGTCGTTCGCTGTTTCCCTGAATCTTTGCACGGATTCGGTGGTGTCGTCGTTGTCGGGATGTTTCTTTCGTGTTCATGGGAGAGAGATAATAATCGAGATAATTAAATTGCTTTACTTCGCGCTGGCAGCTGCCTTACCAGCCTTTCTTTGGACATGTTCTCCGACGTATCGGATACCTTTGCCTTTATATGGTTCTGGTTTTTTGTATTCACGGATCTTTGCTGCTACTTCACCGACGAGCTGTTTATCGATACCGGCGACGGTGATGATGTTTTTCTTTTCTGCATCGATCGTGATTTGGATGCCTTTTGGTGCCATGAACTCGATTGAGTGTGAGAAGCCAAGGAAGAGTGTGAGCTTCGAGCCACTGAGTTGTGCTCGGTAACCAACTCCTTGAATTTCGAGCTGCTTTGCAAAGCCTTTCGAGACACCCTGCACCATGTTTGCAATGAGGGTTCGGGTAACGCCGTGAAGGCTTCGGTCTTCTTTCTCTTCACCATTTCGGGTGACGTTGATGGTTGAGCCATCGAGAGCGATGTTGACCTTTGGGTTGAAGTTGAACTCAAGTTCACCTTTTGGACCCTTTACCTTTACGTGTGATTCCTTGACGTCAACGGTGACGCCACTTGGGACGAGGACTGGTTGTTTTCCGATTCGTGACATATTGAGTATTAGTAAATTTCACAGAGTAATTCTCCCCCAAGCTTCTTTTTTCGAGCTTCTGAGCCCGTCATAATACCTTGTGGAGTTGATATAATGCTGATTCCGAAGCCGTTATTCACCTTTCGAATCTCTTGAGCCTTCTTGTAGATACGCTGACCAGGTGAGCTTACTCGATTCATAATCATTTTTGGTGTTGATTCATTGAACGTGACGACGATCTCTGGTCGTCCCTCTTTATCTACGGTGTAGCCTTCGACATATCCCTTCTGCTTCAGGATTTTTACGATGTTTTCCTTCACTCGTGAGTAAGGAATAATGGTATTAGCATGTCGTGCGGCGGCGCCGTTTCGGATTCGTGTGAGTAAGTCTGCTATTGGGTCGGTCATCATTGGGGAAAGAGTTTAAGAGAGAATGGTTGTAATAGGAGAGTTGAGGGTTACCAAGCTGATTTCTTGATGCCTGGGATGAATCCTTTCTGTGCGTTTTCACGGAAGCAGATTCGGCACATATTGAACTTTCGCATATATCCATGAATTCGTCCGCAGAGGCCACATCGATTGTGAACACGTGTCGACATGACAGGTTTCTTGCCTTCTTTTAGGCTTTTGAAGAGCTGTTCTTTGAGTCGGTCTGCTTTGATGATTCGTGATTTTTTTGCCATGGAGATGAGATATGTTGAGAATTTTGTAGTATAAGGTAGTGGGCGTACTTGCGGTGCGCTTCGCGCCGGCTGTTATTTTTTCTTCTTCTTTCGTTCTGCGATCAGCTCGTCTTTCTTGAATGGGAATCCGAGTGCGCTGAGAAGTGCGAATCCATCATTCAGGCTGGTTGCTGTTGTTACGATGGTTACCTGAACGCCGTGTGCTTTTTCGATATCGTCTGGATTGATTTCTGGGAAGACGGTGTGCTCTTTGAGTCCAAGTGAGAAGTTTCCCCAATCATCGAATCCACGCTTGCTGACACCTCGGAAGTCTCGTACTCGTGGGAGAACCACGTTGATAAATTTGTTGAGAAAGTCGTACATTCGAGGACCTCGAAGGGTCGTGACAACACCGGTTGGGAGACCAATACGGCTTTTGAAGTTTGAGATCGCCTTCTTTGCCTTTGTGACGACCGGCTTCTGACCAGTGATCGCTGCAACGTTGGTGATGACACTTTCGTAGTCTTTGTTTCCCTTGGTCATAATGCTTCCGATACCGACGTGTACCTTGACGCACTTCAGTCGTGGAATAGCCATGACATTCTTCTTTCCGAGCTCTTTCTTGAGTTCTGGGAGAATCTTCTTTTTGTAGTTTTCTGTGAAATTCATTTGATAGTAGGGGGAGATATTATTTCAGAAATTATTTCTTGTAGACGGTGGTAGGAATAGGCTCGCCTGAACCTTTTGAGAAGCGCTCTTTTTTCCCGCTGATGATCTTGTATCCGACGCGCGCTGCCTTTCCGGTCTTCGGATCGACGATCTGAACGTTTGATACATGAATTGGGGCTTCGTACTTCACAATTTCACCGGCGGTTGTCTGTGTTTTCTTCATGTGTCGTGTTCGGATGTTGATCTTTTCTACGACAACGGTGCTCTTCGTGGTGTTGATCTTGATGATTGCACCTTTCTTGCCTTTGTCTTTTCCGGAGATGACGACGACCTGGTCGTTGAGTCTGAGTTTCATAAGGGGAGTGTTTATACCACTTCTGGGGCAAGAGAAATAATTTTTTGGAAGCCTTTTTCTCGAAGTTCACGAGCGATAGGGCCGAAGACACGAGTGCCTTTTGGTTCATTATCTTTTGTGATGATCACGACGGCGTTCTCATCGAATCGTACGTAGGAACCATCTTTTCGGGCAATAGTCTTTTTTGTTCGAACGATCACGGCTCGTTCAACAGCCTTTTTCTTTACGACTCCTCGTGGAGCTGCTTCCTTTACTGAGACCACGATGACGTCTCCAACGTAAGCATATCGTCGTTTTGAGGCTCCAAGAACCTTAAAACAGGCTACGACTTTTGCTCCTGAGTTATCGGCGACGACGAGTTGTGTTTTATCCTGAATCATGGGTTTGGGGTAGTGTTACTTAGTTGCTGGAGGCGTTAATGTCCATCGCTTGAGCTTGCTCATTGGTTTTCCTTCGAAGATCGTGATAGTCTCACCAACCTTGTGGGTGTTGTTCTCGTCGTGGACGTAGAACTTGTGAGATACTCGATACTTCTTGTGGTACTTTGTGTGGGTTCTGAAGGAGTGCACGGTGACAACAATTGTCTTGTCCATGGCGCTGCTCGTGATTATTCCTGTGACTGATCGGACCATACTTTGGGGAGAAAAATAAATTATTTCGTAGATGCTTTTTTGACTTTGGCGGCTTTAGGAGCTGCTTTTCGTTTCTGAGCGGGGGCATTTTGCACTGTTTTGTCTTCAGTTTCAAGGTCTTTTGCGCTGCCCCTCGCGGGACTAGCTGCTGCATCGGCTGCACCGTTGAGAATGGTGAGAATCTGGGCAATAGATTTCTTGAAGTTCGTGATGGTGTGGGATGCCTTCGACTGCTTGTTTTGAACCTGATATCGAGTGTCGAAGAGAGACTTTCGGCTTTCTGCGAGCTCTTTCTGGAGCTGTTCACGGCTCATCTTGATGTATTCTGCGAAGGTTGCCATAAGAGTTTATATAATGATGTCCTTGTTAATGTAACGGGTTTTGACGGGAAGTTTGTGGGATGCGAGGGTAATAGCTTCTTTTGCCTGCTTTTCTGGGAGACCATCGATCTCAAAGAGGATAGCTCCGGCTTTGATCTGGGCGCAGAAGAACTCTGGTTCACCCTTTCCACCACCCATCGGGACTTCAGCTGCCTTTCGAGTGACGACCTTGTCCGGAAAGATACGAATCCATACACGTCCGCCACGCTTCGTAAATCGTGCCATGGTCTTACGTGCTGACTCAATCTGTCGTGAGGTAATTTCACCAGCTTCTGTGGACTTGAGGCCGAATGTTCCGTAGACGAGAGAGTTTCCCTTCGTTGCGAGACCATTTGCATGTCCACGACCACGGTGGAGCTTTCTGAATTTCGTTTTTTTAGGCGATAACATGGGGAGAAGTGTTTAAGTAGGGGTGAAGGTTTGTTTATTCTGCGTGCGAGACGAGCTCTTCTGTTGTTGCTTTTTTCTTGAAGATCATACCTCGGAAAATCCAGACTTTGACTCCGATGATTCCATACTGTGTGTGTGCGGCAACGGATGCGTAGTCAATGTCTGCACGAATTGTCTGAAGTGGAACTTTGCCTTTCGTGAAGAACTCTTTTCGTGCAATTTCAACACCATTGAGACGGCCAGCGACGAGAATCTTGGCTCCGAGAGCACCAGATTCAAGAGCCTTGTCGATAGTCATTTTTGCGGCACGTCGGTAGGAAACTCGCTTTTCAATCTGCTGAACGATCAATTCTGCTGCGAGTCGAGCGTCGACATTTGGTTTTTTTACTTCTCGAATGTTGATGATGAATTTATCGCCTGTCATCTTCTCAAGTTCTATCTTGAGCTCTTCGACGGCACTTCCTCCTTTACCAATGATATTTCCTGGTCGGCCGGTGTGGACATTAAGGGTGACATTCTTGGCACTTCTCAAAATTTCAGTTCGGGATAATCCAGCTTCCTTGAGCCTCTTTTCTACGAATGCTCGGATCTTGAGATCTTGGTGAAGAATTTTTGTGAACTCTTTACCTTTGGCAAACCACTTGGAATCCCAAGTTTTGTAGTTGCCTAATCGTAAGATGTTTGGATTGACTTTATTTCCCATGAGATTGTTTGAGGGTAAAAGGGGTTAGGATTTTTTGGTAACTTTCAGGCTACTTTTCTTGGCTGAAGCGACGCTAGGAGCTTTTGCTGCTTTTTTCGGTGCCTCTTTGACTTCTGCAATTTCCTCTCCTTCTGCAGCTGCTTTTGATGCTTTCTTGGAAGGAACCGGGCCTCCGAGTGTTCCAACCTTGACGGTGATGACGGACATACGCTTGAGAATTGGGTGTGCTCTTCCACGTGATACTGGGTTGAATCGTTTGAGTGTTGGGCCTTTTCCGACGACAATCTCCTCGATGTAGAGGCTTGCTCGGTCCTGCTTGAAGTTGTTCTCTGCATTCGCAACCGCTGATGCAACGGCCTTTCGAACGATCTCTGCTGCTCGTTTCGTTGTGAATTTGAGGAGCGTATCAGCTTCTATGACTGATTTTCGGCGTACCATCCCAGCGACAAGGTTGAGTTTCTTTGGGGAGATGCGGATGTTGCTTGTGTATGACTTCATAGGAGAATAGATTACGTAGGGGATCGATTATTATTGATTATGCTGCGCTGGTTGCGGCCTTTGCGAGTTTACCGCCGTGGCCCTTGAACTTGCGGGTCGGGGAGAACTCTCCAAGTCGGTGACCAACCATCTGTTCAGTGACAAAAACAGGGATAAACTGTTTTCCGTTGTGAACGGCGAATGTGTGGCCGACGAAGTCAGGCGAGATCACGGACTCACGAGACCAAGTTTTGATTGGCTTCTTCTGATTGGTTGCCTCGAGAACGGCAACTTTCTTGATGAGTTTTGGATCTATAAATGGACCTTTTTTGAGACTTCGTGACATGGGGTGATGGTAATGGGACTAGGTGGTTATTTCTTCTGTTTACGTGATGGACGTCGTGTGATGATCTCGGTGTTGCTGTACTTCTTTCGATTTCGTGTCTTGTGTCCAAGTGCCGGCTTGCCCCATGGAGTTTTCGGATGAACGAGACCGATAGAGTTTCGAGCTTCACCACCACCGTGTGGATGGTCGCATGGGTTCATAACCTTACCGCGAACGGTTGGTCTCCAGCCCATGTGTCGTCGTGTACCTGCTTTACCGTGGATAACGTTTGAGTGGTCAGTGTTGCTGACGACGCCAATCGTGGCGAAGCAGTCTTTGTCGATGAGTCGAACTTCACCAGAAGGCATTTGAACGTGAGCCTTGTCGCTTTCGAGCGAGACGAGCTTTCCGCATGAACCCGCTGATCGAATCATCTGTCCACCAGATCCTGGAGTGAGTTCGAGATTGTGGATCTCAAATCCAACTGGAATGCTGAGGAGCTTCATTCGGTTTCCTAATTTCGGCTTTGCTTTGACCTTCGTAATGATGTCATCACCTGCCTTGATACCGTTTGGAGCGATGTGATATCGCTTTTCTCCGTCGCTGTAGTGAACGAGCATGAGGAAGGCAGATCGGTTTGGATCGTATTCGATGTACTTTACCTTTGCCGGGATATTCATCTTGTCGAGTTGCTTGAAGTCGATGACTCGGTAGAGTCGTCGTGCTCCACCACCGCGATGACGTGTCGTGATTTTTCCCTGATTGTTTCGGCCAGCGTTGTTCTTCAGACGTTTGATGAGGGATTTTTCTGGTCCCTTGTGAGTAATCTCTTCGTAGGTGAGAGATACCATTGATCGTCGTCCTGCTGTAGTTGGCTTAAATGTCTTAATACCCATAGTATTGGATTATTTTTTTGCTTCTTTTGAAGCGGATGTAGATGTTTGGAAGATATCGACTTTTTTATGATCCTTCAGGGTGATAATTGCTTTTTTCCCATGTGATCGCTTCTCCATGAGCTTTCCTTTCGCGATGAGTCGTGTTTTCTTCTCAATGTTCGTGATTCGTACGGACTGTACCTTTTCTCCGAAGAGTTTCTCAAATACCTGCTTAATGGCAACCTTATTTGTGTCGCTGCTCACGAGGAAGGTATAGATTCCCTTCTCCATGTTGAGTGAAGATTTTTCGGTGACGAGCGGTTTTTTGAGAATTGAGAAGTCAGTCATGGTAGGGTTGAACGGTTAGACGTTTAGGCGTTAGCAAATACTTTTTCCATCTGGGCGATTGCATCCTTCATGAATACGACTTCGCCGTACTTCATGAGATCCTTGATGTTTACGTAGTTGACGAGGATAGTTTTCACATTTTTAATGTTTCGAGCAGATTTTTCGATACCTTCATTTTTCTCGGCGAGAACGATGAGTGCATCCTGCTTTACTGGAAGTTTCTTTACGAGTGCTGCGAATGTTCTGGTGCTTGGTTTGTCGGTTTTGAAGCTGTCGAGGACGATAACTTCGTTGCTTCGTGCTTTCTGTGAAAGGGCTGAGAAGAGTGCGAGTCGTCGCATTTTCTTTGGCATGAGTTTCTCGAAGTTGGCATTGTTTCGTGGACCAAAGGCAACACCACCACCCATATAGTGCGGGTTTCGGATTGAACCCTGTCGAGCTCGTCCGGTTCCTTTCTGTGGGTAAGGTTTTCGGCCACCACCTCGTACTTCAGCCTTGGTCTTGGTGTGCGCAATGGCAACACGGCCGTTGCTGAGCTGTCGAAGGTATGCCTCATGAATCAGTCCGCCTTTGAAGCTGACCTCAAAGAACTCTTTTGGACCCTCGAAGGTTCCTGTTTTTTCACCGCTCTGGTTATAAAGATCGAGTTTCATGTCGGGTGGAATTAAGCTTTTTTAGTGATAATAATCAGACTTCCCATCGCGCCTGGGACGGCACCTTTGATACCGATAAGGTTGTTATCAGCATTGAGGTAGGCAACCTTTGCAGCCCTGAGCGTGACAGTGTCAACACCCATATGACCTGGAAGTTTGCGTCCTTTTGCGATTTTACCTGGTTTTGCACGGCAACCAACGGAACCTGGCTCTCGGTGAAAGTGAGAACCGTGAGATCGTGGACCACCACGGAAGTGATATCGTCGAACGACACCCTGGAAGCCTTTACCTTTTGATACGCCGCTGATTGATACTTTTTCGACGTCCTTCATGCTCTCGAGCGTGATCAGGTCACCTTTGTTGAAGTTTGCTGCTTCTTCAGCGGCAATCTGGAACTCTCGCATGTGACGGAATGGACGGGTCTTCTTGGTCTTTACTGATGAATCTATACCGATAACCAAAGCTGAATAACCGTCTTTTTCGACGGTCTTTACCTGGGTGATCGTGTTTGGGGCACACTCAATAACGGTGATGGGAATCATCTTTCCGTCTGCCTCCTGGATGCGAGTCATGCCGATTTTTTTTCCGAGAATGCCAGTCATAATAATAAGAGTTGTAATTGCTTTACTTGCAAATGGTGTGAGGAGGTTCGTGAGCCGTACAATGCTTTCGGAATTGAGAAGATCGTACGTCTCCTCCGTGAACGGAGGGGAACACTCAAACTGGACTTTGCCCGTGTAGTTTAGGGATAGTCGTGTGGGATGTCAAATCGAAATATGAAGCCAAATATTTATTAGAGATTACGGCTTCGTCTCCTTCGGAGACTGCAGATTGTAACTCGTAAAAATATTTTGGCTTCTGGGTATTATGGCTTTGACCCTGAATCTTCGTCTCGCTTTCTTTTTTGATATATCGAGACGAGTGCCCAGATAACCAGCACCGCACCGACACCGATGAAGATCTTCGTGAAGAGTGGTTTGACGCTTTTTTCCCGGAAGAAGGCGAGGAGGTTGCCGGAATCGCGTGATTTGATTCGGTACTGTTCGTCGCTGTACGAGGAGGCTTCTGTGACGCGGAAGCGGAATGTTGTCGCCTGACTCACAATATTTCCATCATCTTTGACTGAGTAGGCGATAATCTCATGGTCACCAATTTCAAGCTCTTCTGGTGGGCGCATCTCGATAATGCCGCTTGGACTGTCAGAGATAAGGACGGCTGTACTTATGGCACTTTTCGTTGTCAGGATTGTTCGTGCACCGGTTTCTGTTCTGAACTCAAAAGTTGGAACTGAGTTCGAGATGTAGTCGGAAATGTCTTCTGTTTTTGAACGCGCGATATCATCTTGGTTAATATCCTGATTGTTAAATCGCAGGAGCTCGGGGCTTCTTAAGCGCAGTGATCGATCGATGATGATTCTGATTGGCTTACAGCTCTTTCCTTCGGTATCAACTGCCTGGAAGTAGAATTCACCATCAGGAAGTGATCGAGGTTGAATCATATAGAGGTTGTTTTCTTGCGCGACCCCTTCACCTACTTTTTTCATGAGCCCAAGATTGTTTCGTGCGTAAATAGTGATGGTGCTGCCTGCCTTCGCACCTCCACGAATAGGAGGGGAGTCGGGTGTTTTCATGCCTGATTGAAGATTCGTGCAGGTTAGCTCAGGCTCTTTTAGTTCGGTCTCGAACTTATTTGGATTCGTTCCTGCGGCAATTTCTTGACCATCTTTTATCCCATCTCCATCACTGTCCGCGTTGTTTGGATTGGTACCAAGATCTTGTTCTTCCCGGTTTGAGAGGCCATCTCCGTCTGAATCTTCTATTCCGCTCTCTTTTTGACGCTGGCCTGGCACGAGCGGATCTTTCGGTGCCGTGTCTTCTTTGTCATTCCATCCATCACCATCGGTGTCGCGAAGGAGGGGAGACGTTTTGGTTTTTTTGAACTCTTCTCCATCACTGAGTCCATCGAGATCTGTGTCAGCGACGAGCGGGTCGGTCTTGAATTTGAATATCTCATCTCCGTCGAAGGCGAGGTCACCGTCGGTGTCTGCCATTTTTGGATTGGTCCCATACTTGCTTACTTCTATATGATCGAGGATACCATCTTTATCAGTATCGATGGTTTGATTTCTTTTCGTCATCTGGTCATTCAAATAATTTCTCGCGTTGCCGAACATATATTCCTGTTTTTCTTTTACGAGGTCGTCTTTGAGTTCGAGGTTGCACTCTTTGAGGTAGAGACATACTTCCACGTCAGTCATATTGAGCGCTGCCTGGATCGCTTTTATCGCCTTGTCAATTTTTATGTACTGATCGTCTCCAGTTTTTATAATGGTTGTTACCTCTTGCTTGATGGCTTTTGCTGTTGGTGGCTCATAGGCTTTTTCAAATGGAACATCAGATATGAGTGCGGCAATAAACTGATCTCGTGTAATGCCTGCTTTTACGACACCCGGAACTGCAACTTTTTTATCGAGGAAGGTGATGTATCCTTCTTCTTTTTGCTTCTCGATTGCCTGTATTTCTTTTGCTTTTTCTTGCTCTTGTTTGAGTTTTTCAAGTTCTGCGTTGAAAGATGAAGAGGATGATGAACCTCCTCCGCCGCCGCCTCCTGACGTGCTGCTTGAATCTGTAGTCGTTGTTGGCGTGGTAACTGGTGTCGGTGTTGTGGTCGTGGTTGTTGTCTTTGGAGGTGTTGTATCAGTCGTCGTGGTTACCGGAGGAGTCGTATCCGTGGTAACTGGTGTCGGTGTTGTGGTCGTGGTTGTTGTGGTAGTAGCTGCGGATGATCCTCCGCCACCACCTGAAGAAGATGCGGCAGCGGTGCTCGTGGTAGCACATGCGGTTGAGGTGAATGCGGTTTCTTCGAGATATATATTTCGGGCTTGAATCTTGAAACAGTAGTTTGTCGATGCCGATAGGCCGTCTACGTACCAAGCGTTTGTTGGCGTGGTGTTGTCCCATGATGACCATGCGCTCGTTGCTCCAAGTGTGTGCGAGGTGGTCACATAGAGCGTTTCGTCTGCGTTGGTTATTCGGTACTCCGTTCCTGCTGGATTGCTCGCAACATTCCAGGAAAGATTTATTCGCGTCGTACTTGCGGCGCTTGCTGAGAATGATGTCGGGAGCGCGGCGGCGGTGTAGATCGTCGTGGTTGGAGCAACATATCCTGCTGCTAGATCGGAGTTCCTTGCCTTTATTCTTAATGTATAGGGTGTATTTGGGCTGAGGCCGGAAATCGTTACGAGTCCGTCGGATGTTCCATCGTTTCCATCCCAGGTCGAGAGGCTTGTCCATGATTCCGCTGAGCCAAACGTGTTATTGGCGCCCGTATTGAGCAGATGTGTTGAAGAGCTATCTCCGACGAGTTCAATTAAGTAATTCGTATTTTCGATTGAGTTACTGAGGGGATTGATCTGAAGAGCGATCGTGCTCGAGGTGATCGCACGTACTGAAGCTAATGGCTTATTCACTCCGAGGACGAGTGCTGTTTTTGGCGAGAAACCTGTTTCAACTGCTACGCTGTTAACCGTCTTTCTCGCTTTTATGGCAAACTGATGGGTGACATTTGATGCAAGATTGTAGATAGGAAATCCGCCGCCTGCACCCCAGCTTTCATAAATGTTCCACGCAGCTGATGAACCGAGTGCGCCGTTTCCGGTGGTTGCGCCTTGTGCGTTTGCGACATATTGATTGGTTGTTGCATTGTAGATAGCGAATTCATTGGTTGCGAGGGCTGACTCACTAAATCCAGTGGTATCAATATAGATGCGTGCTGCGGAGACACCATTGCTATCTGACAAAATCGTGACCGTCGGTGCTGCTGGAACTTTTGCTGGAATTTCTGCGATGCGAGTGGTTCCTGTAAAGGCTGTTTCAATATTTCGGCAATTTCGTGCTCGTGCTCGGAATTCATAGTCACCTCCTGATGTGAGTCCGGTAATCGTGATACCGCTATCGCCTCCGAGATTTGCTTTGGTATCCCATGTTGGCGTGGAGACGAGGGTGCCGTATTTGGTGAGGTAGGTGTTTGAGATGATATCGTGAACCTGATACTCAATACTCGAGCCGTTTGTTGAAGCATCAATTGCGAGTTTAATCGAGGTTGCTGTTGTTGCGCTGTTGTCTATAGTCAGTGTTCCTGGCGTTGTTGCACCTACACAGATCCCCATGGTGACGGTTGCGGTATCGGAACCGTTATTGAGTTTTACTGTTTTTTCGGCGATGCCGTCTGCTGAAGAAATCGCACCACTGTAGGTGTTTCCTGCCTGTAGACCCAAGCTGTTGAAGTTGTACTGATAGCCTGATTGTGTATCGACACTTACGGCGTAGGTACTACTCGTGAGCGAGGTGAGTCGAAATGAAGTCGGTGCACTCGCGGTGGTGATCTGTGCGGCGGTGAATGAATACGTTGGGACGTTGTCACCGTTGTAGGAAATTGCCTGAAGACGATGATTCGTGTTGGTTGCCAGATTGGTAATTTGTAATGATCCCCATGTTGCAGGAGTTTGCTTCACTTCCAGATGACTGGTCGTGCCATTTGCCTGAATGTATCGTGTCTGCGTTACATCATTTATTGTCATTGATGTCAGTGTTCCGCTCGGATTCCCGTTTACATCTACGGCGACGTAAAACGAAGATGCGGCCGGTGAACTCGTCGAGATAATAACTTTTTCTGCGAGCGTGTAGATGGTTGCCGTTGTCGAGGCTGATGTATCTATGCTATTTCCATTTCGGGCGATGATACTCACGACGTAAGCAGTGTTTGCTGTGAGGCCAGTAACCGCTTTTCCACGCGAGCCCCATTCACTCTGAGACTTCCATACGGCAAGCGCACTGAGTGTCCCATCTGTTTGAACATGGAAGGCGCCGTTTACCTGAATAGCGTAGGTCGCAAAGGTACTATTTGCTGTTGGATCGATGACAACATTGATACTTGTTGTTGAAAGCGGAGCGAGAGCTGGTGCGTTTGGTGTGGTCGCAAGTGTCGTAATTGACGAGCAGGTGAGATACGCTGATGTGCCTGTATTGTTGATGGCTCGAACACGGAAGAAATAGGGAGTACTTGGCGTGAGTCCCGTGACATCATAGGTGACAGCATTTGCGGCTGTCGTGGTGATACGTCGATAGGTGCCGTTGCTCACCATGGACATGCCTGAGTAGGTCACGAGTGACTGTTCGATTTCGTAGCCTGTTTCGTTACTTGCGTTATCGGTCCAACCGAGCGTAAAGGAGGAGCGAGTTGTACTTGCTGTCGTACATGTGGTGGGTGCGGTGATAACACTACTTACGATAAGTGTTTGTGCTGCGGTGTAGCTACTTGCGGTGTTGCTGCTGTTGTAGGTCAAGACTTTCCAATAGTAGGTGCCGGCTGCGAGAGTATTGCCACTACAAAGATTGCTATAGTTGTTCACACTTTTATTGCTTGTCGTCACTCCAGAATCACAGCTGTATGTACCGGCGGTAAGATTTGCTTCACTCGTTGCGAATACGACTCGATATCCAGTTTGTGAATCATTTGTTACTGAAGGCGTAAATTTCCAACTCAAGACCGGATTGTTTGTGGCGACGGTTGCTGGCGTTGGTATGCCATTTACGGTTGCCTTTGTTGGCGTCGAGGAGGTTACCGTTGTTTCTCGAATTGTTAGCGTATGCACCGTATTGACCCCGAGATTTGCATTGACTGGACTTGAAAGGGTCAGTATCAGTGTTTGGTTGATGGCATCGGCATCGGCGATAATCGTTGGTGAAATATTCACGACGGTGGTGTTTGGCAGGGGAATCGTGCCGGATGCGAGGAGCGTGTAGTTTGTGCCGCTTACCGCAGTACCTCCGGAAATGGTATACGTGACATCGACACTCTGACTTCCCGCGGGCGTTCTGCTCAATTGTACTCCAATGCTTGCCGATCCTGTTGCTTCTGAGACCTCTGAGTTTGTCAGAACAAACCCGACTGTTGGAGTTCCATCGTTGTCTTTTAGGGTGTAGGTGTGGACGGTGTTTGCACCAAGGGTTGCATTTGCTGCATTGGAAAGTGTAAGAATGATGGTTTCATCCGTCGTTTCAATGAGCGAATCATCGACCACTACGACAGGAATATTTTTCGTGGTTTTCCCCGCCTCTATGGTGAGGGTTCCATTTGCGAGGGTGAAGTCGGTACCACTTCCGGTTGCTGTTCCAGAGACGGCGTAGTCGACCGTGACATTGTTCGTAGAAATTTCAGAAAGAGTTGCAGAAATAAGCGCGGCGGTTCGTCCTTCTGAGTCGGATGAAGTGGTCGCGGTGAACTGTACGGTTGGCCCCGCATCGTCATCATTGATCGTATGAGTAATTGCTGTCGTCGCTCCGAGTGTTGCGTTGGTCGGATTATAGAGCGTGAGAATCACCGTTTCATTCGCTTCATCGGTCGTGTCGTTGGTCGTCGTGAGTGTAATGGTCCCACTTGTACTTCCTGAGGCTATCGTTAATTTCCCCGTGAGTGCGGTATAATCTGTCCCTTGCGTTGCGGTTCCTGCTACGGAGTAGTGGACCGTGACATCTGAGCCAGTTGAGCTAGAAAGGTTTACTGTTACGGTTCCGTTTGCGGATTCCAGGCTATCTCCTGTCGCTGAACTGAACGCAACAGTCGGTGTCCGCTGTGTTGTATTGTAGGTCCCAGCCGAGCCGTTATTTATACCAACTCCCCCTGTTTCAGAGTGTGGAAAACTTGCATAGGCATTTGAGGTATAGGAGTAAAAGATACAACCTCCACCTCCACCACCACCGGAGTTTCCGTTTCCCGCTGCGCCACCTTTTGCCTCGACGGTCCCGGTGTTTGCGGTTATGGCACCTCCGTAAATGTAAATACCTCCACCTGAACCACCACCTCCATCGTTACCACCATCTTCTTCTCCTGCCCCACCGTTTGCGAGAATTGAGCCGGCGATGGTTATATTGCCTGTTGATGTCAGACGAATGAGACCACCTCCATCTCCACCTTTACCTGCGGTTGGAGAATTTCCGCTACCACCACCACCTGATCCAATGGTTGCTGGATTGGTTCCTGTACAATATGCTGCACCTCCCGCTTCTGGAGTAGAGTCATTATTTGCTCCACCTGCACCTCCGTGACCGGCTCCTGAGCCACTATTAAATGCGACGAGGTTTCCGTTTAGACCTTTTCCTGTTCCATGACCATTATGTCCCTCGCCTCCTACATTGGTATGACCCTTGAACCCCTGGTCACCCTGATAACCGCGCGCATTTACATCGACAGTTCCTCCGCTGTTGATCGTGATAGTTGCTGCGGTAATATCCACTTTATACGCCTCCGTGGTCGTATTTTCTTCATGCTGAAGAATACCCCCACTATTAATCGTTAGCGTTCCGGTGATGGTTTGTGCCGTGAAATTTTTTTGTATAAGGGAACCGCTACTTCCAATCGTTATACTCCCACCTGTGGTAATGTTATTTGTGAGGAGGAGAATATTTGAGTCGCCTGCACCTCCGATGGTTAGGGTGCTGAAACTGATATTGGTATCTGCTGTTATAGTCGCTCCTCCTGCTCTATTGATCGTGACATCATCGCTGCTGGTTGGAACAGCGTTGCCACTCCAGTTGGATGCGGTACTCCAGTTTCCTGAACCGGCTGTCCAGCTTATCGCTGCAGCTTCTGCCGTTGGTGCATGAAAAATAAACGTTTGAATACCAAGCGTCATGCAAAGAATTGCGGCAATAAGTGTCGATGAAAGTGGTCTGATGAAACTCTTTTGAGAGGATTTGCCTTTTTGCATCACGAAGTGAGGAGTGAGGGGTTTTCTCGGTGAAAATTTGCCTCGTTTATTCTACAAGAAAATTCACACCCTGGATAGCTTTGTGAGCTTTGTAGAGTTGTGTAATTTTTTTGATGTTTTCTAACTTTACGCCATCATCTTGATTTCGATATCAACACCTGCTGGCAACGAGAGGTTTGATAATGCGTCGATCGTCTTTGGGGTTGACTGGGTAATATCAATGAGGCGCTTGTGGGTTCGCATCTCGAACTGGTCACGGGCGTTCTTGTGAACGAAGGTTGAACGGTTGACGGTATACTTATCGATCTTGGTAGGAAGGGGAATTGGACCTGCTACCATGGCACCTGTTTTTTCTGCTGTTTCGATAATCAATTTAGCTGACTCGTCGGCGATCTTGTGATCAAAGGCGAGAATCTTGATACGAATTTTCTGTTGGGCGGTAGCAGTCATAGGTGGGAGAGATTAATAAGTTTTTAAAGGACTTGCGGGTAAGTAATCTGGTAAGACCCCCGATTCCTTGCGGATGTTCGGGGGCCCAATAGACTACTTAATAATCTTGGCGATGACTCCGGCTCCAACGGTTCGTCCACCCTCACGGATAGCGAATCGTGTACCTTCGTCGAGCGCGATAGGCGCACCGAGTGTGATCACCATCTTGATGTTATCACCTGGCATAACCATCTCTACGCCTGCTGGAAGTTCAATTGTTCCAGTGACATCTGTTGTACGGATGTAGAACTGTGGCTTGTAGCCCTTGAAGAATGGAGTGTGTCGTCCACCTTCCTCCTTCGTAAGGATATAAACCTCTGACTCGAAGACAGTGTGTGGCTTGATAGAGCCTGGCTTAGCCATAACCTGACCTCGGAGAATTTCTTCACGTTCGATACCTCGTAGGAGGAGACCGACGTTATCACCAGCCTGACCCTGATCAAGTTCCTTCTTGAACATTTCAACACCGGTTACGATAACTTTTCGTGTGTCGTTGATACCAACGATTTCGATTTCTTCATTGATCTTGACGACACCTGTCTCGATACGACCTGTTGCGACCGTTCCACGTCCCTTGATAGAGAAGACGTCTTCGACTGGCATCAAGAATGGTTTGTCGAGAATACGAACTGGCTCTGGAATGTACTCATCGAGTGCATTGAGAAGTTCCTGGATACATTTTGTAGCTTCTGGATCATTTGGATTTTCGAGAGCCTTGAGCGCTGAACCACGAATGATTGGCGTCTTGTCTCCAGGGAATCCGTACTTGGTAAGGAGATCACGAACTTCCATTTCTGAAAGCTCTGCAATTTCTGGATCGGCCATATCCATCTTGTTCATGAAGACCACGATGTATGGAACATTAACCTGTTTCGCAAGGAGGATGTGTTCACGAGTCTGTGGCATAGGGCCATCAGCTGCTGAACACACGAGAATGGCACCATCCATCTGAGCTGCACCGGTAATCATGTTCTTGACGTAATCAGCATGACCTGGACAGTCGACGTGCGCGTAGTGACGCTTTTCTGTTTCGTATTCCTGATGTGAAGTTGAGATCGTGATACCACGTGCCTTTTCTTCTGGCGCATTGTCGATATCATCATATTTTCGAGCCTTTGCCATGCCTTTGGTAGCACAGTAAAAAGTAATAGCTGCCGTGAGCGTAGTTTTACCGTGGTCGACGTGGCCGATAGTACCAACGTTGACGTGCGGCTTATTACGTAAGAACTTTTCTGCCATAAGAGGTTAGGGTTAAATGGTTTAGTTACTTTTTTAGATTAAAAGCCCACGAATAGTAACGAATACTGGGCTTTGATGCAAGAGGAAATCGCGAAGCTAATTCGTTGACCATTTACCCCTCTGCGGCTAAATGTACCGTTCCACGTGTCTCCTCCTGGATGTTCCTTTGTTTTCGATATATTTCAATTGCATCTTCCTTAGCCCAAGCCATATCTATAATCGTACCTTTTCCGTCGATCATGAGCCAGGCTGGTCTCTGTACTATACCTGTTTTGCTATCTGTTGGCAGGTAACTCCAGAGCCCCCTTTTTTCACCTCCTAATGGGTGTTACTCCAGTTTTCCACTGAGAGGAACCCCCCATCTCTTACCCTGTACTTCCCATAGGTCCCTATCCAGCAATTCAGGTTTTTTCTCCATCGATTTGGCCTTCACGCGAGAGACTCATAAGACTGCCTCTTTCCATGCATTCTTTGTCTCGAGTTGTCCATTTTGGCAATCTTCCGCTTTGGAGAAGGGGATGATTTCCTTCGGTATGAGTTGCTGGTCCTTCTGAACCATAAAAACCCTCATTAATGCTGAGTATCTGATTCCATCGTTCGAGAAGATTCCCTGATTGCGCCATGGTTACCAGACCTCTACCGACAGCGATTTCCCATGCGAGCTCGTTTTCTGATCTTGGTTCTCTGGTTGGGAGTGGGAGAAACTCATGAAGTGGTATCGGCATGTGCCGATTACTCAACAGATCTATCACTCTGTCGCATTTTCCTTGCCTTACGGTGTAATCCGTAGATCGTATTGGTCTTGCTAATAATTTGGCTGCGCCACCAGGTGATTGTGACATAGAAGATAAGAATATATGAGGGATTGATTCAGGCTTAATTCTTTTTACTATACTCGAAGAGGCCGAGAATATTTCCTTCGGAGTCCTGGAAGTAGGCCGCCCAGCCCATCTCGCCAATGGCTTCTTTGCCGCGGGTGAGTTTGCCGCCGCCGGCTTCGATTTTCTTTGCGGAGTCGTCGATCGATGCGACCTGGATGGTGAGAATTGGGGTTGGTGTGGCCGGGTTGCGCATGAGTAAGCCGCCATTGATTTTGCCAATTTCTTTGGGCGTATGGGTTGTTGGATCAATTTCTGCTGTGTACGCCATCGTATACTTGTTTTGCCAGTTTTCTGTTTTCCAGCTGAATGCTTCCTGATAAAACTTTTCTGCGCGTGGCATGTTGTCGGTAGGGATTTCGAAGTGAACAATTGGGTCCATGTGTGGATGGTGTTAAATAGGCTCCATTTTCCCGTTAATCTTGGTGTATGTCAAACTGTTTTTAGCTTTGATTCTTCGCTTCTTTCGCCGTACTTGCTTTTTTTCTCGAAATCTGGTATTATATATGTGTTCTTTAATAAATAGGTGGAACTTGAGGCGCAAGCGGTTATAAAGCAATTTATCGCCGGCTGTGCCTTAAGTTTTAGATCGCATAAATAAGCCTGGTTCTATATTTTCCCAAAGATATACGGCCACTGCAAACTGACTTTAAACGGGCTCGGTGTTTAAAGAGAAGTTACAGACAGATTATTCGGCGGGGTAACCTAATGAATAGAAAGTTATCTCAGTAATGAAATAATTTTTACTCTAAACTCTTACCTGCTGCTAAACATGCTATTTGAAACTTAAGGCTTTTTTAGTGCCATTTTTTCATATGAGAATTATAAAAAAGCAGGACTTTGAGGGTCCTGCTTTTTGATTTTTTAAAATTGTGAATTTTATTCTAGCGGAGTCCAGACTAGCGAAAGAGCTACAGTTTTATTTTTGGTTGGCTCATCATCGTATGACACGGTTACCATGCCGTTTTCAAAGGATACAACATGTGCGCTCCAATATGCATTTGAATCGTTACTGAAAATGACAACTTTTTGTTCTGGCGTCACCGATGCAGGGTGCCCCTTCATGTATGCTATCTGACTGCATCCGAGATTATCTTCCTTACCTCCATCATCATAATCAATACTGAAGGAAAAATCTTTTTGCTGAACATTCTCACTGAATCCTACTTCGGTATAATCACTTATTTTACCTGGATACCACTGGTATCCATTTTTCCATTTGGCGAGTACGGGCATTCCGATTCCCGGTATTCCATTTTTTGCTGCGTAGGCACATTTTTTTACTGGAGTTTGTGGTGCTGATGCCGCTGAAGTTGGAGCTGCTTTTTCTGTTGATGGTCCCGATGACATTCCACCTGGTTGGCCCTGTGGAGCTCCACAGAGAGCCATTTTGACCGTTACGACTGGTGCCTGCATGTCGCTATATTCGTAGATCTTTTCCATGTACTGAAATTCTCCACTTACAATTGAAACATCGATTGGTTCTATGACTTCCTGAGGCCCCATCGGTTTTTTTGCTACTCCCGTGAAAAGAACACTTGCCTGTATTCCACTGAACGGTTCTACGACTGGCAATGAGAAAATTTTTCCGGCCTTTAATGCTTCTTTCAAATCGAAATATACAACTTTTGATGACTCGAGTGTTAACTGGAAAGGTACCTCGAATGTCTCACTGCTATTTTTTATGACCAGTTTAATCGCTTCCACAGTGAATTGATCCATGCCTTTTCCATCAAAATTGACTCCGATTCTATTTATTTGCCTTGGTCTTTTTGCGTTATTAGCGATGACAAATGTTGCGTCTTGCGGTGATCCATTTTCTTTGCAGGCAAGAGTTGGAAATGGCGTATCGCTTGGCGTGATTTCTATTCCTCCTCCTTCTGTCATAAAGGATCCTTTAAGTCCGCTGCTATTGAGGGAACAGCTGGTTGTGATCATGACAATCACGAGGCTCAGGCCGAGCCATATATTTTTTTTCATGTTAGCGAGGGGTTAGTTGCTGTGATTATACGATTTTGCTTTTTTTTTGCAATGATTTTGGTGTTTGCAAAAAACAGGACGTTTCGAGAGTCCTGTTTTTTTGATTGTTTCTATAATATTTTTCCTATCCCTACCCCTTACTTCGCTCCTCAATGACCTTTGCCATAATGTTGGTTGGGCACTTTTCGTAGTGGTCGAACTCCATGGCGTAGGAAGCACGGCCCTGGGTGTTGGAGCGGAGGTCGGTAGCGTAGCCGAACATTTGTGAAAGTGGGACGAAGGCGTGGATGATCTTTGCGAGACCTCGGTCGGAGGACTCAGTGATCTGACCACGTCGTGACGAGAGGTCACCCATGACATCACCGAAGTACTGTTCCGGTGAGGTGACTTCGACCTTCATGATTGGTTCGAGAATGACTGGCTGAGCTGCCATAGCGGCGTTTCGGAAACAGATCGATGCGGCGATTTTGAATGAAAGTTCTGATGAGTCGACGTCGTGGTATGAACCATCGAGGAGTGTTGCTTTGACATCCACGATCGGATATCCGGCCTGGATACCGCGCGTGAGAGCTTCTTTGATACCTTTTTCTACTGCTGGAATGAACTCTCGTGGAATACGTCCACCGACGACCTTGTCGACAAACTCGAAGCCCTTGCCTGGATTTGGCTCGAACTCCATGACGACGTGACCGTACTGACCCTTACCACCAGACTGCTTGATGTATTTTTCCTCCATCTTCTTTGGAACCTGAATGGTTTCTCGGTAAGCGACCTGTGGTTTACCGACGTTTGCCTCAACTTTGAACTCACGTCGCATACGATCGACGATGATATCGAGGTGAAGTTCACCCATACCGGCGATGAGCGTCTGGCCCGTTTCTTCATTGGAAGAGACACGGAATGTTGGATCTTCTTCGGCGAGTTTCATGAGAGCGACACCCATTTTTTCCTGATCAGCTTTTGTCTTTGGCTCGATGGCGATCTGGATAACTGGTTCTGGGAAGTTGATGGACTCGAGGAGAATTGGCTTGTCTGGGTCACAAATCGTGTGGCCTGTGATAGTTCCTCGGAGGCCAACGGTTGCGGCGATATCACCAGCGTGCACAGCTTTGATTTCTTCACGATCATTTGCGTGCATACGGATCAGACGAGAGATACGCTCTTTTTCACCCGTTGATGCGTTGAGAACGTAGCTACCGGCATTGAGAACACCAGCGTAGACACGGAAGAAGGCGATCTTTCCAACGAATGGATCGGTAGCAATCTTGAAGACGAGACCCGTGAACGGTTCTGAGTCGTCTGGTTTTCGTGTCATCTCTTCGCCAGTATCTGGATCAGTTCCCTTGAGTGGTGGAACATCTTGAGGAGAAGGGAGGTACTCGACGACGGCGTCGAGCATGAGCTGAACCCCTTTATCCTGAAGTGAGCTACCGCAGAGGACCGGGTAAATTTTTCCAAGAATCGTTCCTTTTCGAATACCACGTTTGATTTCTGCAACGGTCAGCTCTACACCCTCGACGTATTTATTGAGAAGCTCCTCTTCAAACTCGGCAGCTCGTTCTACGACTTTGTGTCGGTACTCTTCCATCTGCTCTTTCATATCTTCCGGAACGGGAATTTCTTTGAGAACTTCGCCGTGTTTTCCTTCGAACATGTAGGCCTTTCGTTCGATGAGATCGACGATACCGTTGAACTGGTTCTCGGCGCCAATTGGAAGTTGGACGGCGAATGCATTCGGATTGAGACGATCGTGAATTGACTTGAGAGACATATAGAAATCACCACCGATCTTATCCATCTTGTTGATGAAAGCGATACGTGGAACATCGTATTTATCAGCCTGACGCCAGACGGTTTCTGACTGTGGCTCAACACCCTGTGATCCGTCGAAGACGACACAACCACCGTCAAGTACTCTGAGTGAACGCTCAACTTCAACCGTGAAGTCTACGTGGCCCGGAGTATCGATGATGTTGAAACGGTGAAGATCTGCCGGTTCGCCGTGGCCGTTATGCTGGCTTGGAGACCAGAAACAGGTCGTTGCCGCAGCTGTAATCGTAATACCTCGTTCCTGCTCTTGTGCCATCCAGTCCATGGTTGCGGCACCCTCGTGCACCTCACCGATTTTATAATTTTTTCCCGTGTAAAAAAGTACACGTTCGGTTGTCGTCGTTTTTCCTGCATCGATGTGCGCGATAATTCCGAAGTTTCGGAGACGGTCTAGGGGTACAATACGGGATTCGTCGGCCATGGGGATGAGGGATTAAAGTGGTAAAGAGGGGGAAAGATTTGTAAAAGGGGACGGGGGCGGATACAGGAACGCCTCCGCTATGCTTCGGCCACACTCGTGCTTACGCACTCGTGTGTGGTGTGTTAGACTCCCTGGTACTTTGCCAAGTGGGCGAATGCCTTGTTGGCTTGTGCCATTCGATGAGTCTCATCTCGTTTCTTGATTGATGAGCCGGTTTCGTTGGCAGCATCCATCAGTTCACGAGCGAGCTTGGTAGCCATTTTCTGACCCTTCTGACCACGAGCTGCACCGATGATCCATCGGAATGAAAGTGCAATTTGTCGGTGTGGCTTGACTTCAACTGGAATCTGGTAGACCGCGCCACCGATACGTCGTGGTCGAACTTCCATGTTTGGTTTTACATTCGCGAGAGCCTTCTCGAAGATTTCGATTGGCTTCTTGTTTCCCTTTGCCTCGATTAATTCAAGAGTTTCCTGAAAGATCTGTCGAGCGATCGACTTCTTTCCCTCTTCCATGATGTAATTAATAAATTTCTCCTGAGTTGGAGTAGACCCTTCGGGGATGTAATTAATGCGCTTTTGTGCCATGGTGGTTGAGAATTACGAGAGTTTAATAATATTGTTACGCTGCCTTTTTTGCCTTTGGCTTCTTGGTTCCGTATCGTGATCGTCCCTGTCGTCGCTTGTCGATACCCTGAAGATCGAGAACGCCTCGAACAATGTGGTAACGGACACCTGGTAGATCTGGGACACGACCTCCACGGATCATAACGACCGAGTGTTCTTGAAGATTGTGGCCTTCGCCAGGGATATACGCGATAACTTCAACGCCGTTCGTAAGACGAACCTTGGCGACCTTTCGGAGCGCTGAGTTCGGTTTCTTTGGTGTCATGGTTTTTACCTGTACGCATACGCCACGTTTAAACGGAGCATTGAGCTTGATCGGACCGTTCTTGAGCGTGTTCCAACCAGAGAGCAGCGCGGTCGACTTTGACTTTGCCCTAAGAGGTTTTCGTGGCTTTCTGATAAGTTGGTTTACGGTAGGCATTGATGTGAAATTGGTTAAATACAGAAACGAATACGGGCGCTACACTCGCTACTGCTCGTGTATAGCCCGCATAATTTAGCTTACATTCTTGCTCAATGCAACTGAATTTTTTGATAAATCGATCGCAAGATGATCTCTTTCTGTACGATGAAGCTGCTCTAGCTTTTGTCTTCCGTGGCTCCGGTCAGCGCGGCACCTAAGGCGCGTACGAGTCTTCTGTTGAATGAAAGGCATAATCCTTGCCCTTCAGCTTCTGCGCGTAATCTCGCGGTATTTGTTCCTTGGCCGATGGTATAGCCTTGATCGATGTGCGCCATTGCGTCGTTGTGGGATTTTTCTATCTGCTGTGTAGCTTCAATTTCGGCTGGTGTTGGCTGAAGGGCAGCTTTGAAAGCGTTGAGTCGGCTCATGTGATGAGTTGGTTATGTGCCTTAGTATTAGTATTGTACATATTAATTTTTATATGTCAATACTTACCTAGGGCTATTGGTACATTATCAGTAAAACCACCCCGGCTGTGGGGTGGTTTGAAATTCAATTCGGGTTCGCACACTCACGTTGTTCGTGTGTGCTACACAATTGGGCACAAATTTGAGCTTCGCTCGAACTCTTCGAAGTAGGCTTTGCGTTCGACGAGGTCGACGGGTGGCTTTCGGAGCTTCTTTTCGATCTCCTCGTTCATCATGTTGTTCATGTGCTGGACACGGTCGCCATGACGCTTTCGATAGGTGGCGCCGGCCGGAATGAGTTTACCGATGATGACGTTTTCCTTGAGACCTTCGAGTTTGTCGATTCGCTTGGTTGTTGAGGCTTCGACGAGAACACGGATCGTTTCCTGGAATGAGGCTGCAGAGAGCCAGCTGTCGGTACAGAGGGAGATACGTGTCAGACCAAGGAGAAGTCGCTCAGAACGCGCCGGTTTTTTTCCTGCCTGTTTGGCAGTAGCATTCTTGACGCTGTAGGTGATAATGTCTGAGATTTCGCCAGGGAGGAAGTTCGTGTCTCCTGCCTCGATGATTCGGACTTTCGAGAGCATCTGTCGAGCGATGATCTCGATGTGCTTATCGTTAATCGTCTGACCCTGTGATGCATAGATGTTCTGAACCTCCGTCATGATATACTTCGAGACGGTGTAGATGTCGGTGAGACGCATAAGTTCTCGAAGGTTGAAGTGACCAACGGTCATCGCCTCGCCCTTCTTGACCATCTGTCCATCCTTGACCTTGATGGTTCGACCGTGTGGAAGTTTGTATCGCTTCTCGCTGGTGCCTTCGGTTTTTACCGTGATCTTCTCGTCATCGATCTCGTGAACAATGCAAGCGTCGTCGGCTCGGACCGCTGCCTTGTTATCTGGATTCTGAGCGAGAATATCGTTTTCCTTGAGCTTCTGTCCCACCTTCACCGCGATCTGCATTTCAGCAGGAACGAGGTAGTTTTTCTCAACTGGATTTTCGTTCGTGAGAACAATTTCAATCTGCTGACCTTTCTTGTCGTAGGTAATCTTTCCGTCGAACTCAGCGAAGATGGCTGGTGACTTCGGTGTTCGTGCCTCGAAGAGTTCTTCAACACGAGTAAGACCCTGCGTGATATCTTTTCCTTCCGCGACACCACCCATGTGGAACGTACGCATCGTGAGCTGAGTACCCGGTTCACCGATGGACTGAGCCGCGATAATACCGACAGCGGTTCCGATCTCAACCGTCTGGTTGGTACCGAGATCCTTTCCATAACACTTTACACAGATGCCACCTTCGGTCGTACAGGTGAGGACTGATCGAACGCCAACCTCTTCAACGTTTTCCTTTCGGATTCGTTTGACGAGCGCGTTGTCGATTTCTACATCCTTCTCCGAGATGACTTCACCGGTTTTTACTGAGATGACTGGAAGGGCGAGTACTCGACCGTAAATACGGTTTTCAAACTCTTCACCAATCTCAATACTTTCCTGACGAGTTACCATGTGAATCATCTCAGATCCACAGTCGTACTCACGGATCACCACATCCTGTACGGCATCAACGAGACGTCGTGTGAGGTAACCTGCCTCAGCTGTCTTGAGCGCTGTATCGGACTTACCCTTACGTCCACCGTGCGTCGCGATGAAGTACTCGAGAATCGTAAAGCCTTCTTTCAAGTTTGATTTAATTGGGAGCTCAATCGTTTTACCGGCCGGATTGGCTACGAGACCCTTCATACCACAGAGCTGTGTTACCTGACCCCAGTTACCACGGGCGCCAGAGTTAATCATGTAGTGGAGGTGATTTTCGTCGTCGAAGGCCTTGATCATTGAGTTGGCAATATTCGACTTTGTCTCTGACCAAACCTTAATGGTGTGAAGATATCGTTCTTCGTCGGTGACGAGACCTTGTGCGTACTGGAGATTGATCTGATGAACGACCTCGCTTGATTTTTCAACAATGGCTTCCTTGTCATCTGGAACGATCATATCGGCCGCACCAATCGAGAGACCGGATGAGGTGGCGAACTGGAATCCGAGACGCTTGAGCGAGTCAGCGGTGACCGCGGTGATGTCCGTGCCACACTGTTCAAAGGTGTCGGAGATGATACTTTCGAGACGCTTCTTGTCGATGGTTTCGTTGATGTATCCGAGCTGCTTAGGAATGAATGAGTTGAAGACGAGTCGTCCTGTTGTGGTGTCGACGATACGTCCATCCTTGAGACGAGCTTTGACTGGAGCTTGGATATGGACGATGCCAGACTGATAGGCGAGTACGGCTTCTTCGGTTGTTCCGAAAATCATACCTTCACCATGTTTTCCGGCGGTAAGTTTTGTGAGATAGTAGCATCCGAGCACCATATCCTGTGTTGGAGCAATAATTGGATGACCTGCAGAAGGCTTCAAGAGATTTCGTGCGGAGAGCATGAGTTCTTTTGCCTCGAGCTGAGCCTGTCCGGAAAGGGGAACGTGAACCGCCATCTGATCACCATCGAAGTCAGCGTTGAACGCCGCACAGACGAGTGGGTGAATCTGAATCGCCTTACCTTCTACGAGTACCGGCTGGAAGGCCTGGATACCGAGACGGTGAAGGGTAGGAGCACGATTGAGGAGTACGTACTGATTGTGCGTGACCTCTTCGAGAATATCCCAGACCTCTTTTTTGCCTGACTGGATGAGTTTTTCTGCGTTCTTGATGTTGTGTGCGTATCCATCACGGATGAGTTTTCCGATGACGAATGGTCGGAAGAGTTCGAGCGCCATGAGTTTCGGAAGACCGCACTGGTGGAGCTTGAGTTTTGGACCAACCACGATAACGGAACGACCAGAGTAGTCGACACGTTTACCGAGAAGGTTCTGACGGAAACGACCCTGCTTACCCTTAAGCATGTCAGAGAGTGAGCGGAGTTTTCGCTTGTCGCCAGCGTTGAAGACGGATCGACCGCTTCGTACGTTGTTGTTCAAGAGGGTATCAACTGCTTCCTGAAGCATACGTTTCTCATTTCGTGAGATAACTTCTGGAGCACCGATTGCGAGGAGACGCTTGAGACGATTATTTCGGTTGATAACTCGTCGGTAGAGGTCATTGAGATCCGATGCGGCGAAACGTCCACCATCGAGCTGCACCATTGGTCGAAGATCTGGTGGAATCACTGGAAGCGCGGTCATGATCATCCACTCAGGCTTGATGTCACTCTGGTAGAGAGAGCTGACGAGCTTGAGTCGCTTCATGATTTTTTTCTGCTTCTGGCCAGATGCCTTTTTGAGATCAGTTTCGAGCTGGGCTTCGAGCTTTTTGAGTTCGAGTGATGCGATGATATCGCGGATTGCCTCAGCGCCCGTTGATGACTTGAAGACGTGACCAAACTTGACGGACATGTCTCGGTACTCGTATTCCGAGTAAACCTTGCAGACACTAATGCTGGCAAGTTCTTCTTTGGCGGTATGATACTGTTCATCAAACTCCTCGAGTTTCTTGGCGTAGTCCTTTTGAATATCAGCAGCAACTGCGTCGCCACGTGCCGCGATTTCTTCTTTCATATCGTCCTGTGTCTTTTTTCGGTGAACCTTGAATTCGGCATCGAGCTGTTCTCGCGCCTCGACTTTTGACTTCTCATCGACTGCGGTCACGATATATGCCGCGAAGTAGACGACTTGTTCGAGCGATTTAATTGGAAGGTCGAGAAGGAGACCAATACGACTTGGAGTTGAACGGAGATACCAGATGTGGGTGACTGGAACGGCGAGTTTGATGTGACCCATACGTTCACGTCGAACGGATGAACGGGTAACCTCGACGCCGCACTTTTCACAGATGACTCCCTTGTATCGGATACGCTTATATTTTCCGCAATAACACTCCCAGTTCTTCGTAGGTCCAAAGATTTTTTCACAGAAGAGACCATCTCGCTCTGGCTTTTGAGTTCGGTAGTTGATTGTTTCCGGCTTTTTTACTTCACCGTGTGACCATCCGAGAATGGTTTCTGGAGACGCAATTGAGATGCTAATGGCATCGAATGCGTCGAGCTTGTTGCTTTTTAGTTGGGCGGTTGTTTGCATAAGAGGTGAATAAGTTAGTGAAAGTTAAGGAGAAATTCTGGATGATGAGTTTAGATTACGAGCTCGTGATCCATATTGATTGAGCCTTCCTGAATCGGTGCTTGTGAGCTCATGGAATTCATGGCATTCATTGAGTCTTCGCTTGGAGTGAACTCCTCCATCTCTCCTCCTTCTTCGCTATGTTCTCGTTTGTCGAGCATAACGAGATCGTTGATGACAATTTCCGTCTTGAACTTTCTGATGCCTTCTGGCGTGTCCCAACTTCGTGTCTTGAGGTATCCCTCGATGTACAAGAGCTTGCTTTTGTGAATGTGAGATTCACAGATGTCGGCGAGATGTGCCCAGGCTACGACGTCGTGGTACTCGGCTGACTGCATCTTTCGACCGTCGCGCGTCATCCAGGTACGATTGGTTGCGATGGTAAATGTGGCGACTTTCTGTCCACTGGATGTTGCTCGAATTTCTGGATCTCTCGTGACATTTCCGATGATGATAACTTTGTTAATGCTTCTCATGAATGGTGATGTAAGTGATTAGGGTTGCTGATATTAAAACTGCGCTTCTCCTTCTTCGAGACTCTTCTCGAACTTTGCGAGTTCTTCTGCATCTGGCTCTTCTTCGAGGAGCTCAGTTGGTTCAGATGCTTCCTCGTTGAATTCTTCTTCGAGAAGTTCTTCACCATCACTTTCTGCAACCTTCATCTTTCCATCTTCGTCTTCTGGAGCGTCACCGACGGTCGCTGGTGCAAAGTGCTCCATCTCTTCCTCGGCGAGCGTGTACTGCTCTTCCTGAGCATCGAGCTCTTCATGCGTCATATGATTGACGGGAATCACATCGAGACCAAGTGACTGAAGCTCTTTTGCGAGAACGTTGAACGATTCTGGGGTACGTGGTTTTCGGATCTGTTCTCCCTTGATGATCGACTCGTAGGCTTTTGAACGGCCGTAGACATCATCTGATTTGATCGTAAGCATTTCCTGAAGAATGTGTGCGGCGCCGTACGCTTCGAGAGCCCACACCTCCATTTCACCGAAACGCTGACCACCATGCTGTGCCTTACCACCGAGCGGCTGCTGGGTGACGAGCGAGTATGGACCAATTGATCGGGCGTGAATTTTGTCTTCAATCAAGTGTGAAAGCTTGAGAATGTAGGCGATACCTACCGTTGTTGGGTGATCAAATGCCTCACCTGTTTTTCCGCTGTGGAGCTGGATTTTTCCTGACTCTGGAAGTTTTGCCTCCCGGAGTAGTTCGTGAATTTTATCTGTTGGTACACCATTAAGTGCTGGTGTTGCGACTTTGAATCCGAGTGTATAACTCGCCCAACCAAGGTGCGTTTCGAGAATCTGACCAATATTCATACGTGACGCTACACCGAGTGGGTTGAGAATAATGTCGACTGGAGTACCGTCTGGGAGGAATGGCATGTCTTCCTGTGGAACGATGACCGAGATGACACCTTTATTTCCGTGTCGACCAGCGACCTTATCACCGACTGAGATCTTACGAGTCTGTGCGATCGAGACACGAATCTGTTTGAGAACGCCGTTTGGAAGTTCATCACCCTGCTGTCGCATAAAGATCTGAACGTCGACGATTTTTCCACCTTCACCACCCGGAAGTCTCAATGAAGTATCTTTCACATCTCGAGCTTTTTCTCCAAAGATGGCTCGGAGTAATCGCTCTTCAGCGGTGAGTTCGGTTTCACCCTTTGGGGTGATTTTTCCAACCAAGATATCGCCTTCGTGTACCATGGCACCGATACGAACAATACCTTCCTGGTCGAGATCCTTCAGACGGTTTTCACCGACATTTGGAATGTCTCGAGTCATCTGCTCAGGTCCGAGTTTTGTTTCACGAACGTCGACCGTAAATGTCTCGATATGAACTGAGTCAAACTTACCGATCTCGAGAAGTCTATCAGATATGATAACGGCATCCTCGTAGTTGTATCCTTCCCATGCCATGTAGGCGACGAGGATATTGTGGCCGAGTGCGAGCTCACCACCTTCGGTGCCAGCACCATCCGCGAGAACATCGCCTCGTTTGACCTTTTGTCCTTTATTGACTCGTG
Source organism: Candidatus Peribacteria bacterium (assembly GCA_943349045.1). Lineage (GTDB taxonomy): Bacteria > Patescibacteriota > Gracilibacteria > UBA1369 > UBA12463 > CALREA01. The sequence continues at coordinate 29,703 of CALQZC010000008.1, forward strand.
CTCGTTGATGAATACAGGTTGCCTGATTTGATCGTTCGTAAATTCGTAATACATAGGTAACTTTTCGTCCGTTGTCGTAGATAATCGTAATTTCATTGGCGTCTACGGCTGAGACGGTACCGCTTCCTTCTGAGGTGATGACCTGACCTGAGCTCTTTGCTGCGAGCTCTTCGATACCGGTTCCAACGTATGGAGCCTCTGGAGAAATAAGTGCGACGGCCTGACGTTGCATGTTTGAACCCATGGATGCACGAGTATTGTCATCATGTTCCAAGAACGGAATGAGCGCTGTTGTTTCTGAGATAATTTCTTTTGGTGAGACGTCGATGTGCGAGAGGTCACGAACATGTTCCATACCTGCCTCGAAGTTTCTTCGGGCTGGAACTCGTGGGGCAATAAACTCTCTCATCTCATTGAGTGCTGAGTTCGCTTGAGCGATGATGAGCTCCTTTTCTGCATCGGCATCGAAGTAGGTAATTTCATCCGTGACGTAGGTGTAGACGGGAATTTCTTTGAGTTCGAGAGCCTCGAGTTTTTTCGCGGCTGATTCATCGATCTTGGTGTCTTTTTTTACGATGACTGCTTTCGTTTTTGGATTGAGAATATCCTCGTATGTCGTGTGACCGACGAGTGATTTTGCTTTGTTTGGAGCGGTATGCGCGACGCCACGGTATGGAGCTTCGATGAAGCCATACTTGTTGACACGAGCGTAGGTGGCCAAGTGGACGACGAGACCGATATTCGGACCTTCAGGTGTTGCAATTGGACAGATACGGCCGTAGTGAGATGAGTGCACATCACGGACATCGAACGATGCGCGTTCTCGGGAGAGACCACCGGGACCCATCGCGGAGAGACGTCGTTTGTGAGCGAGCTCGGCGAGTGGATTCGTCTGATCCATGAACTGTGAGAGCTGTGAGCTCGCGTAGAATTCACG